>JAXDQV010000289.1:0-6373 GCA_034667645.1 Chthoniobacter sp.
AACCCAATACGTCTGCCCGAGAAACTTCATGTCCTGGCCAGTATAGGCCCAAGTCCCAACGACAAAGGCACGGCCGGCGGCGAGCGCTGCTTCACCAGAAAGCTGATATATTTGCGAGGCGGTATTAGCGTCCGTCTCCTTCTGCGGCGATGTGGACGGTGGGGTTACCTGGCGCAATGGCACAGGGGAAGAAGTGCTGACCACCGGAGGGCGGTTCTGGAGCGCGGCGGCGGAACTTAACGCAGTCGCGGTCTTCGTAGTTCCTCCCGATTTCGCGAAATCAACTACTAACACAGGTATACCGCAAAGCCATAACCCACACACGAAGGCGCCTCCCCACTTTACTAAGGCGGATGGGTTCGGAACGTAGGTGCCGAGGAGCAAATAGGAACCGGCTGCTCCACAGATAAATCCGCACAACGCTGGCCAGAAAATCTCTAAGTGCAACGCCAGCCACGTGAGACATGGAGCAGCGGCAGCGAGAATAAATCCAATTGTTGGCTCCAGATGAGATGGCGACACCTGAGGTTCCTCCCGAATAGAAAGAAGCGACCGTTGCGGCGACGGATTAAGTTCAGTTGCTGTCAGATAGCGCGCCTCAAGCCTTTGCCAGTCGTCCATGCCTTCGCACCAGAACAGGTCGTCGTAAGTAATCTCTCCGCTCTCGAGCATTCCCGAAATATCTTCTTTACTAAACGGCCCTTGTTGTTGCCCGTCCCGGTAGAGGTAGGTGTCCATTATACAATTAAAACACAGCGCACAATCATACTTGTGCTCGCGTTTCCACGCAGGTGCTTGCTGTCGTTTTTACGCCCCATTGAGCCGTTCCGTCAATTCGCGTGTAACGCCCTAATAGGGCGTGCCATTTCGCGCTGACGAACAATCCACTCTTTTGCGCCTCGGTGCGGGAGTTCGACGCGAGCGGATCGCACAAGACATGACGCAGGAGAGACTGGCCGAGTTGGTTGATCTAAATATTCGAACCGTGCAGAAAATTGAAGCCGGGCGGCTGAACATTCTGGCCACAACACTGGTTCGAATCCGGAGAGCGTTGAAGTGCCCTTGGGACCAACTTCTCCAGAAGTAGCGCCGTTTGGCATGCTGGTCAGCCGTGTTTTCATGGAAGCATGTCGAACCGTGATGATCCCGCTCAGATCGCCTTCCGACCCGGTGTCGCGGTCAAGAACGGGAAATTCTACGTCTTCTCCCGCAGTCGGGTGATCGTAATTCGCGGCTGGCCGGAGATGGCGGCTTGGACGCGCAGCGCCACGCAACGGCAGTGGACGCGCGTGCGGCCTGATCTTGATCTTGCTAATGGACAAGTGGCCGCGGTGAATTCCAGGCAGCGCTTCCAGCCCGGACAAACTCTCGTTACGATCCCCGTCAATCGAGTAACACCGGTAGAGGTGCCCGAAGAGCACGCGTGGCTGCACGAACGCCGATTGCGGGAGCGGCAACTGGCCACTGATTATTTCGCCAAAGTCCCCGACGATGTCAGGTCAATGGTGGAAGCGTTTCCTGCCCGACAGTGGCACGTTTTAGCGATGTTGGCCCGATGCGAAGGCGCGCTCGATCTCTTGCTCACCAATCCAGCCCTGGCCTACTGCCTGGCAACCTGCTGGGTCTTTACGGGCTCGCCTTCCAAGACAGCGATGCGTCAGATACGACGACTGGTCGCGCGGCGGCGCAAGAACGTAGCCGGCGCGCTCGGCTTCCCGGCAACCGACTCCGCTGTGGCGGTCCTCGCCAAGACCGACAGGCGCGCCTGCGCCGTGCCATGGCTGCTTTCATTACGGCAACGGCTCGGTGAACCCGAGGCTCACAAGACGCTCTTGCATCTGCCCGTGCTCAGCGCACCGGTCATGACAATCGTCTGCTCTGGACTGCGGTCTTTCGTCGCACCGAGCTTCCTGCACCAACTCGCTGCAGCATCGACCGAGGACAGCGAAGTGCATGTGCGCCTGCTCGGCGACACGCTCAGGATGCTGCGCCAAATGGACGATTCAACGAACGCTAGATTCTGGTCGCTTCGGCAGCTCCACCGCACGCACAACTCGCTGGTAGAGAGGATCAATTGTGAGCAGACGGATGAGCTTCTTCATTACCACTTTCCGGGGCCACCGCTGCCGGGAACGGAACAGATCGTTCCTCTATGCGAGCCGCGTGCCCTGCTTGACGAAGGCCGGACGATGCACCACTGCGCCGCGTCCTACGCCCCGGACGTAGCGGCAGGTGGTGCTTACTTCTACCGCGTGCTCGCCCCGGAGCGGGCAACGTTGCTGCTTCGGCGCGAAGGCTCCCAATGGGGGGTTGGGGAGATTTCCGGACCGTGCAACCAGCGCGTCAGCGCAGAGACCCTCTGCCGAATTGGAGACTGGCTCTCGCTGAGCTGGCGGGCTGCCGGCATAGATACGCCGTTCTAGCACTTACTCGGGGAACGCTCGCCGACATCGCCCGGAAAGTTCCGGCGGTCCGCAGCTAGGTAACAAGATGAGAAACGGAAAGCTTGTCGAGTGGCTGCTCCATTACGTGGCGATTGCCGAGACGCGGCGACAGATCACCGTTGGACGCTTGTTCCAGCACACGGCGCGGCCTGGCCTGGCAGTCTCCGTTCCGCAGATTCGGCTTTCGGGCAAGTGGTTGGCGGATGCTGGCTTCCGTGAAGGCGACACGGTGGAGATTGCCGTCGAGCCGGGGCGCCTTACCCTCGTTGACCGAGCGACACCAGGCCGATCGGGACCACCACAACGTGAACTCTTCTAACTACCGGCTTGCTCTGGGGAAATCTCAGGGGCCGGCAATGCCCACGGCTGTCCGTGCTCGCCGCCGCACTCACGACTGCTTAAACGAACAGCTCTGCTCTTGAAGAATCTAATGCACGTGCTTCGGAACATACGTGTTCCCGACCGATGAAACTGCGCGGCTACGGCGAAGACCGCCTCGTCACGGAACTGCTGCGCGATTTGACGCGCGGGAAGAAAGTGATTGTCGGTGCGGGCGACGATTGTGCGGTGCTCGGGCGGCGCTCGGATCGGGTTTGGCAGTTGTTGAAAACGGATTGCGTGGTCGAGGGCATCCACTTCCGGCCAGACGAAGATCGTCGGCGCGTCGGCTGGAAAGCGCTCGCGCGTGCGCTGAGCGATATTGCGGCGATGGGTGGTGAGCCGCACCATGCACTGATTACCGTCGCGATTTCGGCGGAGAGTGATGTGCGAGAGTTAAAGGCTATTTACGCGGGCCTGAACAAGTGTGCACGGCGGTTTGGTGTCGGTATCGTCGGCGGGGAAACGTCGCGTTCGCCGGGGCCGCTTTTTCTTTCCATTGCGATGACCGGCGAGGTGAAAAAAGGACGGTGTGTTCTGCGCAGCGGCGGCAAAGCGGGGGACGAACTTTTCGTCACTGGACGGCTGGGAGGTTCGATCTCGGGTCGGCATCTGGATTTCGTGCCGCGGCTCAAGGAAGCGCAGTGGCTGACGAAGAACTACCGCCTTCACGCGATGATGGATTTAAGCGATGGCCTCGGAGCAGATCTTCCCCGGCTAGCTAGCGCAAGTGGTGTCGGATTTGAGATCGACGAATCCTCGCTCCCGATCGGCCGAGGAACCACCATCCCAAGCGCGATGAGCGATGGCGAAGATTATGAGCTGCTTTTCGCTGTCGCCCCGCGTGATTCGGAAAAGCTGCAACGTGCATGGCGCCGGAAATTTCCGAAACTCCCCTTAACACGCGTCGGGCGGCTGTGTTCGCTCGCCACACCCCGCAAGGCGAAGCGCAGCGGCTTTGATCATTTTGCATAGTCCCGCCCGAATCGCGTTCGGCAGCCGCCAAGCAGTTTGCCCCCCGAGACCCGGAACGCGATTGCTCCGATCGTTTTCAAGGATCGAGCCACTCGCGGTCCGGTCGCGTAACCACGCGCGCGTTGCTGTCCTGTGCGCCAGTGGCCTCTCGTCAGGAGGAATGTCTTCTTCTGTAACACCGGATTTGCTCACTCGTAAGTAAAGCTTAAATGTGCCATCCGGCTCCATCTGAGGTGTGCGAGAGCCCCGGTCAAGTCGGTCGATCAGCTCGTCGCGTGCCAAAAGCAGCATCGCCGGTTCAACCTCAAATGCTTCGGCGAGCTTAACTAGTGTGTTGAGTTTCATGTTGCCTCGCCGGCCCACTTCGTAATCTTGGTAAGTGGTCTTGCCTATTGCCGCCGCGGCAGCAGCGTCGCACTGACGCATGTTCGCACGCTTGCGAAGCATACGGAGATTTCCGGCGAGCTCTTTTTCGAGTGCCTTCGTCCGCTGCTCCTTAATTCGGATTTTACCCGGTTTCATAGACAAACCGGTTGCACAGCGAATGATATTTTGCACGCAGCATAACCGCATCCTCCGCCTCAACATGACAATCCCACCGACAAGGGGTCTGCGCGGAGGCCCGCGTGAAGCCCCCTATGAGTGGTTTTCGCGGTGGAACGGAACATTGTTGGAGCTTTTGTAAGTGCGCTGTAAGTAGGGACTTAGACACAGATCAAACCAGAGGCCAATGTTCACCGGTCACAAAACCACGGTGGATCACGCGTCGGCGGACTCAGTCTCCGTAAGCGCGTGATGGCACGAATCCCGGCATTGCTGGGTTTTCAGCAATCAGCGCAAACAGCCGCAGTCTGATTACGACTGTGACGGCGGCCGTGTGGTCGCACCGCTGTTTTTGTCAACACAAAAATTGAAAGAAGCCAAGCAATATGGATGATCCTGAAATTGATGATGTATCTGCGGCGAAAGCCGTGATGCTGCTTACGCACCTCGCGCAACTGCGCGACCGTTGCGCACCGGCGCTGCTCGAAATCAAGAACCTCGTTCGCGTCCTCAGCACGTGGGCTTACAGCCCGGATACGCTGCTCCCTGAACTCGACACGGCGATGCAAGCCGCGTTTCTCAACCTCCACTCGAGCCCAGCGTTCCTCGCGCTTCTCGACGAGTGCCAGCACCTCCGCAACGAGATCCATTCCCCTGCCGCGTGGGCGGCATGCGACGACGAACACCCGGACTTGCAGTCGGCGCTGGAAGCCGAAATCGAGTCCCTCTCGGACGCGGAGCTCAAGGAAATCTGGGGCTACGATCCGAAATTCTTCACCGCCTAACCGGAGAAAACACGATTGTATGATTAACAGCACGAATACCAGTTCCGCGGCGGATTCCACCGAGGGCGAGTTGCCGAGGGGAAATTTTAGCAGCTTCGACCTCGGGAAATTTCGCGTCCCGCAGGATTTGTCGGACGCGCATGCGCAGCCGATCATCACGACAGTTCGCGTCGGAAAGCCGCCGAAAGGCGCGTTTTTCCGCGTTCATCCAGAACCAGAGTTTCGCTTGGAAGTTGGGGTGATCGAACAAGGCATCGGCGGGTCGGAGACTTATCTGATCGCCGGTGAATTGTATGAAGAACTCGTTTCCGAGCCGACCTTTTCGTCACGCATTCTCGTTACGGCGGTAACGCGGAACGGCACGCCGTTCATGTGGCCGCTGCGCGCGAATGCCGACAACAGCTGGACGCGCAGCGCTCACGACGCTGTGCAGGTCGCGGTTGAGAAGTGGATTCGCTTGCGCTCGAATCACGAAGCGGGGGCGTACGAGGTGATGGCTGCGATCAACCAGACGGCGGCGCCCACATGGCCGGCCATGAACTTCGCGAAGTTGGTCGAACTCGCGTTCCGCGGCCGCATCATCGATTCGCCAGATCACCCGGTGCTCCGAGCGCTCCGCGGCGAATAAGGAAAAGAGCGCCGATCATGGACTGGGTCGATCATTTCGATGAGGTGTGGGTTGAGGATTTCGAGTTCACGCAGCCTCCCGGCTGGCGCCCGACGCCACTCTGTTACGTTGCTCGCGAACTCCGCACCTCCCGACTCGTCCGCAAGTGGCTCGTCTGCCCGCCTAATCAGCGGGCGGGCGGGCCGCCCTATTCACTCGGAGACAACAGCCTCGTCGTGACGTATTTCGGCGCGGCAGAAGTAATGTGCCGCCTCGCTCTTGGCTGGCAGCTACCGCCCAATCACATCGACTTGTATGCCGAATTTCGCCTTTTGACGTGCGGCCATCCACGGCCCACCGGATTCGGACTCGTCGATGCGCTCAGGTGGTTTGGCTTGGATGCGATGGCTGCGGCTGAAAAGGAGGAGATGCGCGCGCTGGCGATGCGAGATGGGCCGTATACGGGACAGGAGCAGGAAGCGCTGCTGGCTTATTGCGAGGAGGATGTCGATGCGACCGCCAAGCTCGCCCTCGTTATGATCGAGAGAATCTACCTCGGTCACTGATCGCAATGACACGCGAGAACATGAACTTGGGCCACGCGTTGATACGCGGCCGATACGTCAACGCGATCGGCCAAA
>JAXDQV010000290.1:0-12586 GCA_034667645.1 Chthoniobacter sp.
TGCCGTGGCGACCTTTCTTCCACGAACGCCTCAGCAAGATGTCTTTACCACCGAGTGGATTCCGCGGCCCGCCCGGGTTTCATTCTAATAAGCGAAGGCGCGATAGAATGGAGGAACAGAACCCCAACACCCTCCCACATCGAGCGACTCCCTCATTTTTAGTCACTCCGCCGCTGATGCAGTGGTTTCTCAACCACGAACTTCAGTGAGATGCGGTCGGGTTTTTTCGGAAACGGCGGAAGCAAACCAACACGCCGGCGCTTCCCGCCAGCATTGCCCATGTGCCCGGCTCAGAGACGGCGACGACCGTAAGAATACCCGGACCACTGAAGTATTCGTCGTTTTTAACCTGTGCGGAACTGGCCGTTGAACCATAAGTGAAACCAGTAGCCGCGGGAGCAATCCCAAGGATCAGACCGTTGACCGTGTCATCACCCAGAAGGTTCAGATAGCCTTGATCGGCCACTCCAGGAAGGCCACCGCCAGCGAGGGTTAATGTGGCACTATCGCTGATGGCATTGGTGACGCCGGTGCTGATGGTCAAATTCGTGGCGCTCGTCAACACGCTGACACTGGCACTTGCGCCGAGCGCACCGTTGGTGCCCGCGATTAAAGTGCCGCCACTGACGGTGGTTGAGCCGCTGTAAGTGTTGCTCGCGTTGAAGGTGAGTGATCCCGCTCCAGCTTTTACGATACTGCCCAAACCAGAGAGCGAGCCGCTTAAGACAATGTCGTTGGAGCCGCTTACGGCAACGTTGTTTTCATCAGCGGCCTTGAAGGTGATGCTATCGGAGCCGGATGTGCCAATTGACATGGCCAGCGATGACGACCAACTGGCTTTCGCGCCAATGGTTCCAGAGGTTAAGGTAATGTTGCTTTTGCCACCGGAATTGGATTTCACCCAACCTCCCGTTCCGAGATATAGACTTCCGCCGTTTACAATCACATTACCCGTGCCCGAGGCGTTGATGACCATATCCAGCTTATCTATAGTGCTTACACCACCGGTGAAGACTGCGGTTCCGGTGACTGCGGATTTATTCGATAAAACAAACCCAGTCGTTGTGTCGGTCGAGGTAAACCGTCCATTAGTCACTCTGAGAACCGACGCAGTGTTGCTAGACTGAGGGCTCGCAGCGACGACAAAGGCTCCTTGTGCTGTATAGGATCCACCTTCAATCGACATTGAGCTTCCGTTGTTGGCATTCCCCGCCGTAGTGCTCCCTGATACTATGGCAGTGCCGCCGGTCAAGACGAATCCCTGCGTAAAAGTGTAAGGCGCGGCAGCCGCTCTCCCTCCGTCATAGGAAGCCATGGTCACATTGCCTCCGTTAATGTTAAACAAACCGCCATTCGAGTTTCCCATACTCACGGCACTAAAACCTGCACTTCCCGAGTTGATTACAATTGCCGTTAGTCTGCCAGCGGTAGAACTGGGATTGACGGTGGTCGTTCCAGTCGCGGTGAGAATTCCGCCGTTGAGGAGAAGCTGATTTGTGCCGCTGGCACCTGGCGCACTCAGAGTCAACGATGTCACGTTGAGAACACCGCCACTGTCCAATCTCAATACGCTGCCTGTCCCAGCTATTGAGACGGGACCGCTGATGCTATTGCTTGCGCTTAGCACCAGTGTGCCATTGCCGTTTTTGATAAACCCTAAAATCCCAGCGAGAATCGCACTGATATTTACCTCTTTGCCAGTGCCGAGCGCATTTACCGTGATCGCGGAAGTGCCGCTGGTCGACGCTAATGTCAATATATTGGCAGCGGTGCCGCTGTTGGTTACTATCCAGCCAGCAGTAGAACTCGTAACTGTATCGCCAAAGATCAGCGTCCCCGAAGTCCGTGGAGAATCCAACTTTACCGTCACTGTCGTGGGGGTCTGGCCTGCCGTGCCCGTAATATCCACTGTGCTGAAATTTGCCACGCTATCCGTTCCATCCGCAATCACCGAAGAAGTCCAGTTTGCCGGGTCGCTCCAGAGGCCATCGGCATCAACAGTCCATGTGCCACTGGCTGCCATGGCGGCCCCGCCGGCCACAATTTGCGCGAGCGCCAGCATTAAGACAATGGGGTGAACCCGCATTCTTAAAAAAAGACGCACGGGAACCGAGCGCGAATTACGGGGGCGACGATGAGACATCTGGGGTGTTTCCATGTTTTTTGGGGCGCAACTCAGGGGTATGAGTGCCGGGAGAGTAACTTTTAGTCAGCTTTTCACAACAGTTTAATCTGCAAAAGTGTGTGAAAAGATTGCGGTTGGATGAGCAGTGTTGCGGGGCGGGGCGCTGCGCCGTCCAGATTCTCCGCGAACTTTGCGACTTGCGCCCGCTGATTGCTTGTGAATAAAAACTCCGCATGAAGAAATTCCCCATCCTCATCGTCATCCTGCTCGCCATGCTGGCAATTATTGACCCCACCTCAGCCGTTGCGGGCGATAAGAAAAAGAAAAAGCCGGAACATTTTGACCCGCTGATTTCGAGCGTATCCGCGGAATCAATTACAATCACCAAGGGCGATGCGACAAAGACATTTAAAATCTCGCCACAAACCCAAATCCAAGTGCGCGGTCAAAGAGCGACTGCGGCGGACTTGCAAACTGGAATGATGGCGAACGTGACCGTCGGGATGCAGAGTGATGTCGCTGGCAACATTAACGCGGTGGACGCGCCGGCGCATCCGGAAAAGAAGGACGAAAAGAAGAAGAAGTAAGGGCGGTTGCCGCGTTCTGCTTTTTCGCAGACGAGTTAGCGGATCAGTTAATGCGACGATCCTTCCAGTGAAAGAAGGACTTGAGTTAGTCTGTATGGGATTCGAGTTGGTCAGGACTTGTGCTCATATCAAGAGCCCGCCTCGGCCAGATTGTTAACCTCCTACTGTCACAACTTGCCTCCGCAGTCGCTGCGTTTGTAAGAAACGCTGATTTTTCCCTTTAGTCCTTATTGCGTCCCTTCAAAACCCGGGACCACAGCCGTTTTGAGAGCGGTTGCGCTTCCCGCTGCATTTTTGTTTCCTTCATGTCGGCAGAGAGTGCCTTGATAAAATGCTGCGCCTCCGCCAGCCCGGCCTCCGTAATGGAAATATAAATACGGGTCGCTTTAATTCGATCGCGAGCACGAAGAGCTTTCATGATTTCGGCATGATCTTCGAGTGTCAGGTCTCTGCCCATAAATCTCGCCTACCCCACGGGTTTGGAATTTCCGTTCACGTCAGGAGAATACTGTATTCGCACCAGAATGCCCGTCGAAATTTGTGGAAGGCGATTGGAGAAAGGACCCTCGGCCCTTCTCAAAGGGCACCACATCACCCTTCGCACCGTCGGCAAATGCCAGTGGGATTCATTCGATCCTTAGATCGCTCGTAAGCAGTGCGGGCTTCAGCTTTTTGCATTTTCCACGTTCTTCCGGCGGGCGGTTGTGGGTCGGCTGGAAAACGCGACGGTCGGCCTCCAGTTTGTAGTGCCACTCTTTGGTGCCTCGCTTTAGTAAAAGGTGGAGCGGCATGTGCGGGGCGATGCCGGGGTGCAGCGAGGGATGAAGGGCTGTGCGACGGTAGCGAAGGCCTGCGCCAAAACTTGTTCGTGTAAACTCAGTGAGAGGCAACTCACAGCCTTGCGCAAAAATGCGAAGACACGCGGCGAATTTCTTGTTCGCCAGAAACTCGATGCGTTCCATGGAAGTATCGACGAAGCGGCTCGTCGATCCGCCTTCAAGCGGGGTCTCACAAAGCAATGGCCAGCTTTCGAGCGCCTTGCGGATCACCAGCCGGGCCCCATCGTTTTCGAACGCGAGCATCCCGGGAAAACGCCAGCGCCAGATTTCGCGGAATACTTCGGCATCAAAGGTGAACCCAGCTTCGCGCAGATCGCGCAGCACTTCCGCGAAGTCGCTCCACAACGGGCTTGGCAGGAAAAAATAATCGTGCACCCGGTCGCCGTGATCGATGAGCGGACGTGTGAATGTTTTCTCGAACAACATCGCGTCGAGCGCCTGCCACAAAGCCGCGACCGCCGACATTTGGGCGGCGTTGGGCATCGTCTCGACCGCGCGGAACTCGATGAGCCCGCGGCAGCCACCTTCCCAGCTCACGTTCCAGAATTTGTCGAAAGAGATCTCGCTGCGGTGGGTGTTACCGGAGCCGTCCGTGTGGAGATGCCGCAGCGTCTCGCTGATGAGGTAGCGGTTGTCTTTGCCGGCTGGCAGCGCTTCGAGAAAACGATACGCCATTTCCAGGTCGTAAAGCTCGCGCGCCGATTCGTCCGGTCGCGGCGCTTGCGACGAGGAGCCCACGTAATCACCCGTGAACATATACGAGAGTGAGGGATGCCGCTGCCAGTAGCGCAAAATAGAAGTGATCCAGCGCGGATGCTTGAAAAAGCCGTTCGCGTCGAGCGACGGGCCGCCGAAAAGGAGATGATTGCCGCCACCGGTGCCGAAGGTTTCATCGGCATTGCGCTGCTTGAAAGAACGCAGGCCAACTGTCGTTGCGCAGGTTTCGAGCACCTGCATCCATCGGAAATACTCCACCGCATCGGCGCACGGGGGCAGATTGACCTCGAGCACACCCGGGTCGGGAGTCAGTGAAAGTTTCGACCATGTATTCGCGTCGTCGCCCGGAACGTAACCTTCGAACCGAATGTTGGCACAACCGTTAAACAACTGAAGCAGACTGGCAAACGCGCCTTGCAGCAGGGGTGGAAAAAAAACGCGCAGCTCGCCTTCCTTCCACTCGAGTGTCAGCGCCCGCTTTGCGACTTTCTCCGGAAGCAGTTGCAACGGCAGCCGCAAACCGGCCGGGCCCTCGCTTCCCAGCAAATCGATTTTCTTTCCCAGCGGCCATTTTTCACTTCGCCATTTTTTCCCGTTGTGATCGAGCGGCAGCACCCAGATTTCATGCCGGGGTTTCGCCACATCCCGTGCGCGCATCCAATGATCCGGCACTTTCAAGGTCCGTAAAAGCTTCCGCCGGATCTCACTCGCGCTCGTGATTTCTCCGCCCGTCGGGGCGAGCGGCTGGCCGTCGCGATTCCAGACGAGATGAATCGCCCAGCGCGGATTTACTTCGCCCGGATAGGTCTTTCCCGGCGAGAAAAAGACGACGGCGCCCGGAATGGAAGATTGGATCAACTCGTCCGCCAGCGCGTAGGCGTAGCGCTGCTTGGTCGGCCCCAGCGCGGTGATGCTCCACTCGGCTCCCTCGGGCTCCACGGGCACATAGCTTGGCTCGCCGCCGAGCGTGAGCTGCACGCGATGGCGGCGCAAAAGCGCGGTCGCTTTTTCAGCAATCGCCGCCAGCGATTCCGACGCTACTTTCGGCATTTTACGAGTTCGAGTTTCGTGGTCATTTCCGACTCGACGCGCGTTTTATTAAAATAACTGCCCGTGATCGGCGCGATCTCCTCCGGCGTTCGGCCGACCGCCGTGGTGATATGGTTATGATTGCAAAAAACACCGTTCGTCGGGTCGAGCCCAACCCAGCCCGCACCGGGCAGAAACGCTTCCGTCCACGCGTGCATCGCACCGGCTGCGCGCTTTTCCTTTTCGCCGAACTCGCACAAATAACCGCTGGCGAGCCGCGCCGCGATCCCCACGCCGCGCAGCGTCTCGGCGAGCAGGACGGCGAAATCGCGGCAGGCTCCCTCGCCCGTCGCCAGCGTCTCGGCAGGCGAACGCGCCGCGCCCTCTTCCCGCCGCTCATAGCGGACGTTTTTGTAAATCGCTTCGTTGAGCTCCACGAGCGCCGGCACGGTCGGCTGGCGCTTCAAGTCCCAAAACGGAAGGCGCACCGCCCGGCTCGCATCGAGAAAAGGCGCGAGCACCTGCTGCTCGCCGGCGTGATAGCGAAAGGGGAAATCGAGCGCATGCGGGTCGAGTAAAAAGTGAAACGCGTTCCGCTCCCGCAAGTGGAGACGCAAAGTCAGTTTTGCGCGCAAGTCGCGGCCCGGTTTTGGGTAAAAGCAAAACGCGATCGGGTTGTCGAATAGGTCGCGGCGATCCTGCACATCGGCGCCGGCATTCGTGATGAATTCGCGTTTTTCGATCAGCACGTTCGCATCCCCGCGCGGAAAAAGCCGAAAGGTGTGCGGCGAAAAACTGACGCGGCTGGCGTAGCGATAAAGAGCGCGGTATCGGACTTCGATTTTCATTTTTTGGCGGCGCGCCGCTTCATGACCACCTTCACATCCATGCGTTGTCCGCCCGAGCCTTTAAAGGTGCCGCGCAGCGGTGTCGCATCGCGCGAGTCACGGCCGAAGGAAACAGCGACGTAGCGCTCATTCACCCACTGCCGATTCGTGGGATCCAGCGCGACCCATGTCATTCCGGGCACGAGCACTTCGATCCACGCGTGCGTCGCCACCGCGCCGGTGAGCGCCTTGGTGCCGGGTGCGGGCGGATCGGTCTCGATGTAGCCGCAGACGTAGCGCGCGGGCAATCCTGCGGTGCGCAAAACGCTCAATGCGACGTGTGCGAAGTCCTGGCAAACGCCTTTGCGCTGCTTCCAGATTGCCGAAAGCGTCGTCGAGTTGTCTGTTTCCCCTTTCTTGTAATCGAACGAGTCATGGATCGCCTCGTTGAGGCGCGGCAGCGCTTCCGCGAGCGACATTTTCAGCGGCAAAAACCTGCGCGCCCACTGCACCGCATCGCTGCCGATCTCGACGATTTCCGTCGGCTGCAGGTAGTCGAAAATATCCGTGAGGGCGGAGGAAAAAATCTGCCGCGCCTCGCCGATCGTCAGCTCGAGGCTCTCAGCGGGGCGTGCGGGCGGACGCGTCTGCACGATCATTTCATTGCGGACGATCAGCTTTTTGTGACGGTAGGGAAGCGAGAAAAAATCAACGACGTTTCCGTAGTGATCCACATATTGAGACGTCTGCGTTTCCGGATCGAGCATCAACGCGTGTTTGACAACCGTTTGCGCCGGCAGGCTGGGCGGGGTGAGCCGCGCCTCACCGTAAGCTTCCGCCGCCGGATGCCCGTAGCGATAGAGCGTGGTGTGGGTGATCTCGAATTCCAATTCCTTCGCCGGCAAGGGCGGGGCGCTCGAACTTTCCGGCGGCGGTTCCAGTTGGGTGGCCATTGGTCTTAAACGCCCGCCAGTTCCCCCTGCACGCCTTGCGTGATGGACGTTTGATGACTCAGAAAGCCGTCGGAGATCGCGTTGTGAATGTTCATCGTCGCGTTGATCAGGTCATTCAGAACCGCGCTGATCAGCGTGCCGTTCGCGTTCTCAAACGGCGCAGCGACCGCTGCGGCAGGCGCTGCAACCAGCGGCGCCCAGTTTACCTGTTCGATCTTCGAGGTCAGCTCGTCGATCGCGCCGAGCGAATGCCGAGTCCCCGGCGTGTCGGCCGCCGCGCTTTCACGCAGCAACGTCGCGCACCGATGCAGGCAGCGCGTCACCGAGCGCGGCGCCTGCGCGTTTTGCCACAAAAACTCGAGGACTGCGACCGGCTCGGCGCGCATCTGATAGACGCGGCGATAGGCGTCGCGGGTGCCGAGCAGTCGCAGAAAGGCCGAGAGCTCGATCTCGCTCGCTTCGGCGAAAGTCTTGCTGATGGAGACGACGGAATTGGCGGTGATCACGGCGCGCTCGAGCATTTGCCCGGTCTCGCAAAAACGCCAGCCGTCGTCGGCGAGCATCGTGTTCGCGGCGATCGCGAAGAACTGGGGAATCAGTCGCGTGGCCGTGTCGCTCAGGCGACGGGCGGTGCGCGCGCATTCCTGGTCGGTGATTTTTTCCTTGTAGCGCGTGCGCTGGAAACGCGACCGCAGATCGGACAACGTCGCCCAGGCTTCCGGGCTGAGACATTCCTGGAGCGAGCCCGCGTTGATGACCGCGCGCCGCAGCATGGACGCGACAGTGCCCGGCTCGGGCAAAAGCACGAGCCGATAACGGTCGAGTCGATTGGTGATGCTGCGCCGGCTTTCGCCCGCACTTTTCTCGAGCGGCGGGAGCAGGCGGTTCCACATCGGGCGATACAGTTTCCGCTCCGCGGAGTTGAGTTCCTCCGTCTCCAGCGTCTCGATGACCTGGATCAAATACGCCTGGTGCGATGCGCGCTCCAAGTAGCGGCCGAGCCAGTAAAACGAGTCCGCGACGCGGCTGGTCACCTGCCGCGTCGCGTGCGTTTCGGCGTGGAGCCGGCGCACGCGGCTCGGCGGCTCCGGGTTTTCGCCCAGCACCCAGGTGTCCTTGCTGATCCAGCTCGCGCCACACTCCTGCTGCAAAAAAATCCGGGTTAACGCGCCGGGGAAAATCTCGAATCTGTCGCCGCTCCGCAGCGAGTAAACGATGTGATCCTGGTTCAGGACCATTTCCTTCATGTTCGGACCGCGCGCACTGATGGCGCCCTGCTCGCGGGGTTGTGCGATGAAATGGCTGGCGTGTTTGCGCACGGCCGCCACGTCACTAGTGTCGCTGCCCGCGAGATCGTTGCCAAAAATGCGCCGGATGCAATACGCCTCGGGCTGATCGAGCACCATCTCGCGTTGATCAATGTCGCCCAGCCAGAAAGTCGACACCGTCGGCAGGATCGGATCTTCGTTCAGATAATAGCGGATGATCTGCGACGAGAAGCAGAGCAGGCTGCGATCATCGGCCAGGTCGCTGCCAATGCCGTTGACGAGCGCGACGGTGCCTTTGCGCAGACAATGCACCAGGCCGGGAACGCCGTGCCGCGAATCGCGCCGGAGCACGAGCGAGTCGAGCCATGCATCGAGAACGCGATTGTAAATCACGTCCACTTTTTTCAGTCCCTCGACCGTTTTCAGATAAACGCAATCGTGCAAAACGACGAGGTCTCCGCCCTGCACCAGCGGGATGCCCATGCGCCGGGCCAGAAAACTGTGCGCCGAATAAACCGGGCTCTCGACGCCGGGCGAAAGCAGCACCACGGACGCGTCTGCAGCCTTCGTCGGCGCGGCGCCACGCAGACTTTCCATGATCGCGAGCGGCGCGTCGGCAAAAGAACGCACCGCCGTTTCCTCGAACAACTCCGGCAACACGCGGGCGAGCGCGCGCCGGTTTTGCATCATGTAAGCAAGGCCGGAGGCGCGGGAAAAATAGTGGTGTTTCACCATCAGCGTGCCGCGCTGGTCCCGCGTCAGGCACGTCCCGCTCAGATGCAAAAAGTGATCCCCGCACCGTGGCAGGCCGATGAGCGCATTTTGATAATGCGGACTGCCGAGCACCGGATAAATCGGCACGACACCGTCCCGCAGGATGCGACGCGCGCCGTAAACGTCGTGCAAAAACCGGTCGAAGGCGCGCACCCGCTGTTTCACCCCCTTGCTGATCGTTTGCCATTCCTCCGCCTCGAAAATGTGGGGAAGCAAATCGCAAATCCACGGCTGATCGCCGCGCCCGAAGGTCACGCCCATTTCCCGGAGCGTCGCTTCCATTCGCTCATCAAGCGCCTGCAGCTCGGAGGGTTTGCGCGCTTTTAAGTAAGCGATCAAGCGCGCGTAAGCGGGCTTCGGCGCGCCATCCAACCCGTAAATTTCGTGCCAGCTTTCAGCCGGAGCAGGCAGAGTTTTGGATCGTGGGACAGCGGCTCCGGTCACGGCCTGCACACTTCTGTCGCGGCTGGCAGCGGTCAAGCGGCAAGTCGCAGTCCCAAGTGGCGGAGAAGGTTGAGTCCCGGTGCGACTTTGGCCATGTTTCCCGCGTGAATTCCACGATGCACGACGCGCCGGTGCGGCGGCTGGCGTTTTGGTCGGCGGCGATCATCACGCTGCTGGCGCTGGTCCTTTGGTGCTTGTGGAAAACGGACACGAACTTTGTCGCGCGACAAAAAGCGGTCGCTCCGGACGCACTTCCCGCGGCGCGCAGTTCCGTGACACCACGGCCTGATCAGGAACAAGCACAACCCCGCGCTGTCGCCGCTCCTTCGCAACCGCCCGGCGAAAATGCCGCGGACTTTTACAAGCAGGCCTTCGAGTTGTTCAACGCGTTGACTGAGGAAGAAAAAAACATGCTCGCCCATCCGCGCGACGAAGTGGATGCGGAAAAAGCGGCGGGGCTTTTTGAAAAAATCCGGCCGATCATGGATCTGCTGCGGCAGGCAAAGGATGCGGCGTATGTGGACTGGGGAATCGGTGAACTCCGCTTTGACAAACCTCTGCCGCATATCCTGCCGGTGTGGAAGCTCGGGCGGCTCGCGCTTTGGGATGCAGCGTATTTATTTCCTTCCGAGCCCGAAAGAGCGGTCGATGATCTTTTAGCGAGGGCGCAACTTGGGCACAGCATTGGCACCGACGCGATGATCGGGTTTCTGGTCGAAACTTCGCTTGCGGTCGGCGCGGTCGATTTGATTCGCGGCAACGCAGCATCGCTCACACCCGAGGCGTTTTCGCAGTCAATCGAAATGCTGAGCTCGCCCGCGAGTGCGAGCGACTTCGTCACGTCCATCAGCAGGGAAGCGGACTCCTATCCAAGCTCGATGGCCAAGGCGCTTTCGAATCCGGATACGCGCAAAAAGGCTTTGAAAGCAATCGCGAACATGCCGAACCTGACAGGAAACGATTCGCCCAATCTCGAAGCATCTACCCGGGACATCTCCGCGCAATCCGAATGGCTGGCGCAAACGGAAAAAACTTTTGCGCAAAAGGCTGCGCTGCCGGACGCGGAGTTCAAGGCGTGGTGGACGCAAGTCAGCGAAGAAGGCAAGTCCCGGCCTTTCGCCGCGATGTCCCTGCCGACTTTAGAGACGATGCGCGAACGCTATCGCGCTGATTCTGTGAATCGCTCGATGCTCGCGGCGGGCTTGACCGTAATGCAAAGCGGTGCGGATCAAATCGGAACGTATCTCGATCCGACGACCGGCCATCCTTTCACTTATGTCGAGACCGCGGCCGGCTTCGAACTGCGCTCGACGTTCCAATACAAAAAGAAACCGGTGACGATGTCGTTTTCCTCACCGGCGCCGCAGCCATGACGCGCATTGCGCTTTATCCCGCGCCGACTTTCGGCATGTTGCGCGCGTGAACCCGACCATCCTCATCGTCGATGACGAAAAGCACACGCGCGACGGCCTGCGCGCGGCGCTGGAGGAAAAGTTCGACGTTTACGTCGCGGCTGACATGGGCGGGGCGGTCAACGTCTTGGAAAGCGAGAATGTGCAGCTCATGGTCACCGATCTCCGGCTCGGAGGGGACGACGGGATGAAATTGACCGACCGCGCGCTCAAACTGCCGCACCCGCCGATCTGCATCATGATGACGGCCTACGGCAGCGTGGATACGGCGGTCGAGGCGATGAAGCACGGCGCTTATGATTTTGTGACGAAGCCGATCAACATCGACCGGCTGGAAATCCTGATCCAGCGGGCGCTGCGGGGCCGCGAGACGGAAACCGAGGTGCGCGATCTGCGACAGCAGGTGGAAAAGCGCTTCGGCGTGGAAAACATCATCGGCGAATCACCGGCGATGCTGGAGATTTTCGAGACGATCAAGCAAATCGCGCCCGTGCGCGCGACGGTGCTCATCGAAGGGGAAAGCGGCACGGGCAAGGAGCTGGTCGCGCATGCGATCCATAATTTGAGCAATCGCGCGAAGGCGAAATTCGTCGCCGTTCATTGTGCGGCGCTCTCGCCGCAATTGCTCGAGAGCGAGTTGTTTGGCCACGAGCGCGGCGCGTTCACGGGTGCGATGGAGCGGCGGGTCGGACGGTTCGAGCAGGCCAACGGCGGCACGATATTCCTCGATGAAATCGGCGAGATCGATGCGAGCACGCAAGTGAAATTGCTGCGCGTGCTCGGCGAGCGGGAGTTCGAGCGCGTGGGCGGGAATAGTTCGCTGAAAGCGGATGTGCGGCTCATCGCGGCGACAAACAAGAACCTCGAAAAAATGGTGGCGGAGGGGAATTTCCGCGACGACCTGTTTTACCGGTTGAATGTGATCAAGCTCACGCTGCCGCCGCTGCGCGAACGCAAGGAGGACATCCCGCTGCTCGTGGCCACTTTTTTGAAGAACTTCGCAAAGGAGAACGAAAAGCCATTCCGCGAGCTGACGAGCGAGGCGATGAATACGATTCTCGCCTACAACTGGCCGGGAAACGTGCGCGAACTGCGCACCGCGATCGAGCATGGCGTCGTGATGGCGACCGGCCCGAAAATCTCCATGCGCGATCTCCCGATGAATCTCCGGCAAACCCTGCCGCCAAACGCCGCGGCGAGCGCGCGCTTTCTCGTCCAGCAAGGCCAGCATTTGAATTTGCACGAAACGGAGCACCGTCTCATGATGCGCGCCCTCGACGAATGTGGGGGCAATGTGACCAGGGCCGCGCAGAAGCTGGGGATCAGCCGCCGCACCCTGCACCGAAAACTAAAGGCGATGAAACAAACTGAAGCATGATGAAGAACACCCGGACGCCAGACGGCCAACCGCCTTTCCCGTATGGCTACTGAAACATCCGTCCAGGGATTCGTTCACGCGCTGGAAGAGGGTCGTTGGGTCAGCCGGATGCGGCTCATTCTGCTGCTCGTGGCAATCACCGCGGTCTCTTGCATCTTTCTCTTCACGCAATTCCGCGGGCTCTCGCATCCGCAGGCAATGGATCAGGCGCAGATCGCGCGCGAGATCGCACG
>JAXDQV010000291.1:0-12632 GCA_034667645.1 Chthoniobacter sp.
CAGAACTTGAAGAATGAGCCATTCGCCGCGCCGTTTGAGAGGTCGGTGCTGAAGTAATAAAGGTTTTGGACTGACGAAGAGCCGTCGCTTGAGAAAGCAATTCTCACCCCGCTCTTAATCAACTCCACATCCCGAATCGTGCAATTCATCCGAGCCAGAAACACGTAGAGAATAGGCAATGTGCCATTGACTGGTCCGTTTTGAAGGTTCACCCGCATCTCCTTGGTGATAAAGAAACTGTAGTTTAAAATCGAGTTTACCGACGCTTCGATATTCTGGAGCGTTGGCGCAATCATGCTCTCCGGGATACGCCGAATGTCCGGCAGGGATCCGACTGGCTCGATTCCGCAAAGGACGTAATTATCGCTGTTTGGAAAGAAAGAGTGAACGTAGAGGAAATCGGGCCCACTGAAGGTGTAGAAAACTGGCCGCCGGCTATTGTAAGCTTCGCGCAGATAGTCGGCTGACCAGCTTCGAATGGGTGCGAGTTGACGCCGCTCCAGTTTCGCCCATGCATCATCGAAGAATCTGGCATGCTGAATCCACCCCGCGTCGGACTCCAGCGGTTGCAGCGGGCCGGCCACGGGCATCCCCGCCAGAAATCGAGCGGTTTCCTGATACCTGATATTCTCGGCACGGAGCGGTGCGGTGACTCCCACCCAAATGCACACATGGAAAAGGATTCGTTTCATTTTGAAGCGATGTATTGCTGTGGTTTTGAAGCGGCAAAGTAGAGAAGCAGTCCGACACACATCATTCCAAGCCCTACCATCGATTGAAGCGGGTGTTCACGGAAGATATAAAGCATCATGAAGAGGCTTACGATGAGGAAGATCAATGGAGTAATCGGGTAACCCCAGGTGCGATAGGGTCTTTCGAGATCGGGCTGTCCGAAGCGAAGGACTATCACGCCGAGCACCGTGAGAAACGAACAGAAAATAAGGCTAAGTTGAATGTAGATCAGCACTGACTCGAAAGTGGACGTTAACAAAAGTAGAGTTGTGACGGCGAGTTGAAATGCGATGGCGACTGCAGGAATGCCACTCCGAGTTTTAACAGCGAATACTCTTAATGCCCCGAAGTCTTCTCCCATTACCATTGCGACGCGGGGACCAATCCACGCCATGGCACTGATCGACGAGATTAGTCCCAAACAGATGAGTCCC
Source organism: Chthoniobacter sp. (assembly GCA_034667645.1). GTDB lineage: Bacteria > Verrucomicrobiota > Verrucomicrobiia > Chthoniobacterales > Chthoniobacteraceae > JAJPJG01. Next base: position 1,167 of record JAXDQV010000291.1, read on the forward strand.
GAAACGAGGCGAGACCCGGTAATCCCAAAGATGGATTCACCAGCAATGAGCCCCACTTCGAGTCTCCCGGAAAGCAAGGGCAACGGTGTCGTGAAAAGAAAAATGGCATTGAGAGCCACATAGAGTCCGGTCACGAGAAAAGTGCCAATAAGAAGTGACCGTGGGATATTTCTTTGCGGGTCATCTATCTCGCTTGCGATATAGGTGGAAGCATTCCAGCCGGAGTATGAATACATCACATAGACCAGGCTGATCGCAAACGCGGAGCTCCCGGTGTTCTGAAGGTCGTGGAAGCCGGGTTGGAAGGAGATCCCGCTGCGCTGTCCGAGCAAGAGTCCTGAAGCGATGAACCCGAGAATCAGGGCGATTTTCAGCACGGTCCATCCATTCTGAAATGTGCTGCCAAGATTCAAATTGCGCAGGTGAATGAATGACACCGCCCACACGATTCCCAAAGAAGTGCCGAGTGGCGATAAAGGAACAATCACCTTGAAATAGGTGCCAAAGGCCATGGCGGCCAGGGCTACTGGGGCGGCAAAGCCGACGGTGGCAGATGTCCAACCGGCAAGAAAGCCAACCGCCGGATGAAAGATCCGGGAGAGAAAATGATATTCCCCTCCCGAGCGAGGCATCGCGGCCGCCAGCTCCGCATAACAAAGAGCTCCGCAGAGCGCAACTATTCCGCCGACAAACCAGAGCAAGACGAGCGTGAACGGGGAAGGAAGCTTCTCAACCTGGAATCCCAAACTCGTGAAGACGCCGGTCCCGATCATATTTGCCACGACGATTGCGGTCGCCGTAAACAGGGACACTTTGCCGTTTCGAGTTTTCAATTTGCTAGGGCGAAACCGACAAATTGCTGGCACACCCCCTGCTTGATTGGCGGGGTCTGGAAAAACAAATGGAACCTGCCGCCAAGCGAATTCAACTGCCGGAAAACTATTCCGGAGTCACGACCAAGAAGATTCTTCTGCTTGAAGACGATGCGCAATTCAGCGAGGTCCTCAAGATTTTCCTGGAGAGTCACTTTTTTGAGGTTGTGTGTGTGCGAAACGGGGCCGATGGCGTGAGGGAAGTGATGGCAAGCGACTTCGAGTTGGTCATTTGCGACATGATGATGCCGAAGCTGCCGGGTGACATGTTCTACCGCGCCGTGCAACGTCTCCGGCCACACCTTTGCCCGCGGTTCATTTTCATCACAGGCATGCGGGGCAATCCGAGGGTCAACGATTTCATCAAGCAAGTAAACGGAACCATCTTGTGCAAGCCGTTCCACGTGGACGACCTGCTGGAAGTGATGGGATTTGTGCAAGTGCGCTGCAGCTTGCATCAATTGTAACTGCTGAGTCATTCAGCAGCGGGGCAGCTACGTGCTTGAGGAACGACGTCCGATGCCTTTGTAGGTAAAGCCGAAGCTCTCGACTGTGGCAGGATCGAACAAGTTTCGACCGTCGAACATCAAGGGGGTGGCCATGCGAGCTTTCACCTCTTCAAGATTCACATTGGCAAACTCTTTCCACTCCGTCGCGATGACCAGCGCCTCGGCGCCTTCAACTGCGGCGAGCGGTGAATCAACCAGTCTCATCGTGTCAGGGACCAGCTTGAACTCGGTCGCTTTCTCCATTCCCTTCGGATCGTAAGCGGAGACGGTGGCGCCCTCCTTCACAAGATCGTTGACGATATCAATGGCGACGGAGCAACGGACGTCGTCTGTGTCCGGCTTGAAAGTCAAACCCCAGACGGCAATCTTCTTGTCACGCAGCACCCAAAGCGCATCACGCATGCTTTTCAAGAATCGATCCTTTTGATCGCGATTGATTCTCTGCACCTCCTTTAAAAGAGTAAAAGGAACTCCAAGATCCTCACTGATAGCAATAAAGGCAGCAATGTCCTTTGGAAAACAGGATCCCCCATAGCCGAGGCCGGCGTTCAGGAAGTTCCGGCCGATGCGGCGGTCCATGCCAATCCCGTCCGCTACTTTCTCGACGTCCGCGCCGCTCGCTTCACAGATGGCAGACACAGCGTTGATATAGGATATTTTAAGCGCCAAGAAGGAGTTCGCCGCGTGCTTGATGAGTTCGGCACTGTTAATGTCAGTGACAAGAATCGGTGCGTTAAAAGGTTCATAAACCTTCTTCATCAGCGCGAGAGCGCGGTCGCTGTTGCCGCCAATCACGATCCGATCAGGCGCCATCAAATCGGCCACCGCGCACCCTTCCCGCAGAAACTCAGGATTACTCACGACGTCAAACTCGGCACGCTGCCGATTGTAGCGTTTGATGGTATCAGTCACCTTCTCCCCCGTTTTCACGGGCACAGTGCTCTTGTCCACGATCACTCGATAATCCTTGAGCACTCCCGCAATTTCACGCGCAACCTTTTCGATATAGCTGAGATCGACACTCCCATCGGGCTGGGGCGGCGTAGGGACTGCGATGAAGATCACCTCCGAGTTATCAACGCCTTCTTCGATGCTGTTGGTGAAATGGAGACGTTTCGCGGCGACGTGGCGATGGACGAGCTCCTCCAGTCCCGGTTCATAAATGGGAATTTTACCCGCCAAGAGCGCGTCCACCTTTCGCTGATCGTTATCAACACAGATGACGTTGTGCCCGACTTCCGCGAAACAAGCGCCGCTGACGAGACCAACATAGCCGGAGCCGATGATGCATAGGTTCATAAGTGAATAGAGATGGTGAGTTACTTTCCTTTACTGGAGCCGGCGAGTCCCTCTGGATCAAAGTTCAATGGCAGGCTGACCGCGGGCACATCTTTCAGCGTGAAGCTAAGCAGGAGGCCAAACTCCTGCGTGCGTCGATTGTCGCGCACCACGAAACCCAGTGCGGCCACCCAGCTGCTGAGGTCTCGATGAAGCTGATAAGTTTGCGATTCGAGAGTGCTGTCAGCGGCCTCATACTCCTCGCGCACGCTGATTCCCCAGTTGTCGGAGATATGATAGTAGCCTCCGACACTGATGAGGCTGCTGTTTTGAAAGAAAGGATTTTCGTTCATGTAGCGATGTCCGAAATCCAGGCGGAGATCAGCATTGACCATGAAACTCAGAACCGAGTTCACTTCGGTAAAACCCTTCGAATTGGTCGGCACTTGGGAATCGATCAACAACGAGACCCAGGGCAAGGGTGTCCATCGGAGTCGGTTGTAGAGATTGGAAAGCGGACCTTCACGCATTGTGGAATCAGGGAATTCCGGTCTTTCAAAATTGACGTCGACAAAGGTATCCATCTCAAACCAGTTCAACGTGTTGTTGTCGCGTTTGGTCTGGAGGCGGTTACGGACGCCCAGTCTCAAGATTGCCCAATCATCGATCGCATCAATGCTGGTGAATTCCGGGAAGTCGAAGACGGGCAATTGCGTGGAACGCTGAAAGCGGTCAAATTGCAGGATGTCGTTCGGGCTACGGCTGGCCCAGGCTAGCGACATGTCCGCGTATGGCTGCACCACGTGTCGAAGACCATCAAGTCCCCATCTTCGCGATTCTACTTCGTTCCATTCCCGCGAGAATTTAAACGAAGCTTCCAGTCCACCGTCCACCACGCCCCGGAATACCGCACTGCCACCCTTGAGCTCGTTCTTTGTCGTCAGGGAAGTGCTTTTCACGCGCGTGTTATCGGGCAGGATGTTCTCGATCGTGGTCTCCTGAATCTCCGTGTCAAAGTGCCCGCTGCTCGAGTAGTAATCACCGCGCAGTCCGAAGCGGGGGATGATCGAGAGCCAGCCTCCGTAGATCATGGGCAGCGTAAACTCGTGGAAGGAATCAACTCGCGTGGTGCGATAGTCGGGAAAGGCTGACCCTTTGGCAAAGTTACGCTTTAAGAGCGCCACGCCCGACTCGCTCTCATAGAACACCGGTGATTCGAAAAACGGGTGGCGTTTGATATCCAAAACAAACTCCGGCAACCGCTCGGTCGCATCGAAGAAATTGTTGAGTTGTTTGCGAACGATCAAGGATGCCGTGTAGTTATCGTCCCATTTGGTGAGCGAGAAAACGTTGTCAGGCTGCGGGTCGAGTCGGAATTCGTTCGGCAGAAAATCCTCCATGATCCGCCGATCGCTCATCTTATTGAAGTCAATGTTCGCGTAGATGTCGTCGGTGATGAAAAGCTTGCTCTGCAGCGAGACGCGGTAGCGATCGGAATCGACCGGTTCCCGCCCGAGACCCGTCCGGTTGGTGCTTGGTTGGTTGTCATCAGCGTAGTAGGAGCGAAAGCGGCCCCAGCTTCGGTCGTCCATGCCGTATTTGAAGTCTGAGTCGAGACCGATCGCCAGGCCGCGCGTCGCCCGCAAATCAACCAGCAACTTACCGGACCAATTCTCGCCAATGGGGAAAGTGGTCTTGGTGAGTAGAAAGGCACCCCATGCGCTGCGATAACCAGGCAGGACCGTGAAGCTTTCATCCTTTTTCAAAGACTGAAAAAGATAAGGCCACCAGAAGACTGGCGTCTGACCTATGTATAACGTTGCATTGACAAAAATGATCCGGTCTTTCGGATAGATGCGCACGGTTCGCGCCTGGATGCGGTAGTCCGGCTTTGAGGAATCGCTGGTCGTAAAAAGCGCCTGCCGCGCTTTGAAGGCGTTTCCACCCAGTGAAGTGACTGAGTCGGCCGAGAAACGAAAAGGATGAAAGTCGCCGCTGAAATCCGCGGCATGCAACTGTTTTGTTTCGAGATTGTAAACGGCGCGTTCGCCGATAAAGAGGCGTCCTTCCCGATAGATGCGGACATTCCCGCGCACGAGCACATCCCGCGTCTCCGGGTTGTATTCCCCGTAGTCGCAGTAAATTGTGACGGTGCCGTATTGCACGATGACGTGCCCTTCTGCGATCGCGACGCCACCGATAAATTGCGTGCTGTCGGAGTTAATCTCGATCGGCACGTCGCCGAAGCTCCCGAACTGTGCGCGAGCGAATGGCTCGCAGAGCAGAAGGAGGAGGAAAACGACGACCCATTTTTTCATGGAAGCGCGCACGGTATGAACCGAGTGCGAGATTGCCAAGCGAAATTAGGACGGCTTTGCAGCGTTGACATATCGAGTCGCGCCGCTATTTTTCACGCCCTTCCACCGATTTATGGCCAACACAAAATCCGCTGCCAAACGCGCCCGCCAAACTACCCGCCGGACGCTCATCAACAAGCGTGCGCTCACTTCCATCAAATCTCAGTTGAAAAAAACGCGCGCCGAAATTTCGGCGAAGAACAAGGAAACTGCGACGGCGGAGATTCAGAAGATTGTTTCGGCTTTGGACAAGGCGGTGAAGACGGGCCGCGTGCATCGTAACGCAGCGAATCGGCATAAGAGCCGGCTCAACAAGCAGCTCGCCGCGCTGGCCTGAGCAGCCGGCCGTTTCCCGTTTACGGATTGAGCAGTTAGCGCTCGGAGTTCGCCAGGGCGTCGATTGGTTCCTTTGCCGGGGTCGATTTTTCCTCGGCCTCCGCGAGCAGTTTCAAGGCGATGCGTCCGAGCGCGAAAGACACGACGGCGGTCACTGCCAGCCCGCCGAACCAGACAAGGTATTCGTGCATGGCCGGATGAGTCTCCCGGCGGGCCAGTTTCATACCGAGCTGCGCCAGAGTGCCGAGATAGCAATACAAGAACAGGCCCGGCGCCTGCCCAACCGCAATCCACAACATGCAGGTTGAAAATGGAATGCGCGTCACGCCGTAAAGGTAGTTCATGAAACTCGTCGGAAAGAGCGGGTGGACCTGGCTCAAAAAAATGATCTTCCAGCCCTCCCGCGTGATCGCTTCGTCGAGCAGCATCCACTTTCGATAGCGAAAGATCTTCCGCTCGACCCATTGCCGGCCAAGCGCCCGGCTGATCCAGAACGCCGCCGCCGCGCCCGCCAGGTGACCAACCAGCACCAGAAAAAACCCCCACCACAAGCCGAAGAACAATCCGCTGCCGAGCGCGAGGACGCCGCCAGGGAGCAGGAGCAGATTGCAGCCCGCGATCAAGAGTGGGTAAAAGACGGCGCTCCACCATTCCATCTGTCCAATCCTCTGCTGCGCGCGTTCCACCGCGCCCACGAGATTGAAGTGATGGGCCAGCCAGCTTACGGCCAGTGCAGCCAGGATCAGCCCGCCGATTTGATAAGCCAGCGCCCGCGAGATCTTTGACATTCGATCTTTTGGTCGCGGTTCCTTTACCGGCTGCGGACGAACTGCGTGAGTTCCACGGTGGTGTCGTAGTTCAAGAACGGCGTGATCAGGTAGACCCCGGGAAAAGAATCCAGCACCGCGCGACAAACTTCCTGAGCGATGGCGATGCCGCGCTTCCGGCCATCCGCTCCTTCCATGCCCGCCATTTCCGCGCGCACGTTTTCCGGGATGACGATCCCGGGGACTTCGTTGTGGAGGAACTCGGCTTGTCGCCCATTTAGGAGAGGCCAGACGCCGGTGAGAATCGGCACGCCGAGATGCTGCGTGCGCTTTTGCATTTCCAGGACAAGCCGGGCATCGAACACCGGCTGCGTCATCACGTATTGCGCGCCTGCGGCGACTTTGCGCTCGAGGCGCGAAACCTGCGCGTCGAGGTTTCTCGCGTTCGGGTTGAAGGTGCAGCCGATGACAAAGCCACCCGCGCGTTTGATGGACTTTCCCACGTAATTAAAACCCTCATTCAGCCGCGCGGTGATCTTGATCAGCTCGATCGAGCTCACGTCATAAACCGATGCCGCGCCGGGATGATCGCCGACCTTCGCCGGATCGCCGGTCAGCGGCAGCACGTGACGAATGCCGAGCGCGGCCATCCCCATCAATTCGCTTTGCAGTCCAAGCAGGTTTTTGTCGCGGCAGCTCAGGTGAAGTAGCGGGTCGATGTTTAGCCGCTGTTTTAACATCGCACCCACGGCCAGATTGCTCACGCGCAAGATCGCGAGTGAATTGTCCGCCAGGGTGATCGCGTCCGTGCCCGCATCAGTCAGCGCCTTTGCTCCGGCAAAAAACTTTTCCAGATCGAGCGTCTTCGGCGGATCGAGTTCCGTCACTATGACCGTTTTGCCCTGCGCAATTTTTTCCAGGATCGTCGGACACGCCGGTTCAGTCGCAGTTTCCTCGCGAATCTGCCGAACGGAAACCCGCTCCTGCACGACGATCTTGGTCGTTGCCGGCTGCACTTCGCGAAGCGCCTGGACCATCGCTGCGATGTGTTCAGGGCCGATGCCGCAGCAGCCGCCAATCAGCCTGGCGCCTTGCTCCGCGAGGTCCCGCGCCGTGTGAGCGAAGTATTCCGGCGTCGTGTAATAAAGATAACGTCCGTCGTGGTATTTCGGATAGCCGGCATTGGGAAACGCAGAAAGAATCAGGTCATCGAGCGGAATCTTCTCAAAGAGCCGGAGCATTGCCTGCGGTCCGTTAACGCAGTTGGCGCCGACGATTTCTGCATCGAGCGCCTTTAGTTTTTCGAAAGCTTCGACGAGCAGGATTCCAGACGGTAGCCGCCCTTCTTCGTTGCAGGCCAGCGAGCAGATCGCGGGACAATGATGCAGCGATTGTTTTACATGCAGCGCCAGCGCGAGCTCCTCTACGTCGGTAAAGGTCTCAAATAAAATCGCGTTGACGCCGCCATCAAGCAGCGCGCCGATCTGCTCGCGAAAGACTGCCTCGCGGTCGACGCCGCGCTCCCGCGCTTGATCGGCCGTGATCCCCAGCGGACCGACGCTGCCGGCGACGTGCACGTCTTTTCCGCGCGCCGACTGCTTCGCGAGCTGCGCGGCGGACCAGTTGATTTCGTTCACCCGATTGGCGAAGCCGTATTTTTCCAGCCGCACCGCATTCGCGCCGAAGCTGTTCGTCTCGATCAACCGCGCGCCGGCGGCGACATATTTTTCATGAATGCCGCGGATGAGATCGGCGCGGCTGACACACAGCTCCTCAAAGCAGCGCTCAAGTGGGATATTCGCCTCGATCAAGGCGGTGCCCATCGCACCGTCAGCCGGCACGATGCGCGTCTGGAGTTCGTCGAGCAGATCCATTGGAGTGGAATGGATTAGCCGAAGGCCGAAAGGTTTGGTAGTCCGAAACGGTCAGCGCGTGGCGCGCGGGTCGAGCGCATCGCGCAACGCGTCTCCGAGGAAATTCAGCGCGAGCAGCGTGCTCGACATCACCGCCGCGGGGCAAACCAGCAGCCACCAGTTGCTGCGCAGCGGGTTGATCACTTGCGCGCCGTCGCTTAACAGCGAGCCCCAACTCGCCTGCGGCGCCTGGATTCCCAGACCGAGAAAACTCAAGAACGATTCGTCGAGAATGACTGCGGGCACGGTGAGCGTGAGGTAAATAACAACCACGCTCACGAGATTCGGCAGCAGATGCTTCGTCAAAATCCGCACGTGACTCTGGCCGAGGCTTCGCGCCGCCAGCACGAACTGTTGCGCCTTTAGCGAGAGCACCTGCCCGCGCACGATCCGCGCCATGGTCAGCCACTCGATGAGGCCGAGTGAGAGCACGAGGATGAGGATTTTCGAGTAGCCGATGAGAGCGCCAAAGCCGTGGAGCGCGAGCCACTTTTTCAAAATCGTGTCGAAGGCGTTGATGAAAATCAAAATGATGATGAGACGCGGAATCGAATAAAGGATCTCCACGGTCCGCATCATGAATGCGTCGGTTTTTCCGCCCGCATAACCGGCAACAAGCCCATAAGCCGTCCCGACACAAAACGAAATCAGCGCCCCGGTGATGCCGACAAAGAGCGAGACGCGGGCGCCTTCGAGCACGCGGTAGAGAACGTCGCGGCCGTTCAAGTCGGTGCCGAAGGGATGCACAAGCGACGGAGGTGCGAACTGATTTCGGGTCAGCCCGCGGTGCGAAACCGGCAGCAAAAGCGGTCCGAAGACGGCGCAAAGCGCGACCAGTGCGAGCAGGACCATCGCAGCCACAGCGACGCGATTTCGCGCAAAGCGCCGGATCGTGTCGGAACGGCCGAGTTGTGCGCGTTCGTTCATCCCTGAATTTTGATTCGCCGATCGAGAAAGCTGTAACTGATATCGACGAGCAGATTCAGCACGACGAGGAGCGCGCAATAAACGATCACCACGCCGCCGAGCAAAAAGCCGTCGCGGTTTTGGATCGAGTTGACGAAGAAGCCGCCCGCGCCGGGAATGTTGAAGACGGTTTCCACGACGATGGAGCCGGTGAGCAAATTGGCGGCGAGCGGCCCGAGAAATGACACGACGGGCAGGATCGCGACTTTCAGCGCGTGCTTGTAAATCACGCGCGTGCTTCGCAGCCCCTTCGCGCGAGCAGTGCGAATGAAGTCGAGCCCGAGGACCTCGAGCATACTCGTGCGCATGAGTCGCGCGATGTAGGCGACGTAGGGCCCGGCGAGGGTCAGCGCCGGCAAAATGAGTGCAGGCCAGCTGCCCCAGCCGCCGACCGGAAGCCACTGGAGTTTCAAAGCGAAAATCAGGATCAGCAGCGGACCGAGGACAAAGGTGGGAATCGAGATCGCGAAGAGGGCGGCGAGCATCGCGCCGGTGTCGATCCAGGTGTGGCGGCGGACCGCGGCGAGGCAGCCGAGCCAGATGCCCCCGGTGGTCGCAATGCAAAAGGCGGCGAGTCCGAGCGTGGCGGAAACGGGGAGGGATTGCGCGAGCAGCTCGTTGACGCTGCGGCTGCGGTATTTGGTCGAGAGCCTCAGGTCGCCATGCAGGAGATCGCGCAGATAATCGAAGTATTGCTGATGGGCCGGGCCATCGAGTTTGTATTTCGCAAGCAGCTGTTTCTCAATCTGCGGCGGGATTTTTCGCTCACGATCAAATGGCCCGCCCGGCGCGAGCCGGATGAGGAAAAAAGTGAGCGACACGACGCAAAAGAGGACGAGCAGCAGCGATAAAAAGCGGCGAAAAATGAAAGCGGGCATGGTGACATTTCCGCTGTTGGGGCGCGGAAAAGGTTTGATTTAAGTCAAATGCCGCCTAGTAACAGCGCAAATTTAGTCGGCTTGGAATCCTGCGCGGTGCGTGGCGCATTTTTAGCTTAGTCACACGCATGTCCTTTTTCTTACCCCAGTCTTTTATTGTCCCACGCCGAGCAATCCTCCTCGCGCTCGCCGGCACGTCGCTTTTCACCGCGCAGGCCGAACCGTTCTTCGGTGGCTCCCAAGCCTCGTCCGTGGGCGTTTACCGGCCGTTTTACTCCACGATGCGGACGACCAAAGTCTATGCTGAAACCGCCATGTATCAGCCTCCAGTCCAGCACGTGGCGCCACCGGAGTCGGACGAAACGGCGGAGCCAGCGGTGGAAAGCAGCGGTTCCCAACCGATGGTCGCCGGCAACCGGGCCGTCGTTCGCAGAGGCGTGGCTTATGCGCCATCAAATGCCCCGGACTCGGTGAAACGCGCGATCTGGGCGGTCAACGGGATTCGCAAGCGGCCCTACAAATGGGGCGGCGGACACGGCTCCTTCAGCGACTCGGGCTACGATTGCTCGGGCACCGTTTCGTTTGCTTTGCACAATGCCGGGGTGCTCGGCACGCCGATGCCGTCGCGGGATTTTTTGAATTTCGGTGATCGCGGTCGCGGTCGCTGGGTCACGGTCTATGCGCGCCGCGGCCATACCTTTGCCGTGATCGCGGGTCTGCGCCTCGACACCACCGATTTTTATCGCGGGGGCGATGTCGGACCGCGCTGGTATGCGGATGGTCGCAGTGCGGGCGGCTTTTCAGCGCGCCATCCGGCGGGCCTTTAGATTTCCGCCAAATAGCAGGCACGGGCACTGGCCGTGTCGCGAAACTTTCGATAGGTTCCGCGAACGACATGGCAGTGCAATTCAAGGATTACTACGAAACGCTCGGCGTCAGCAAATCTGCAGCGCCGGACGAAATCAAAAAAGCGTTCCGTAAACTCGCGCGCAAACATCATCCCGACGTTTCCAAGGACAAGAAGGCGGCGGAGCAAAAGTTCAAGGAAATCAACGAGGCCTACGAAGTTCTCAGCGACCCGGAGAAGCGAAAAAAATACGACATGCTCGGTGCGGACTGGGAGCGCGGTGGGCCGCAACCGGCGCCGGGCTGGCAGCGTGATTCCGGCGGAGCTGGAAACGCGGGCGGCGATTTTCATTTCGGCGGCACAGGCTTCAGCGATTTCTTCGAGCAGTTTTTCAGCGGCGGCGGTGGTGGTCGCAATCCATTCGCCGGTGCGGACTTTTCTGGCACGCGGGCTGGCCGCGCGAGCGCTTCGCAGCGGGGACAGGACATCGAGGCCGACCTGATGGTGACGATCGAGGAAGCGCTGCACGGCTCAAAGCGGCACGTTTCTTTCCGACGGTCGCACAATGCGAAGACGGAAACTTACAACGTCCGCATTCCAGCCGGCGTGCACGAGGGTCAGCGCATCCGGCTTGCAGGGCAGGGGAGCGAGGGCGCGCACGGTGGCGCATCGGGAGACCTCTTTTTGCGGGTGAAGTTCGCGCAACATCCGGAGTTCCGCATTGAGGGCGGCGATCTTCTTCA
>JAXDQV010000292.1:0-15551 GCA_034667645.1 Chthoniobacter sp.
CAGGCTTCATGACCTTTTCTCGGAGGTAATCGGCTTCTACCAAGCTTTTGAGCCGCCGCCGGGTTCAGAATTCTGTGGTGGAGAAAGCAATAGCCGAGTGTTTAGCCGGTTGGGGAATCTTTCCCGAAGAGGGCGACGAACGGCAACAAAATGGGATTCTCGACGCAATCATGGGGTATGACCCTCACGACGGGGATCTGTCTGCATCTGATGATTGGCAAGCCAAGTCAGAACGGTGGACGGCGAATCCGATGGATCCGCATCATGTCCCGAATCCTTGCCATTAGCATTGCCTCGCTGCTCAGTTCGTGTGCGCCGCACGGGAGCGGGACATACTTCACGTCAGGCGTCCGAGACTACACCGGAGACGGTACGATTCAGGACACCTCGCAGCGAGGCGGCTTCTTTCCGACCCGCTGTTACATGGTCACTTTGCCGTCCTTCCCACTGAACAGGCCATACGAACACACGTTTCGCTTAGACGGTTTGCCAACTATCGAAGGGAAACCGACCGAGATCGCCTTTTTCGTTCCGAACAGTTTTTCCCAGTCACACACTCCCAACGCTCACTCCCGAGTGGAGTTTTCGGTCACTACCGCCGACAGCAGACGAGTTCGAGCGTTAGTAGCACTCTAGGTGCGCTTATTTGGTCATCTCCGGCTCATCCGATCCACTATTCCGGCAACGCACTTTACCAGCTCGACACGTCATTCTTTCAGCCGGTCACCGGAGAGCGATACAGGCTGCACGTCGCATATTCGCCGGCACCGGGCGCAGACAGCGACGAGGGTTACTTTTACCTTTGGAGTGGAGTGGGCGGATCATGAACCGAACGTCGCCTAACTGTTGATTGTCAAGAGGTTGGTCGCAGTAAGGCTAAGTCTGGAGAGAGGAGGTAAAGAGTTGAGAGCGGAGTGGGGGCGATGGTAGTTATAGTCGAAGAGGAAGTGAGGGAGGAAGGTGGCGCGGTGGTCACTGGACTTATAAAGGCAGGGGTTACCGATTGAGCGTTGTCTTTCATGGCTGCCGTCAAATCCCTGCCAAGAACATGCATTGATCACGGAGCCTGTTCAGCGTCGCCAGTGCCCTCGGTCTGCGGGGGACCGATGCAAGATACCCGCTCCGGGTCCTAAAATTGTGGAGACCGGTATGCCTGTGTTTTTCTTTTGTCTATGGATGAACCGACCTTTACCCGAAAACAAAAAGGCCGACGGGAAACCGTCGGGAATCACGACGAGACCGCCGCGGCAACCCTCTGGGTCTGCTATTTCCGGGTGAGCACCGCCAAGCAGGGGGAGTCGGGCCTCGGCCTCGACGCGCAACGGGATGCCGTTTGCCGTTACATCGGTTGGAAAGGGGGCACCGTCATTGCGGAGTTTACTGAAATCGAATCCGGCAAGAAGGCTTCGAACCGTCCGGAATTACAGAAGGCGCTTGAGCTTTGCCGGCGTCGTCGCGCCACCCTCTGCATGGCCAAGCTTGATCGCCTCGCTCGCAATGTGCACTTCATCTCCGGATTGATGGAGTCGAACGTGAACTTCGTCGCCGTTGATCAGCCGACGAAAGACCGCTTCATGTTGCACCTCCAGGCTGCCTTCGCCGAGGAAGAAGCTCGGAGGATTAGCCAGCGCACTAGAGAGGCGCTGGCGGCAGCGAAGCGTCGCGGCGTAGTGATCGGCGCCACAGGCCGCTTGCTCGCCGCCCGCTACAAGGCTGAAGCGATTCGGCGAGCGCGGGCATACCTCCCGATGATCAGACGACTGCGCTCCGCGGGCTTAATCCAGGTTCGGCAAATCCGAGACGAACTGAACCGCCAGGGAGTGGTTTCGCCGGGAGGAGGCCGGTGGCACCTGCTCAACACGCACAAATTGCTAAAGCGATTGGCATCGCCGCCAATCTAAACCGTCCCGCGAACCACCTTTGGTCGAGCTTTGCGTCGAGCGATCTTAGACCCCGCCACCTTGGCTTGCTGGTAAGTCACTGCCGCGGCAATCGAGCCGTCCGTGAGGCACACCTGCCACAGCCCGTCCTCACAGGATGGATACGCCACCATCTTGGTTTCTCCGGTGACGCGGTGCCGCAGCACCCAGAACGGGCGGTGTCCCTCCATGCTGCGATTCTAACACGCGGCACAAGCCAGATCCTCGGGTGACGCTTGACTGTTCCCCACCCGTTGTTTGGCAAGCGGTTTGATCTTGCCGTCTGTTTTGTCTCTCGCGGCCAGCCTGGTCGATCAAATTCACCCTTGGCCGTTAATCTCAGGTCGTCCGGGGCGCTTCAATCTTGGCAGATTCGGTGGCCTTGCGATGAAGATCGCTCAAAAACTTTTGCGCACCTCGGAGCAGCGTTTTCGACCCGTTGAACCGCGACACCTCTGAATCTCACTCACCTCGTTGAGGATGAAGCCCCGCTTTTCAGTGGTATTCGTTAGTGGTTAGTGTTGTGCCAGTTGTATCAAGTGACTAATGCGGACTATTGCATGGAAATGAATAATGTGAAGAGCTTTGTCAGGCTTTTGTCAGGCTGGCTGGACAGCCAAGATAGGATATTGATCAATCGTGGCTGACTCGAGTTCCAACCTCCACACCCCACTCGGATCGCCGCCAGCCATTCGCGACTAATGGCTGTCGAAACCAAGCCCCTATTCCACCCCGAGGTAATCCGCCAGCAACTCGGCGCATTTACTTTCCCGACTACTGCTGAGACTGCTGCGGCAAAGCTCCAGCACTGGGCCTCACTCATCTCTTCCGGGAAAGCCGACACCATCAATGAGAAGGCGCTCCTTCCGGATTTTCTCACCGACGTTTTTCTCAACCTGCTTGGCTATTCCGCGCCGGCTGGCCCCAGCGAGACCTTCACGCTCTCTCGCGAGACACACGTCGTAGTGGATGGACAGGTGGCCGATGCCGCCTTGGGACGCTTTAGCTCCGAGCGTCAGGAGTTCATCGTCGCCGTCGAGGGAAAGGGCACACGCGATCCGCTCGACCGCCCCTTCGCCGGTCGCAAGATGTCTGCAGTCGATCAGGCATATCGCTACGCGATCAATTTTCCGTGTGACTGGATCATCGTGACCTCGATGCGGGAGACGCGGCTTTACCACAAGGGCTCAAACCAGCAGACCTACGAGCGATTCGAGACCGTGCGCCTAGCCAACGATCCCGCTTTGCTCCGGCGTTTCGTCTTCATGCTCGGCGCCGCGCGCGTTGTCCCGGATGTGGGGGAATGTCACCTCTACTCACTGTTCAATGCCTCCGCATCCGTCGGGCGTCGGCTCACCAATGAATTCTACGCCCTCTACGCCGATCTCCGGCAGAAGGTCTTCGCCAATCTCCGCGCGGCCAATGCCGGCGTCGCTCCGCAGGAAATCCTCCGTTGCACGCAGAAGCTGCTCGATCGCGTCCTCTTCTGCGCCTTTTGCGAAGATCGCGCTCTACTTCCGTCCGAGACGATCCGCAACGCATTCACTTACAGCGATCCCTACAATCCCAAGCCGATTTGGGAAAATTTCCGCGGCCTCTTCCGCGCCGTCGATGTCGGCAATTCCGGGCTGAAAATCCCCGCCTACAATGGCGGCCTTTTCGCCACCGACGCCGCCATCGACGCGCTGCTCGTGCCCGACGACGTTTGCGCGCTTTTCCGCGACCTCGCCGAATACGATTATCGTCCCGCCCGCGAAGTCGCCGAGTCGGACCAAACCGGCGAGATTCGCTCGGTCATCGACGTGGACATCCTGGGCCACATCTTCGAGCAATCGATCACCGATCTCGAACGCATCCGGCAGGACATCGAGGCGGGCGGCGACGGCGTAAAGGCCGCCGAGGCCGCCAGCCGGCGGAAAAAGGAAGGTGCCTTTTATACTCCCGCTTTCATCACCCGGTACATCGTCGAGCAAACGCTTGGTGGGACTGTGCGCACTCGCTTCGAGACCCTGCGCGGGCAGCATGAGTCTGAAGCCGCTGGCACCGCGCGCAAGGCGCTCGCAGATCCAAATGCTTACGACCTCGCCGCGCTCAACGACCCGCAGCGGAAGGCCCTCATCCGCTTTTGGGAAGCATGGCAGGAAGTGCTCAAGAGCCTCCGCTTCTTAGATCCCGCGTGCGGCAGCGGCGCCTTCCTTATCGAGGCTTTCGACCAGCTCCACGCCCTCTACGAAATCTCTAATGCTCGGCTCGAAGAACTGCGTGGTCATCGCACGCTCTTCGACCTCGACCGCCAGATTCTTCAGCACAATGTTTACGGCGTGGACCTCAATGCCGAGGCCATCCAAATCTGCCAGCTCAGCCTCTGGATCAAGACCGCCGCCCGCGGCAAAGCCCTCACCAGCCTCGATCACACCATCCGCGAGGGAAATAGTGTCGTCGGCGACTCCGCCGTGCATCCCAAGGCATTCGACTGGCAGAGCGCCTTCCCGGAAGTCTTCGCGCAGGGCGGCTTCGATGTCGTGGTGGGAAATCCGCCCTACATCCGCCAGGAGTGGCTCGCACCATTCAAGCCTTACTGGGAGCAGCGCTACCGCAGTTACGATGGCGGTGCCGACATCTTCGTTTATTTCTTCGAGCAAGGTATCGAGCTCCTGCGGCCCGGCGGCCAACTCGCTTACATCACCTCCGGTAGTTGGGTGCTAGCGACCTTCGGCGCGCTACTGCGCAAGATGCTCGCCACCGAAGGACGGATGGTCTCAATGGTGGACCTCGGCGAATACCAGCCGTTTGACGATGCGGAGATGATCCGCCCGACGATCGCCATCGTGGAGAAAGCTGCGCCTGGTGGCGAAATGCGGCTCTTCAAGTGGCTGACGAGCGGGCGTCCGCCGGAAGGACTTTCTGAGGTGATTGCAACCGCTCCGGTAATCAGCTCGTTCCGCTACCGCGACGAGGCTTGGGATTTGCACCCCGAGAATGTGATCGCGTTGCGAACAAAGCTTGCTACGTGCGGGCGCAAGCTCCTGGCGGTCGTCGGCGGACAAATTCTGTATGGCCTAAAGACCGGGCTGACCGATGCCTTCGTCGTCAACCGTCCGACGCGTGACAAGCTCGTGGCTGCCGACCAGACCTGTGAGCTCTTCGTTCGCCCGTTCGTCCAAGGAACGCACCTGCGCCCGTGGCATGTCGAAGACAGCGAGCAGTTTCTCATCGCGTTGCGCTCAAGCGCCAACTTCCAGTGGCCTTGGTCCGACAAAGGCACCGAGGCGGAGCGGGTCTTCCGCGACACGCACCCCTCTGTTTTCGAGCACTTGAACCAATTTCGCGAGGCGGCGATCAGGCGGACGGATAAAGGCACTTTTTGGTGGGAGCTGCGGTCCTGTGAATACTGGGACGCGTTCGATGGACCAAAGATTGTCTGGCCCGACATCAGCAAGCTCCCGCGCTTTAGCATGGATACGACCGGACGCTACATGGGCAACACCGGCTACTTCATCCCGACCGGCGACGCCTATTTTCTCGGCATCCTATCCTCGTGGGCGACGTGGTTCTTCATCAGCAAGACATCTCAACCGCTGCGGCTGCGTGGCGACCGCTGGCAATATCGCCTTTTCACCCAATCAATGGAACACATCCCCATCCCCGACGCGCCCGAGCCAGAGCGCGAGGCCATCGCGGAGCTGGCGCGGAAATGCAGCGCCGCCGGACAGGAGCGTTACGCCGTCGAAACCTTGGTGCGGCGTCGTCTGCGCCAAGCCTTCGGCGAGAACAGCGTCAACCCCTTAAACCAAAAGGCCGAGGCGTGGTGGGAACTCGCCGTTAATCCGCTCGGCGACGCGCTGAAGCAAAGCTTCAAGCTCCCTACCAACCCACTGAAAAGCCCGCGCGTCGCGGATGAGTGGGAACCTTACCTCGCCGAAAAGCGCGTCGCACACGCCCGCCTCACCAGCCTCATTTCCAACAATGAAAAAGAGCTGAACGATCGCGTCTATCGCCTTTTCTCCGTCACACCCGAGGAAATCACGCTGCTGGAAAAGGAGGTCGAGCATTGAACTCGGACCGCCCACGAAAATCAACCTAACGCCCTGAAGTCGTGAAAAATGCCCCAAAGATCGAAGAGCATTCGCAGTAAACGCAGCAGCGTGGGTTCCATGAATCCATTGCCAAGGCGAATGGCGAGCGAGTGCTATCATTGGATTCTTCGGTCCTATGGAAGTGAACAGCGGCTCATTCAAGCTCTTTTTGGAAGTCCCCAATTCACATCTTGGCGCGGCGGGAGTAATGCCCTTTGCGTATTCCTGGATAGCCTCGATGAATGTCTTCTGCGAGTAGATACAATAGCAACGCTCCTCGCGGATGAGTTGAGCGCCTTGCCTACTGTTGCGAACCTTCGGCTGCGCATTGCCTGTCGCACGGCAGATTGGCCGGTGGCACTAGAATCCGGCCTGAAGAAATGCTGGGGTAAAGACTCCTTTGGCGCTTATGAACTGGCTCCTCTCACTGCGGAACAGGTAGAAGTCGCGCTAAATGCTCATGGCATTTCAAGCAGCGCGTTTTTTGCCGAGATAGAGCGCCGCGAAGCTGCGTCGTTTGCGCAGAAACCTCTAACACTTGACCTCCTGATCAACATCTGGAAGCGCCAAAACGGTCGGTTGCCTCAGCGTCAGCACGAATTGTATCGCCTTGGATGTCTCGCCTTGGGCGAAGAGCAAAACCAGTCGCGGCGCAGTTCGCGTAGGATCGGATCGCTCTCGCCGGACGAGCGCTTCGCTATAGCTGCTCAGATAGCCGCGGCAACAATGTTCTCAAACCGTGCTGCGGTCTGGCTTGGTCGGCGCGCCGAACAACTGGAGAGCGATATTGGTCTGCACGAGATAGCGGCAGGAAAAGTCAAAGTGAATGAACGGAATGTGCCGGTGACTGAGACCGCTCTTCGGGAAGTGCTCGGCACTGGTCTTTTTACAGCGCGTGGCCCGCATCGAATGGGTTGGGCTCACCAGTCATTCGCCGAGTTCCTGGCAGCCGAGTTTCTCGCTCAGAACCAAATCTCTGATGCTCAGATAAGCGACCTGCTGTTTCATCCATTTGGAGATGAAAAGAAGCTGGTGCCGCAACTTCGAGAAACGGCCGCGTGGGTAGCTGGTGCGCGCCCCACGATCTTTGACCATCTAATGACGCATGAGCCTGAAGCATTGTTAGCCAGCGATCTGGGCGCTGCTGACGGAGCCACAAAGGACAGCATCGTTGAAGCTCTTCTTACACGCGTGTCTGCCGATACTTTGCCTCCCGACGATGCTATCACACGCCGTTATGTAAAGCTCGCTCACGCAGGACTTGCGCGTTCTCTTAACCGTTGGATTCGTGATCGGAATGCTGCTTCACGCGCAAGATGCGAGGCCATAGATATAGCGACGGCATGCGACTTGGACAAAGTCACCAATGGCCTCGTTTCTCTGGTGCTCGATCCAAAGGAAGAACGCCGAGTTCGTGTTGTCTCTGCTTATCGCATCGCCTATCACGGCAGTCCTGGCGCGCGCAGAAAATTACGCGGACTGGCTTTGAGAAAAGAAAAAGGCGATCCCGACTATGAGTTACGAGGATGTGCTCTTACCGCGTGTTTTCCAAACTTTGTGACTGCCAAGGAAGTATTCACTCACCTCGAACCGCCGCCATCGGAACATATTGGAGCATATCACATGTTCCTTTCCCACCGGCTTATCGAGAAACTAAAGCCGCGCGATCTGCCTATCGCTTTAGCCTGGGTTGGCAAGCACTCGGATGTTGACGGACACGACGATGAATTAGAAGAGCTCACGACTAAGATACTTCAGGCCGCGGTTGCTCATGTTCACGTTCCTGCAACTCGGCAAGGTTTCGCGGCTGCGGTTTTCAAACGCGTTTCCCACTTCCGCGAACTAAATACCGAGTCGGCTGAAGCATGGAGAAAATGGCTCAGTGCGCACTCGCAAGAACGCCGCGAGATCGTCCTCGAAATCCTGGATAAACTCAAACGATCCAGTGACGCTGACCATCTAGCTGATTACACGTCACCCTTAATTGTTCGTGATGATTTTCCGTGGCTGATAGAACTCTTGGGCAAGACACATTCGCGCCGGCTCCGGGAAAGTCTTAGCCGTTTGATATGGCGCACAGCCGACTATGAAAGCGCAAGTCATGTGGACGCGATCGTTGTTAATGCGAAACGCTACAAGGAATTGCGAACGTTTTTTGCGGACATGCTCGAAGCATGGCCGTTGGAGAGCGAGCGAGCAAAGAAAGCGCGGGAACAATCCGAACGGCGTCAGGAGTGGGAGGCCGAACGTAATTTACGTCAAAACCCTCCTTCGCGCGCTGAAGAATTGAATGGCTATGCAGTTAAGCATCTCGACGCTTGCGAATCCGGCAAGCCGCATGGGTGGTGGAAAATATCGCGCTTGTTTGAAGCACATGACATGGGACGCTTTGACAATCATGGTTCGCTCGACCTGACGGAGCTGCCAGGTTGGAAGCGAGCAGACACTGCAATTCATGAGCGTGTCATTCGAAATGCTCTCCTATTTCTTCGTGCCTCGAACGCCAGTCCCAAGCGATGGTTTGATGAACGGAATGTGGAGTATTTTCCATGCACGGCGGGATTGCGGGCGCTGAATCTTTTACGTGAACATTCTTCAGCGACTTATAGCCAACTAACAGCCGAAGACTGGTCGCGTTGGATGCCGGCGATTGTCGGCCACGTTTGCTACAATGAAACAAAGGTCGTAAAGCGCATTGCTCGCGACGCCTATACACACGCTCCCCGCCAGTTCCTGCATTGGCTACGACGAACGATCGACCGGGAAAACCGCAATGGGGACACGCTGTTCGTGCTCGATCGGCTGCCAGAGCGATTCGATTCACCGTTGAGTAATACCCTTCTGCGATGTGCCGATGCGAAACATCTTAACCCATCCTGCTGCCAACAACTGCTGACTGTTCTTCTGAAGGCCAATGTTAAAGGCGCGCTCCGGCTCGTAGAAAAACGCCTTCCACATCGCCTTCTCAAAAACGGGCCATCTCGTGATGCCGCATTGCATGCGGCGCGGCTACTTATGACTCATGGCGAACCCGGAATCTGGCCTCGAATCTGGCGACTTATCAAAACTGACGCTGCTTTCGGGCGCGCAATTATCAGCCAGCAAGCACATACAAACTACCATGCTCCGGGAGGGACAGTGCGCGCTCTTACTGCGAATGAGATTGCTGATCTCTATATTTGGCTTGTCGGTCAATTTCCACCGAAGGAAGACCCGCAACACAGCGGCGCACATTTTGTCGGCGGCCGCGAAAGCGTCGCAACCTACCGTTCGCAGCTTGTCTCACACTTGGCCGATCGTGGGTCGGCCGAAGCTTGCGCCGCGCTCGTCCGCTTGGCAGTGCACTTTCCAGACGAGCCATGGATGCGGCGTGTGTTATTGCGTGGACAGCTTGAAACACGAAAACATACATGGAGTCCGCCGACGCCAAACGAACTTATCAGACTGACCAGCGAAGGTCATAGTCGATTCGTTCAATCTACAGACCAACTGTTCTCGCTGATAGAAGAATCACTTCTTCGCGCTCAACAACGCCTTCAAGGCGAAACCCCGCTCGCAACTCAGCTTTGGGATGGTGATCGTCCAAAGCCTGAAATAGAACTCGTTAAATTCGTCAAAGACCATCTACAGCGCGATCTTGCCGCCGCGGGAATCATCATCAACCGCGAAGTCGAAATTCACTGGCGTAAACGAACAGATCTACAAATCGAAGCTGTTACGCCGCAGCCTCGCGGAAATGGATTTGACCGCCTCTGCGTTATCATTGAAACAAAAGGCTGTTGGAATCCCGAATTGCCAAAGGGTCTCAAAAATCAGCTAGTCGAACGTTACTTGTGCCGAATACCGACACAGTATGGCATCTATCTCATCGGGAATTTCCTTTGCGACGCTTGGGTAGATACGGATCGGAAACGACGTGCTTCGATTCAACTTCTCAAATGCCTTCCTGCATTACAAAGCGAGGCTGCGAAGCTTCTGGTAGAGGGATGGCATGTCCACGTCACAACCTTAGACGTTACACGCCCTCGCCAGCGCAAAAGCGGCGTTACATTAAGATCATGCGGCAGTGATTGTCTGTCCGAAACCAGAACGCCCACCAGTTGCAGCGGCGAGTAGTCGTCATAGCGGACCGGAATGAACCTGGTGTGCATACGGAGCTTATCGGCATCATCAATCGCCCGGCGCGCGGCTCTTACGGTCGGATTGTTTTTCCGGCTTGAAAGAACCGGCTCGGCCTTTTGCAGGAGGTGCTCATGATGGGTATCGAGAGCTTTGTGGATGCGATCCATCACCGGGCGAAGGATTGTGACGACGCGATCACCGATTCAATTACGAATCGCGAGGAACGCTTTGCGGAGCATACCGTAGCGGGTGTCAGTCAGGATTGGATCGGCAAGGGCCAACAACCGGAGTTCGTCGCCAAGGATCACGGCTTTGCTGATGAAGATGCGACCTTTTGCGCTAGTAGCTGGCACGCCTTTGTTCACGAGGAAGATACGCGTCATGCGGCGCCCTTTACTTCATGCGTGATGATGCCCCAGCAATCTTCGGCACTGATGGTCAGCAGCCGCTTCCAAACGTAGTTCCCGAATCCGCTCGACCACAGTTCAAGCGCCCAATAGCCGCAAGCTGCACGTCGGCGCGGCGAATTGCCTTCTGCATCGCACTGCTGACTTCGCCGAAGCCGTAGCCGCGGACTGTGCGTAGTTGGAAGCGGTTCATTGTGCGCCTCCCTTAATGATCGCGAGCATCCGCAGCAATCTAGCTTTCCGCGGCATCGCTTTTCCGCGTTCCCAGTCGGAGATCAGCGCTTGGTCTCGCGGCGAGTTCATGGGGGGCTCGCGTGCTCCTTTTCGTTCAATTCGCCGAGAACCCTGCGTCCGGACTTTCTAGTCTTATTCCCATCCTTTCGAGCGACAGCCGGGCCATACGGGCAACTCTGGCGCCGGGCACCTTTGGAGGCAGCACCTGCGCGAAGCGCCCGCTCGTGGTAATTCCGGCTGGAGCAGTATTGTCTCCAAGTTCTCGGAAGATGCCGAGCGACGTTCGCTGGATGGGGAAGATCAGGAAACCCTTTTCGGTCCGGCTCTCCGCCGACACGGTGATCACTTCCCGGCGGTCAGGTGAAACCGACGGTGGTGAATCGGGCAGTTTGTGGGCATGCGCCATGGTAATCCAGGACTCGAGCACCATGGCGCACAGTTTCGCTTCGCTGGCGACGAGCAGGAGGCGACATTCAAGAACGAAGCGGTCCTTGTCCTCCTCAGTGTCACTCTGTTCGGCGACATGGATGATCAATTCACTTCCGATAGGAGCGAGGAGCGTCGGCATCACCCTGCCGTGCTCCCGCAGGCACGCCTCGGTATGAGCACGAGCTTTTGCGATCAGTGCGGGAAGACTCACGATCCTGAGACCCGGGCGGATGTTCACCGTGCGCACGGATATTACTCCTAAACAGGGTTGGGTGCCTGCGCTTGTGCTGATGCGGGTGCCGGTTTGGCTGCTTTGCGCGGGCGGCGTGACCGGTGTGGTGGCTGTTCACGGGGGGGTTCGACGGCTGTCTCCTGGAGGGTGGTCGCCGCACGGCGGCTCGACTGCATCGCCTTGCGGGCCGCTCTCTCGATCACGACTCGGGCGCGCTGAATATCCAAGAAGCTGGTCCAGCCGAGCTTCTCGAGTTTTGCTTCGGCGCGCTTGCTGCCGCCGAGTGCCGCTCCGATTAGCTCTTTCTTGAGCTTGGCGTCGTGGCCGGGAAGGAAGCGGCCTCCCTTGGTCGTCGCGCCGCAGCCGCACTCGCATTCCGGGAGTTTCGTTTCCTTATTACTCTTCTTTGGCGTCGTGGATTTCGCAGAAGTTCTCATCCGTGAAGTAAAACATCGCGGCGCGTCGGGCACAATTTCTGGCCGGGAACATCTAGAAGGGTAATCAGGGGCTGCGCGAATCGTATACGGCGGTCTTTATGCTAACTTGGACGGTGTCTCGCACTCCTAGCGATCATTTCGTTCCGAAAGCATATCTTCGTGGTTTTACTGACGAGTATCTCAATGGGAAGAAAGGCGGCGAACTGGTCGTTTATTATCCGGGATTGGGTTGGGTTAACAGCTGAGCATTAACGACTACGTCGCTTGTGAACCTGCGTTTTATGACAATCATCCGATCGATAAGCACTGGTCACAGACGATCGAGCAGCGCTGGCCAAAGGTGCGAACCGGCTTGAAGAACAAAGAAACAACACCGGCGCTTCTCGATCAACTTTTCTGGTTCATGGCAGCGCAGTACATCCGCACACATAGTTTTATGAACCATGTCGCGAAGATGCTCTCTTTGCAGCAGGCGCAGCGAAAGCAAATCTCATTCGAAGGCCGGATGGTTACCGGAATGTTTGTAGGTATGGCAGACACCGGCGAAGTTATGAACCATGTGACCCGGTTCTGGCCATTCGCTCGTCAGCGTTTGGAAAGCGACTATGACTGGACAGTGTTCCACAACTCGCGTTCTCGCAAACTTCTAACCAGTGATGATCCGTGCCAGTGGAACTCGGCCACAGGCGGGGTGATAGTGCCGATCGATCTCGACCTCGCGCTTGTCGGTAGGATCGTCCAAAATGGACAGCAGCCTCGCTTTCGGCACGCGATTGCGTCTCCAGAGCTGGTCGCGGAGGTGAACCGCGCAATCGTTAAGGGCTGCAATTCGTGCGTTTACGGCCACACAGATACGCCTGACCTGCGTCGATTCATGGAGAAGAACTATGTCAAACGAGACATCATGCTCGCCGGCAGGGGCTTCTCTAATAATGGGAAACCAATAGAGCCCGAGGAGATCGAACGCTTGATGAAGAATCTTGAGCGCTTGCGCGCAAAGGAACGAGAACGCGAGACCGGCGTTAGCTGAACGTAGGTCTAACAAGCCTCGATTTAGCGTGTCCGAGTCTACGCCCACGCTCCGCGGCGGAACGCCTTGGCCTGTCTCTCTAGCTCGGCCAGACGGGCCAGGTAGTGCGGGAGTCCCCGCCGTCCGGTAGCGGCGTTCGCGGGCGGCCAAGGCTCTCCCAAAGACGAGAACGAGGATTAACCTTTGGAGTCGGCAAGCGTTAAGTGGAGGAAATAGCTTGTTCTTTCAGGTGCCGTGCGTAAGTGGCACCTTGCCGCGTCAGTCGATAAACTGAGTATCCGGTATGGTGGGCAATTTGCGCTATGAACCCGCACGCCGCCAGCGCATCCATATCGTCGTCCAAAAACCGAGGATCTTCGTGTTCGATAGTGCCGCTGTTTCCGAACTGCACGCCACTTCCATCTGGAAGCGTGATCATATTCGTCTCGCCACTGTCCTCGAAGTGGCATAACGCCGCTTTCGCGAAATCCGACAGGGTCACCTCGGGGGCAAACGCTTGAGCAAGATGGCTGAGAGCCTGCAATCCCGACATAAGCTGCGTAAGTGTTGAGTTCACAGTGTGTAGTTCAGCGAGAATGCGAGTCTGACCTTCTCGCAGAATGGCATCCACCTGTTCGCTGAGATGATGGGTGTTGCAGATGAGATCTTTGATCTCTTCGTGGCGGTGGCGTTCCAACCAATCGAAGAATTGCTGCTTTTGCAAATCCTCCGTTTCTCTCCTCTCCTGAACAAAAATTCCAAGGAGCTGCGTTATTGTTGCTAAGGTGTTGATCGCGTCCATCAATCTTTATGCGGAGCCGATTTTAGCGTAACAATCGCAATGGTGCATGCTGAAGCTTTCATGCTTGCTTCTTCGGACGCTCGCCAGGAAATCAAACATAGCAGCCGCTCCCTCGGACCGGGTCACCGTGCATCGGAATACCTGCAAGGCTCCATGCTCTTTGAGCGCTTCGGCGCAGGCATCCAGAGTCGCTCCTGATGTGACGACATCATCCACAAGCAGAATGGAGGTGTCTTCGATGCGAGAACTGTGCTTGGACGCGAACCCTTTGATGTCATCGAGAACGTCAGAGCTTGAAGCTCGCCCGCCGAAATGCCCACTGCCGTTTCCATTTTCGGGAGTGATGGGGGCTTCGAAAGCGCTGGTGTTGCTTGCGGGCATTAAATCCAAAAGCGTGTCAAAACTTTAAGGCATCATCAAGCATTGGGCGCGATTTCGCCAGGTTGTCAGCGGGTGATCAACGTCGGTTATTAGGTGCAGCGCTCCAGGCTTTGGCACGGCTGAGCGGGCGGCGCTTTCTGCGCCAGCACAGCCAGCGGCAGCAAGACGATCATTGCGCACGCCAGCCGCAGGGTCATGCACTCATACTGTCGTTCTCGCGGGCGATGGGCAACTGCACGCTTTCCCGCGCGCACGCGCGACCTAGTTCCGCGTCTAAGGCTCGAAGAACTTGACGGCTGACGTGGTCCTTGACCTCGTCGGAAAGGCCACGCGTAAGCGCATGCGCGCGCGCGACCCCTGCAGAAGAAGGTTGTCCGGCCGGGGAGCCTGCAGTGCGTCCGAGCCGGGCCAGCGGCTATTCTGAGCCTGCTCCGATAGTCTCAGCGCGGAGGAAATACCTCCGAAGCGCAGGACGGGCCGTCTTCGTCAGCAGCCCGACGGTGCCGTGAAATTATCGTGCCCTCGTAGGCAGGCCAGCTCCACCTCGGAACCGGTTTTGCGATGGCGCCTGCCGCAGTAATTCTTCGCGCGGGTCTTTCATCTACGGGTTGCGCTCTGCGTGCTCGGCAGTGACTAGCATTGGGCAGGAAAGCGCGTGCATATTTTCTAATCCCGATGGAACACTCTGGCGATCGAAGCGAATACGATCTCCAGTATAATATTCATGCCGGTCATGAGAAGCCACGCGAGCCCAACGATGATGGTCAGAATCGGAGTGAAGCCTTTCCACTGTAGTTCCCAAAACGCGGGACTCGAAAACGCGGGCACTCCCGGCACGGCCTCAGTGCCGGCAATTTCTCCCGCTGAATCAAACAGCACGC
The DNA here is from genome assembly GCA_034667645.1 of Chthoniobacter sp. Classification (GTDB taxonomy): domain Bacteria; phylum Verrucomicrobiota; class Verrucomicrobiia; order Chthoniobacterales; family Chthoniobacteraceae; genus JAJPJG01. Next base: position 14,930 of record JAXDQV010000292.1, read on the forward strand.
GCGTCGTAGCCCCCGTGTCGTGGGTGACCCAGTTGATACCCAGCATCACCAGCCAGCCCAGGATATAGATTTGGAGCCACATCACCAGATCCGACCTTAGAGACTTCCAGACGACTACCACGGTAACACACGTGAGAATTACCGTGGCTCGCAGAACTGCGCAAAGCATTGGGAGGACTACGATGACGAATGCTATCCATCCCCCTGCTGCCCACAGCAGCGACACGTTGTAAACACCAATGGCCACAGCGATGATGATTACGCCGATCATCGCGACGACTACATTGACTCCAGTTACCCGCTGAGTAAGGAAGCCCCTCGGACTCATCCGGACTGGGTTGAGAGTATCGTCATTTCCCGCTGCTGTCATTTGGTCAAGCAAAACAGCAGGCCGGCATCTCCATTGCGGGCAACGAGCTTCCCGTAAGCATCTACTACATTACCGTTGCTCTTGAGTTCACCGATTAGCTTGCCGTATGAATCAGTGACCTTCCCATCGCTCTTGACAACGTAAAGGGTTCGTCCACTCGCATCGATACACTTCCGCTCCTCGCCGCGGCTTATGGACACGAGCAACCCGAGAGCAAGGAAAGCAACGGCGTAAAAAGTCACTTCGAAAACG
>JAXDQV010000293.1:0-10224 GCA_034667645.1 Chthoniobacter sp.
TAGGCATGGAAAAGAGCCTCGACTGACGGCTTCTTCGCTTCCGGGTGAACGCGCGAAGAGAAGAGCTCCTCGTCAATTTGCGCATCAGTTAAATCGTCCCGGTCCAACATCGCCAGCAAGGAAGCGAACCTGCACTCGACGACATCACTCGGAGTCAAAGTGCGGAGGCTGCTTCCGCTCGCTTTCACCAGGAAGGTCTCGTCATTCATCCTGACCGAAGTATTTCCCTCGCCGAGAATGGCGAGGTGGCGCTGCTCCGCGCCAAGCTCATGGGAAAGAGAAAGCAGTGCGTCGAGTTTCTGTTCGGCTATTTGCATTTGTTCGTTTTAACCCGTCCGTGGAGTCTGCGACGAGTCTTTGCGTTTTGCGCCGCGGCGAAATTCTTATCGGTCCTTACTTTCCTTTTCGCCGCGGATCGTTTTGTTATAACCGCCAAATGCCAGACGGTCCCCTCGTCGCACTGCGCAACATCACGAAAACTTTCGGCGGCGTCCACGCACTCTCGGGTGTCACTCTCGAAATTGCCGCGGGAGAAATCCATGCGCTCTGCGGAGAGAACGGCGCGGGCAAATCGACACTTATCAAGATTCTATCCGGGTCCGTGCAACCGGATTCCGGTGAGGTTCTCGTAGATGGCTCTCCGCTCGCAACCGGCAGCGTGGCCGTTTCCGAGGCCGCGGGCATTGCGGTCATTCATCAGGAAATCGTCGCGTTCCCGCACCTCAGCGCGCAGGACAATATCTTCATCGGCCGCGAACCGCGGCGCGGCATTTTGCTCGATCGCGCAAAAATGCGGAGCGAGGCGCAACGACTGTTAAATCAGCTCGGCGAAGACATCGATCTCTCCCAGCCGGTCGGCGATCTGCCAGTGGCACAACAACAAATGGTCGGGATGGCGCGCGCCCTCTCGCATCGATGCCGTTTGTTGATCATGGACGAGCCAACCGCATCGCTTTCGGCGCGCGAGACGACGGTTCTTTTTCGCATCATCCGCCAACTGCAGAGCGAAGGCGTCAGCATCCTTTATGTAAGTCACCGGCTGGAGGAAATTTTTGCGCTTTCCAATCACATCACCGTGCTGCGCGATGGGCGCTGGGTGGCGACGGAACCGACGCGCGAGATCAATCAAGATCGGCTCATTCAACTCATGGTGGGACGCGAGCTCGCGCAGGCCGAAGCGGAAACAAAGCCCGCGACCAGCGCCGAGCGCGTGTTGCTCGAGGTGCGCGGATTGAAACGCGAAGGCGTTTTCGACGAGATTTCGCTGCAGGTGCGCGCGGGTGAAATCGTCGGCATGGCGGGCCTCGTCGGCGCCGGTCGCTCCGAGGTGGCGCAGTCTGTTTTCAATCTCGATCCGCGCGATGCGGGCGAAGTGCTGCTCGATGGCGAACCGCTTCCGGCGGGCTCCGTCCGCCGCGCGATGCAGCGCGGTCTCGCGCTCGTGCCCGAAGACCGGCAGCACGCCGGGCTGGTTTTACCGATGTCCGTCGGCGCGAATCTCTCGATGGCCTCGCTGCCGTCGCTGACCTGTTGCGGCCTCACGAGCGCGCGCCGCGAAGATGAGTTGATTCAAAAACTGATGCGCGAGCTTGTTGTCAAAGCCGCCAGTCCGAAGCTCGCGGCCAGCTCACTCTCCGGTGGCAACCAGCAAAAACTCGTGCTTGGAAAATGGCTCGCCCGGCGGCCAAAAGTGCTGATCCTCGACGAGCCGACGCGTGGCGTGGATGTCGGCGCGAAAGCAGAGATTTACCGGTTGATCCGCGGGCTCGCCGCAGAGGGAATGGGGGTCCTGCTCATTTCGTCGGATCTTCCTGAAGTGCTCTCCTTGAGTGATCGCATTCTCATCATGCGCGAAGGCCGCATCTCAGGAGAACTGTCCCGCACAGAGGCGACGCAGGAAAAGATTCTGGCCCTGGCCATTCCAGCCGCGACCGCCCAAGCCGCATGAATCCCCTCACCCTCCTCGCGCGCCGCCGCGAATATGCCGTCGCCCTCGCGCTCGCGCTGACCATCGCGGTCGCCGGAATTGTGAATCCCGCTTTTCTTGCCGCGGGAAATCTCCGGGACATTCTAGTGCAGGTCGTTCCGGCCGCGATCGTCGGCTGCGGGCTCACCTTCGTGATCGTGACCGGCGAGATCGATATCTCCGTCGGCTCCTCCATGGGTCTGCTCGCCGCCGTGCTCGGGCAGCTTTGCTCGCCACTGCATGCCGGTCTTCCTGTCTGGGTTGCGGTTGTTTTAACATTGTTGGCCGGAACGCTGATCGGCCTGGTGAACGGGTTGCTCGTCACCGTGGCGCGCGTTCCCTCGATCATCGTCACCCTTGGGATGCTCACCGCGCTGCGTGGCGCGACCGAGATGTTGATGGCGGGAAAATGGATTACCGACCTGCCATCCGCGCTCCGTTTTCTCGGCACTGGATCGGTGCTGGGAATGCGCGTCAGTTTATGGATGGCGGCGCTGGTGATTGTGACGTCAATCCTGTTTGCGCGAAACACCGCTCTTGGCCGCCGCGTTTACGCGGTCGGGAGCAACCCGCACGCGGCACATCTGGCCGGCTTGTCGGTGGGCCGGATCAAAATATTCGTCTTCACGCTCACCGGCTTTTTAGTGGGCGTCGCGACGCTCGTGAGCGTGCCACAGCTTTCAGTCATCGAATCGGGAATCGGGATCGGCCTCGAGTTGCTGGTCGTCACCTGCGTCGTGGTTGGCGGCACTTCGATCAGCGGCGGGAAAGGAACGATCATTGGCACGATTCTCGGAGTCGGGCTGCTCGGGATCGTGAGGACCGTGCTCATCTTTTTAAACCTCGGTGAGCGCTCGGTCTATTGGGAACGCGCCATCCAGGGCGGATTCATTTTGGCGGCGGTGCTCGCCGATAACTTCGCGCAAAAAAACAAGCGCGGGGAGGCCCACGCGTGAAAACCCGACTGGCGAAGTTTCCATTCTGGCACGAGGCTGTTCTCGCGCTGTTGCTGGTCGCGCTGCTCATCACGGCGAACACCATGGAGCCGCGTTTCATGAGGCTCGGCACGCAGATCGAGCTTTCGCGGCACCTTTGGGAAATCGCGCTCCTGGCGCTCCCGATGATGCTCATCATCATTACCGCGGGCATCGATCTCTCGGTCGGTTCAAACATGGCGATGTGCGCGGTGACGCTCGGCCTGCTTTACGAAGCGCACGTGCCGATGCCATTAGCAATCGGCGCGGCATTGCTCGTTGGAATCATCGGCGGCGCGATCAATGGGGCGTTCATCGCGTTTCTGCGCGTGCATCCGCTCATCGTCACGCTCGCCACGCTCTCCGCATTTCGCGGCGTCGCGGAAGGCGTCAGCCTAGCGCGTCCCATCTCCGGCTTCCCCGCGAGCTTCGGCTTGCTGGCGCAGGGCACCTTCGCATGCTTGCCGATTCCCGCGTGGATGTTCATCGCAGCCGCCATCGTGTGCTCAGTAATTTTGGCAAAAACACCATTCGGCCGTTTCCTCTACGCGATCGGTTACAACGAAAATGCGTGCCGATTCACCGGCATCAACGTCCCGAGAATCAAGCTGCTGCTTTACACGCTCGCGGGATTCATGTCCGCGCTTTCCGCGATCATTTTTGTCGCGCGGCGCAACACGGCAAAAGCGGACGTCGGCACTGGAATAGAGCTGGATGTGATCGCGGCGGTGGTGCTCGGCGGCGTGAGCATTTTTGGCGGACGCGGCAATATCGTCGGCATGCTGCTCGGCGTCGTGCTCATCCACGAAACGCGGGAATTTGTGAGCTGGCACTGGAACAACGACGAACTCATTCTTGTCGTCCTCGGCGTGCTGCTCATCGCCTCCGTGCTGCTCAACTCCCTCTTTTCCCGCCGCTCGCGTTCTGATTAAAACAACGTTCAACCCTATGAAATTTGCCCTCCCCCTCACCTTCGCCGCATTGCTTTTCGCCGGTTGCAAACCGAGCGCGGAAACCCCGGCTGGCAGCTCTGCCGGCGGAAAGAAAATCACCGTCTGCATGCTGCCGAAAAAGAAAGGCGTCCCATATTTCACCTCGTGCTCACAAGGCGCGGAGGAAGCCGCCAAACAGCTCGGCAATGTGGAGCTGATTTATGACGGACCGACCGATGGCGCGCCGGAAAAGGCGGCGGCGATGATTGAAAAGTGGGCGCTGCAAGGCGTGGACGTGATCGCCGTTTCGCCGAATGATCCGGACGTGCTCGCGCCGGCCATGAAGAAGGCGCGCGAGAAAGGCGTGCACGTCGTGACTTGGGACGCGGACGGCGCGGCCGGCACGCGTGAGTATTTTGTGAATCAGGCAACCGCGCAGGACATCGGCTACGCGCTCGTGGACACGATGGCCAAGGACATCGGTGGCGAGGCCGAAGGCGAAGTGGCGATCATCACCGCGACGCTGACCGCGGCGAATCAAAACGAGTGGATGAAGTTCATGAAAGAGCGGCTCGCGAAATATCCGAAGCTCTCGCTCGTGGGTGTGCAGCCATGCAACGAGGACCAGAAAGTCGCGTTCCAGGTCGCGCAGGATCTGATCAAGGCGCATCCGAATCTGCGCGGAATGTGGGCTATTAGCTCGGTTGCATTTCCGGGCGCCGCGGAAGCCGTCAAGCAATCGGGAACGGCTGGGAAAGTCTTCGTCACCGGCCTCTCCACGCCGAACGACATGCGCTCCTACGTCAAAGATGGCACTGTAAAATCCGTGCTGCTTTGGAACACCAAGGACCTCGGCTATCTCACAGTTTACGCTTCAAACGCCCTCGCGAACGGCGGCCTCAAAGCAGGCGCGGCGAGCCTTTCGGCAGGACGGCTCGGCGAAAAGAAAATTGCCGGCGATCAGGTGTTGCTTGGGGACATTCTAGTTTTCACCAAGGACAACATCGACCAGTTCGATTTCTAACCGCGCATGATCCGCAAGGCGTTTGTGATGTCGGTCCACGCCGGCGCCGAGGAGGAATACGAGCGACGTCACAATCCGATCTGGGCGGAACTTGCCGAAACGCTCAAGGCGCACGGCGCGCACAATTACTCAATCTTTCTGCACGCCGAAACGCGTCAGCTTTTTGGCTACGTCGAGATCGAGGATGAGCAGAGGTGGAATGCGATCGCGCAAACGCCAGTCTGCCAAAAGTGGTGGCCATTCATGGGCGACGTGATGCCGTCGAATCCCGACCACAGCCCCGTTTCGCGCGAGCTGCGCGAAGTTTTTCACCTAAAATAGGCCCAACGCCTGTTCAACCCCTTCCGGCCAGCACGTCGCGCTCGTAGCTCTTCACTGCGCTCAGCCACGCCGCGCCTTCCGGAACATTTTCGCGTCGGCAAAACTCGTCCCAGACCGCGCCGAGGGGCAGCGTTTTCGCCTCTTCGATCAGCGCGAGCCGCGTCGTGAAATCGCCCTCCGCTTCGCTCTCGCGAAGCTTCGCGGCGGGTTCGAGAAGAGCGAGCAGCAGCGCCTTTTGCGCGCTGCGCGTTCCGATCACCCACGCGGCGATGCGATTGATGCTCGCATCGAAAAAATCGAGGCCGATGTGCGTGCGAGCCACAAAACCGCCGCGCACCACTTCCTCCATGATGGAGCGTGTCGCATCGTCGAGAATGACGACGTGATCGCTGTCCCAGCGCACTCCGCGGCTCACGTGCAAAAGAATTTCGGGAACAAACTGAAGCACGGCGGAAACCTTGTCGGCGAGGCTTTCCGTGGGATGAAAATGACCCGCGTCCAGGCAGAGCAGCTTTTGGTTTTTCACGGCGTAGCCGAGGTAAAACTCGAGTGACCCAACCACATAGGACTCGCTGCCAATGCCAAAAAGTTTGCTCTCCACCGCGTCGAGATTGTGTTTCGGATCGATGGGTTCCGCGAAAATCTCATCGAGCGATTTCTCGAGCCGTTCGCGCGGAGTTTTGCGGTCCGCGGGCATGTCTTTGCTCCCGTCCGGAATCCAGACGTTTGTTACACATGCGTTGTCGAGCTGTTTACCGATGTCCGCTGCGATTTTCCGGCACGCGATTCCGTGTTCGATCCAAAACTTCCGCACTCCCTCATCTGCGCTGGTGAGCGTCGCACCGTCATTCGAGAGCGGATGCGAAAAGTAGCTCGGGTTGAAATCGACTCCGAGCTTTCGCGTCTTGCACCAGTCGATCCAGCTTTGAAAGTGAACGGTCGTCAGCTCATTGCGCTCCACCTTTTTCCCGCCTGAAAAGTCGGCGTAAATCGCGTGCAGGTTCAGCCGGTGCCTGCCCGGGATCAGCGAGAGCGCCTGGTCGAGATCGGCGCGCAATTCGTCGATCGTGCGCGCTTTGCCCGGATAATTCCCCGTGGCCTGAATGCCGCCGCCGCTCAATCCCGCAGCCGGGTTCTCGAAGCCGCCGACATCGTCGCCCTGCCAGCAATGGAGCGAGATCGGGATGCCGGCCAGCTGGCGCAATGCGGCTTCGGTATCGACTCCGCTCTTGGCGTAAAGTTCCTGGGCGAGGGAATAAGCATTCATTTGCATTGCATCGTGTGAAAGAAAAGCGTCACGAAACAAGCGGATTCCCCTCCGCCCTCCTCCCCTTCACTGTCCGCCTTGCTCATGGAGCGCAACTCCTTCTACCAGCCATTCGATTCCGAAACGTTCCCCGAGCCGCGCCGGAGGCGGGACGGCGAAGAGCGGACGGAGTTTCAGGTCGATCGCGACCGGATCATCTTCTCGGCATCGTTCCGGCGGTTGCAGTCGAAGACGCAGGTGTTCCACTCCGGCGAATACGATTTCTACCGGACGCGCCTCACGCACTCGCTCGAGGTGGCGCAGATTGGCCGCGGAATTTGCCAGCATCTGCGGCAGGCGTCGGATTTGTTGAGCGATCAATTTTTTATCGATGGCGAGCTGGTCGAGGCCTGCTGCCTGGCGCACGACATCGGGCATCCGCCCTTCGGCCATGCCGGAGAATCAGCGCTCAATCACGCGATGCGCGGGCACGGCGGTTTCGAGGGAAACGCGCAGACCTTGCGCATTTTGTCCGACCTGATTTTCGGCGCAGACGGCGGGATGAAACCGACGCGGGCGCTGCTGGACGGCGTTTTGAAATACAAACGGGTGTTTAACGGAGTGCAAGACACACCTTCGCACTTCGTCTATCCGGATCAGCGCGAAATCGTCGAATGGGTTGGCGGCGCGGCGGAGCAGAGCATCGAGTGTCAGATCATGGATTGGGCGGACGACGTCGCTTACGGATTGATGGACATCGTTGACGGAGTGCACGCGCAGTTCATCACAATCGACTGTCTCGAACGCTGGCAGCAGGCGCATCCGCTCGAAGAGCCGCAGCAAAAGCTGATGCGCGAACTGAAGGACGTTCTTTTGAAAAATCAGCTCGAGCGGGCCTTCGCGCGCCGCATCGGAGACTGCATCGGCGCCACCAGCCTGACGCGGAGGCAAAGCGCGTTAAGCGGGGAAACGCATCGTCACGCCTTCGCGCTCGCGGTGGCGCCGGAGGAACGGGCGCGCATTGGTTTTTACAAACGCCTCGCCGTCGATCTGATTTTCCAAACTCCGCAAATCAAGCAGCTCGAATTCAAGGGCCGGCGCATCCTCACCGAGCTGTTCGAGATGCTGCGCGAGGCTTACGCCGAAAAGGCGAATGCGCGCTTGCTTCCTGCCGAGGTCGAGCTGCGCATTGAGTGCGGCCTCGTCCCGACGGAGCGCATCTTATGCGATCATCTCTCCGCGATGACCGATGCGGAATTGATCCGCACTTACCGCCGGCTCTTCGATCCGCAGTTCGGCTCCATTGTCGATCTTTAGCGCGAGCCCGAGGTTTGATTCCACATGGCGCCGCCGCATGGAGTTGGCTAGGATTTGAAAGTCATGATCCGCTTCCTCGTTTTCCTTTTGCTGACGTGCGTGCCGATGATGGCCGCCGCGGGGGACGTGATCGTGGTGCCGGTCCATGGCGAAGTGTCGCAGGCGCAGTTCATGTTTTTGCGGCGCGCGCTGAAGCAGGCGGAGAGTGCGGGCGCGACGGCGGTCGTCCTCGACATGAATACCTATGGCGGCGATCTCGACGCCGCGACAAAGATGCTCGACGCGCTCTTCAAGACGAGCCTGCCGACGCTGACCTACATCAACACCAATGCCGGATCGGCAGGCGCGCTCGTCGCCCTTTCCACGAAAAAAATCTATATGGCGCCCGTGAGCGCGATCGGCGCGGCGGCGCCAGTGACGGGCAACGGCGAGGAGCTTTCCCCGACGATGAAAGACAAAACGGTCTCGTATTTTTCCGGCTATTTCCGGAGCGCGGCGCAGCGCAACGGCTACAACCCCGACATCGCCGAGGCGTTTATTTCCAAGGAAAAGGAGGTCAAGGTGGGCGAGACCATCGCGCACGCCAGGGGCACGTTGCTGACCCTGAGCGCGACGGAAGCCGCTCAGGAAATTGGCGGGAAGCCGCTGCTCGCCGCGGGCATCGCCGAATCGCTCGAGGACTTGCTGAAAAAGGCGGGCCTCGGCGGCTCGACGCGGCGCATCGAGCCGACGGGGTTTGAGTCGCTCGCCTTCTGGCTCACGGCGCTCGCGCCGCTGCTGCTGATGACCGGCGTCGTGTGCGCCTACATTGAAATCAAAACTCCGGGCTTCGGCATCGCCGGGACCGTTTCGGCGATTTGCTTTTTCCTCTTTTTCGCCGGGCATTACATCGCCGGTCTCGCGGGCTGGGAGGTCGCGGCGCTCTTCGTCGCGGGCGCGGCATTGGTTCTCGGGGAACTGCTCATCCATCCGGGCACTGTCCTTCCCGGAGTGGCGGGCGCGTTGATGGTCTTCTGCGCCTTGCTTTGGGCAATGGTGGACCGCTATCCCGGTGAGCCGCTGGTGCTTTCGACCGGGCTGCTCCTTCGTCCCGTGCTGAATCTGCTCCTCACCGCCGCCCTCGGCGCGGTCGCGATTGCACTGATCGCGCGCTACCTGCCGCGCACCTCTCTTTTCCATCGGTTCGTCCTCGGGCGCGCGAATGCGGCCGGTCCCTCTTTTTCCACCGACACCGTCGCTTCACCCGCGCGGGTCTCGGTCGGCAACGAGGGGATCGCGATCTCGATTCTGCGCCCGAGCGGCAACGCGCAGTTCGGCGACACGCTCGTGGATGTGGTCACGCGCGGCGAGTTCATCGAGTCGCAGGCGGCGCTCCGCGTGCTCGCCGTGGAAGGCTCGCGGATTGTTGTGGAGGAGAAGAAGTGACTAGGGAAAGTGGAGCCGTTCGCTGCAGCGCATGGTTAGGCGTTGCGGCTGTTGTCATTGGTCGAGGAATTTCGGAAGTGACGACGAAAGGAACGGACGCCATAGGAGATCGCTACAACCATGAAGTATGTTGCGAGGGCGCCCATGACGGAACCGACTACCAGGATCAGATAAAGATGGATGCCGCTCGCCTGAGAGTCGATCGCGAGAGCCGCTCCCGTAGCTAACGCGACACCGTAAAACCCGATGGTAACTGCGACCGCCCGCCCGCGAGATAAGGACTCGTCGCGGTGTTGCTGGAATTGACCTTCGTTCATGGGAGTGCGCGAGCGACGCCTAACAGGTTGGTAATGGCTCAGTTTGAAATTCCGCTCGCGAAGGTGCGGGATGAGGTGATTGCCTTACTGGATTGACGAGGTGAGTCGCACTTCGTTAACAAAAGACATGGCTCGGATATGGAAGCCTAAAGGGGTAGCTGAAGTCCTGCTAGCATGGTTAATTGGACTCATCATTTTAGCGGTTCTCGCTGCGATTGTGACCTGTCTCGTAATGTCCCTCCTGATGAGCGGGACGCGAAGTCACTGGTAAGCCAGGATTTCAAACTGAGCCACTACCAACAGGTTGTTAGCATCCGTTTCGATGGTGTAAAAGGTTATAGGCGTCTTAATCTTACTTCCGGCAAGGCGTCTTAACACACCCGCCTTACGATCGTCGGCCACGGGGACGGCTGGTTTAAGGTTTCTACAGAGTAAACGGGCCGCAGGCTGGCTAAAAAACGCAACTTTGTCGACTCAGAAAGCCGTTTCCTTGACTGAAGAAGCCGCATCTTCAGTCAACGAAGCCGCATCTTCAGTCAACGAAGCCACATCTTCGGTCGACGAAGCCGCATCTTCGGTCGACAGAGCCGCTTCTTCGATCGCCGAAGCCGCACTTTCATCCGACAAAGCAGCGCCGTCGGTCAGGAAAGCCGCGGCCTCGACAAGGAAAGTAGCGTGGGCGCACGATGAGGGGCAGATGAA
>JAXDQV010000294.1:0-5569 GCA_034667645.1 Chthoniobacter sp.
ATGCAGGGTTCGAACCTGCGACTTCTTGCGTGTGAAGCAAGCGCTCTACCACTGAGCTAATCGCGCCTCGTGGGCGAACGCAGACTCAACACCACTTCGCACGGCATTTCCAGCACATCACTACAAAATATTTGGCGCCGAATGATTCCCCTGCGGCTAGGGTGGGCTCGTGAAACTGCTGCTCGTGGACGGACATTATTACGTGTATCGCTCCTTCTTCGCGATCCGTAATCTGAGCAATTCCCGCGGCGAGCCGACGAATGCGATTTACGGTTTCGTGAAAACGCTCCGCCGCATGGTCAAGGATTTGCAGCCGGAACTGGGGGCAGTGATTTGGGATGAGGGACTGCCGGCTCGCCGGACGGAGTTGCAGCCCGCTTACAAGGAGACACGGGCGGAGATGCCCGAGGAGATGAAGCCGCAACTCTCGTTCATTCAGAAACTGGTGCCGATGATGGGTTTCCAGTCGCTGAGCCTCGCCAACACTGAGGCGGATGATTTAATGGCGTCGTATGCATGCGCGGCGCGGCAAAAAGGGATCGAGGTGATGCTCGCCACAAACGACAAGGATCTCTTCCAGCTCGTGGCCGATGGCGTAAAGGTCTACACGACGAACAAGGCAGATCTCGCGGCGCCGAAGGACACTTTTGCGCTGCTGGATACGGCGTCTGTGGTGAAGAAATGGGGGGTGCCGCCGCAGCAGATCGGTGAAGTGCTGTGCTTGATCGGCGACAGCGTGGACAACATCCCCGGCGTGTCCGGGCTCGGTCCCAAAAACGCCGCGAGCCTGTTGCGGCAATGCGGCAGTCTTGATTCGCTGCTCGCGGATTTTTCTCAGGTAAAAAACGATCGCATCCGCGAGAAGCTCCAGCTTGCCCGTCCGCAGATTGTGCAGAATCGCGAGATGGTGAAGCTCGACACCGATCTTCCCTTGCCGGTGCCGTTCGGCGAACTCCAAATCTCGCCACGCTACGACGGGTTGATTGAGGCGCTCGCCGGTTGTGAGTTCAAATCGCTGCTGGAGGAAGTGCGTGCGGAAGCGGCGAAACAGCCGGTCGCGGCGCAGAGGGAATTATTCTGAAAAAACGTCGTGGCACGCGTGCTGCTCATATCAATATTGTCATGAAAGCCCACGTTATACTTCCCAATGCGCGCCGTATCGCCCGCAAAGCCATGCAACCGTCCTGCGATCTTCCGAGACTTGCCCTGTTCCTCGAGTTGTTCGTCGAGCGTCCTTCGCAGACGCGCGCACTGAAATAGAAATTCAGTAAGACGGTCGTCCCGTCGCCGGCGATGGTGCGGCGCGTCCGGGAAACATCTTCGCCCACGAATCAGTCGTCTGCACGGGCGCGGCCGCACGCGACCAGCCGCCGAGTCGCTGGCTCTTCGCTTTCGCCTCCAACGTCCGGAGATGCGCGGCAAACGTCGCCGCTTTGGTGCCATTTGGCAGGATTGCCGGCTGTCCAAAAACGCGTGCGAGGCCGTTGCCGACGAGCAGCTCTTCCAAAGTCACGTTGTCCAGCATCACGAAGGCGTAGTATCGCGGCAGCCGGCTCTCGCCTCTCGCATCCTGCCATCGGGTAAAAACGGTGAATTCCTTGGGACCCAGTTTTCCGTGCGTAAATTCCGCGGCGATCTTGCCCAGGCGGATCGCCTGCTCGGGCTTGATGCCGAAGTATGCCGCCTGCTCTTGCACGCGCTCCGGGAATTGCGCCTCAGTTTCCGGAGTGTCCGTGAAATAGAGCCGGAAGATGAATTCCTTGCCCTTTGCCTTGACGTGAAAACTGTCCCCGTCGTTCGACTCGTTCGGCATCAAACGGCAGTGCTCGAGCTTCTCAAAATCGCGCGGCGCTTCGACTGCAGGTGCAGAGACCGCGACCAAAAACGCGCCGAGCGTCGAGAGAACGAAGAGAGGGAGCTGCTTCATGGAAGGCAATCTTTAACGCGGTATTTTAGCTGCCGCGAGAGCAGCCAGCGCACCGCAAACATATCGGTAGTCGCTTTGAAAACGCGGCTGCCAAATTTGTAATTACTCTCGCCGTGAACGCGCGGGCGGTGGTTGACCGGCACCTCGACGAGTCGATAGCCCGCCCCCTTGATGAGCGCGGGGATGAAACGGTGCATGCCCTTGAATGGAACGAGCGCCATGCGGCATTCGCGGCGCATCGCCTTCAACGTGCAGCCGGTGTCGCGAACGCCATCTTTTGTAAAACGGCTGCGGATGGCGTTTGCGACACGGCTCGAGATTTTTTTCGCGAGGTTGTCGCGGCGTTTTGCGCGATAGCCGCAGACGAGATCCGCGCCGTTCTCAATTTGCGCGAGCAGCTTTGGGATGTCCGCCGGGTCGTTTTGCAAATCGCCATCGAGCAGGACGATCGTCTCGCCCGTTGCGGCGTGGACGCCGGCATACATCGCCGCGCTTTGCCCGGCATTGCGTTCGAATTCCAGCACCCGCACTTCGGGCGTGCGGCGGATCCGCGCGAGCGTCTGATCACGTGAGCCGTCATCCACGAAAACGATCTCGTGCGGGACGCCGGCGAGAGCGGCGTCCAGTTCACGTTGGAGGTCTTCGATGTTGTCCTGTTCGTTGTAAAGGGGGATGACGACGGAAATCATAGCGGCAGGCTGTGGTAATTGTAGCACGCGAAAACGCGCAGCTCGCGCAGCGGGAGTCCGCGGCGGTTCAACTCGAGCAGCGCGATCATTTCCACGCGCTCGAAGCCGCTCTTGATCGACGTCGGCGGGCGTTCCTCAGCGCGGTCGGTGATGTAAAGCGCGTTGCGGCCGATAAAGGGATTCACGCCCTGCTCCTCCGTGTAATAGGCGTCAGGCCGTTGCACATCAGGCACGGCGACAAATTCCTCGTAGCGCGGCCAGAATGAAAACTCCGTATCCATGCTCTGCGATTCCGGCGTGTAAACCGGTGGATGTCCCGGCCCCTCCACCCGTTTCTCGGGCAGATAAAAGGAGAGCGTCGCCGCCGTCTGATATTTATTGGCGATCAGAAATGCCGGCTTGCCGGTTTGCTGTTCGAACTTCAGCCGCGCTTTCTCGATCCCTTCGGCGCCGCTTTTCCAACCCCGCAGTCGGGAACTCGGATCGAGCGCGTAGGACAGAGGGATGCGCACATCGCGCAAAACGTCCGTCCGGATAATGAGCCAGCTCATCAGAATGCCGAGGATCATGCCGCTCATCGCAAAGCGCGCTTTCCAGCCGCTCGTCTGCGCGGCCTCGTGCCAGATCGCCGTCGCCAGAATGCCGAGGCTTACGAAGGCTGGGGCGGTCCAGTTGGCCTCGCCGGCCTGCTTGAGCGAGAGGATGAAATACATCACCAGGAGCGGCAGGGCAAACAACAGGAGAAAACGGGGTTTATACTTTGTTTTCGCAGGTCTCCAAGCCCAGCCGAGCGCCATCATCAGGCTGGCGAACAGCAGCGGTGAGTAAACGCCGAGATGCGCGCCGAGAAAGGAAAACAACTCGCCCGGATGGACGGCGAAGGCGCTGTTCAAGCCGCCGCGCGCACGCAAGTGCGCCAGCGTGATCCACTCGTTCTGCTGATTCCAGATGATCGGGGGGAGCGTGCATATCGCGAAGGTGGCGAGCATCGAGTAAAAACCGATGCGTGCAAATTCGCGGCGGTATTTTTGCGTCAGCGCGAGGACCAGAACAACCGACAACAACTGCATCGCGTTCGTGTATTTGGAGAGGAAACCAAGTCCGATGAGCAGTCCCGTCAGCGCCCACCACCAGGTAAACGCAGGACTTTTCTCGAGCGCCAGCCAGAAGGTAAACAGCGCCGCGGCCCAGAAGAAGATAGAGAGCGGATCGATCGTCATCACCACCCCGCCGACGTTGAAAATCGGAATGCAGTTCATCGCGAGGACGGTCCAGATCGCGACCGTTTCACCATAAAGACGGCGCGCGAAGAAAAACAGGATGAGGCTGGTGCCAAGGGCCAGCCACGGCGCGAAAAACCGCACGCCGAATTCGTTCGCGCCGAACAACGCCATGCCGGCCTTGATCGTGAAGGCGACCGCTGGGCCCTTGCTGTAATAGCTCAGCGCGGGATGCTGCGCCCATAGGCAGTAGTAGGCCTCGTCTGGCGATAGTTCATTCAAGCCGATGAGCGCCAGCCGCAGAACCGTCAGCGCGCCGAGGCAGATGAACAACCAGGCCCGCGGGGTCATGCTTCCCCCTGCGTGACCAGCCGCGGCATTTTTACGAAAACGTTCGGGGCCAGCCGCGCGCCGCATTTCCGCCAAATCAACTCACACGCAGCGACGACGACCAGGCCGCAGCCGATGCCGAGTGGCACTGAGGCGGCAATGTCGCTCGGCCAGTGCGCGCCGACGTAAATCCGCGAGTAGCCGACAACCCCCGCGACGATGAACCATATCCACCCGCAACGCTTGTAAAACATGGTCAATACAACGGCCGCGGCAAAATTATCGACGGTGTGCGCGGAGGGAAAGGATCGTCCACCGATGACGCCGGGCTCGGGGCGGGAAAGCGTCGGCTTCGGCTGTAAAAACAAAGCGGCCCAGCGGGGTTTCGTGCGGCGCAAATCAATGCGGCGAACATCGGCCAGGACTTCATGCGGACGCGGGCGCAACGCGATTTTTTTCAATGAATTCGCCACGCCGCCGTCTGAGAGTCCTACGGTGAGCCCGAGCACCAGCAACATCAAACGAGCCTTCGCTCCGCCAAAAATGACCATCAACACCCCCGCCGCGGCGAGCGGCCACATCCAAAAATCGAACGATGACATCAGGGCCATGAAGCGATCAAGCGCGGGACTCGTCCACTCGCGATTAATCAGAAAAAGAAGCTTTTGCTCCATGCCGGGACCCACGAAATTATGGCGATGTTAAGACAAGTAAAGGCGGGAGTTGGCGCTCTCGTCGCACTGTATTTGCCCGCGCACGCGATGGCCCAGGATGGTCCGACCGCGCAGCAAATTCTCTTTGAAGTGCGGCAAAATCAGACCGAGCAACACCGCGAAGTAGAGGGACAATTGCGCGTCGAGGATCGCGTCATGCCGTTTCGCCTGACCTTCAACGGCGAGGAAATCCGCTACGCCTTCACCAACCCGCCGCAGACGCTGATCCTGAAGCTCGGCGAGAGCGGTTCGCAGCTTTTTGACCAAACCAAAGGCTCGGCGCAAAAGATCAGTCCGGCGCGGTTCGACGAAAAAGTGCGCGACACGGACATTGCCTACGAGGATCTCGCGCTTCGGTTTTTGTATTGGCCAAAGGCACGGATCGATGGCGAAGAACTGAAACTGACTCGTCGATGCTGGAAGTTGCATCTCGAACCCGCGACGCGCACGGAATCAAGTTACGCAGTCGTGCTGCTGTGGGTCGACAAGGAGAGTGGCGCGTTCCTGCAAGCCGAAGCCTACGGCGCGGACGGCAAGATTAAAAAACGCTTTAAGATCACGTCTTCGAAACAGATGCGGATTGAGGAACTCTCGGGCTTAAATTCGCGCGACAAATCACCGACCTATCTGGAGATTCAGAAGCGATAGCTCGGGGAAGTTTGCGCCGGGGCAATACTAGCTCTCGCTCTG
>JAXDQV010000295.1:0-9359 GCA_034667645.1 Chthoniobacter sp.
ACGATTGAGCCGCCGGAGGATCCGACCGGTCCTGCTCCGCCGTCTCCGGCAATTAAAGCATATCCACCCGCAGTGTCTCCCGGGATCGAGACGTTGATGATACTTCCTCCGCGAGCGCCAAAGCCGCCATTGCCTGCCTGCAAGGTTCCAAGATTGAACTTTTCAGTTGAAGAAATGTTCGTGATGTCGCCACCCACCGTGTTCGGCTGCGGAACGAAATTTTGCAATTGGCCGCGCACATCCGACGGCGCGCCCGTGGTGCCAAAGTTAAATAGTTCGCCGGAACCCGCGGTGCCCGTCTTGATCGATCCGATGACCGGGGAGGAATCGACCCATTTGATCGATCCGGAAGTTCCGCTGAATTTCGCACTCTGCAGCGCCTTGCCGGTGGTATCGATCACCAAACCGCCGTCCGTGGCGCCGAAGCCGCTGCCGGCATAAATATTTCCAAAAATGGAATAGCTGCTCAATGCGAGCCGATTGGATACCTGCGTGGGATCGGTCAAATCCGTTGCTGCGACTGAGCGCAGTTCGAATTTGTCGATGTGTGAATTGAGCAGGATTTTTCCGTCCCGACCGTTGTTCGCATTGTTGTCCGAATCACTCAGGGTGCCGTCTGCCTGAAGATTGGTGACGACGTCTCCGTGGATATCCACGAAGGAGATCATGCGCAGGTGATCTCCCGCCGCGATGCCCGTGATCTCATCAAAGTCCACCTGATTGTTGTGGTTCAGATCGGTCGTAAAGACCAAGGCCTGACCCTGCTCGACATACAGCAGGTAGGATCCACCCGTGTTACTCGTGCTCAGCCCGTGTCCGGCGGTGACAAGGATCGTGCTGTTGATGACTGCGGTGGTGAAGCCGCTTTCGTTGAGCAACCCGGCGGGCGCAATCCGCTGCTCTAGCGGTTCGATCATGCTGCGGCCGGAAAGGGAAGGGAGGGTATGATTCATTTCTGTAACAATGCTAAGGCTGAGGGAGATTAGGGAGTCGCTTTGCCGTTCGTATAATCAATGAACAGGCTGTTGCCGGATGGATCGAGGGTCAGGAACGCCTCGGGCACGAAGTTTTTGTTGGCGGTGAGATTCAACGCCCCAATGAAGCCGTCGGTGCTGGCGTTGGCGGAATCGCCCAGGCTAAACGTCACGTCGGCATTCAGGTCGTTGTATTCACCGGTGTCAAAAGTGTTCGCATGCGGGTGAGCCGTCGGATAAGCTACGCCAGCCTGGTTTGGGTTCACCACTGCGCCAACCAGATTCGCAATCACGTAGTTCGTATATTTGCCGTTGCTATCCACTCGGGCGAGTTGCACACCCGCGTCCACGTCTTTCGCGATCAGCGTGATTTCGTCCACTGTCGTCACGAGATTCCTGGCGGTAATAACCGTGCCGGTCACCGGGCGTCCGGCGACGATTGATGCGATGGCTTGGGCGGCGATGTTCGTAACATTGCCCGCTTTTCCGTCATGAGAATCGAGAGTCGTGGCGGTGTGCGCAACCGTCGTGTTGATGCCTCCCGATCCCGCGAAAATTCCCCCCATCGTCGTGTAACCGAAGGCCTGGCCGGATGGGGTGACTCCGTCGGATATGTTCCCGATGTCATGATCCACATTCACGTTCTGCACGCTGCCGCCCACACCACCAATGCCGTTGGCCAGACTCGTATCCCCGCCGTTCCCGGCGGCGATGTGCTGGAAAACGGTGGCTGCATCCAAGTGAGAAACAAAAACGCCCTTCACACTGCCACCCACGCCACCCTTGGCCGCGCTCGCCGCCGCAGTAGCATCACCCGCATCAATCGTGAACACCGACCCGGAACCGGCACCCGCCGGATCGAGATCGTTCAGGATGTTGATGTTGAGCACAGACCCGCCTGCCGCCGCCTTGGTGGCGACCGATCCACCGTTTCCGGCGCGGATTTGTGTGGTGGTTCCCGAACCGGTGCTCACGAAGCCGCTCGCGTTCGAAACATTCCCGCCCGCGCCCGCCTTCATGCCTGCACCCGAGCCATTCCCGGCAATCAGCGCAATATTCCCTGTGGGAGCGCCAAACAAAGGGCCGGTAAAGCCGATGGTTTGAAGATTGCCACCCGCGCCTCCGTTGCTTCCGTTGCCAGCGTGAACCGTCGTATCAGTTTGCGCAGATGCTCGCACCCCTGTGATTCCGCCGCCCTTGCCCGCCTTCGCGCCCGTAAGACCCGCGTTCCCCGCGAGGATACTCACAGAAGCATCGGTGGATGTGCCATTCACAGTCGAAATTGCAGCGCCCGCGCCGGAAGCGCCTGTTGCGCCGCCATTCCCACCAGCACCGCCCGTGAGGGTCACCGCGCCGCCGGGAAGGACGCCCTGTTCCGTGACGCGTCCCGTCGTGAGATTGGTGCTCAACACGTTGCCGCCAGCTCCACCTTTGCCGGTTAACATTCCCGCTCCACCGGTTCCCGAAGTTGCGCTCACGACGACATTGGCCGCCGAAACCTGCCCGCCGGTGACGAGAGCGACGCTCGAGATGCCTCCGCCGACGCCACCTTTTCCTGTCGTGGTGGCGGCGCCGCCATTGCCAGTCACGAGATTGATGTTCAAATTGTCCGCCACAAGCGAAGCGCTGCTGAACTTTCCACCCACGCCGCCTCCACTCGCACCGTTTCCACCCGTTCCACTACGCAGCGTTGCATTGCCCGCATGGCCTGTCGGGTTAGCTGCGGTAGAGAAAGCGATGTCATTGATCTGCAAACCGTTGACGAGCCCGCCCGACCCGCCTTTGCCAAGTCCGCTGCTGCCGCCGTTTGCCTTGGTGCCGGTGTTAATTCCGAGGCTGGCGAAGTCGGCACTGTTGATGGTTAAAGAATTGATTGATCCTCCCGCGCCTCCTTTGCCGCCCGTCGAGTTTTGCCCCTGACCGGCGTTGATGACAGCCGTGTTCGTGTGGATATCATTATTCGCGCCGCCCTCCAGCAGGACGGTGTTTAGCTTTCCTCCCGCTCCACCTTTTTGATCGCCCGCTGAACCGTCGCCGCCGGCGACTGTGACTTGAAAGCCGAGGGCCTTCACCCCGGTGATGTTCCCGCCCGCTGCGCCGAAGCCGTCTGAGTTCGATAAAGCTGGAGCGGTTGGAATTCCGGCATTCCCGGCTTGCACCAGAATGGCTGCATTGGCCGACGAAGTGGTGAGCGTGTCGTCTCCCGCTTCCAGGGAATTGCGCACCTCAAGAGTCGTGATCGATCCGCCCGCGCCGTCTTTTCCTCCGACGCCGCCGCTGTTCTGGCCGCCGTTACCGGCGATCACCCGCAGCTCATTTCCCGGGCTCCCGCTATTTGGCGTTGTGGTGTGGATGTGAATGTCCAAAAGCTTTCCACCAGCACCTGCGATTTTGCCGTCCGCTCCATCGCCGCCCTGAACGAACACATTGTCGCGCACGGATGTCGTCGAGAGTTTCGTCTGGGTGTCGAAACCGAAAAACAGGTGCTGAATCAACCCGCCGGAGCCGGCCTTCCCGCCGGTTGCCGCCGCGCCACCCTTGCCGGCCACAATGTTCACTGTGTCGTTATCGGTGGTATCGCCTCCGCCCGTGGCGTCGGGACCGCTCACCAGGACAGTTGAGATGGTTCCACCGTTGCCGCCCTTGACCGAGCCCGCGCTGCCAGCGCCGCCGTTACCCGAATGGATGTCAAAACCATTCAAGTCGGACTTTAGGCTGATTTTCGAGACCACGCCACCGTTAGCCGAGCCGCCGCCATCACCGGCTTGAATACGGGTGGTCGCCGTCAGGGAAACGGTGGTGATGCTGGCTCCCGTCTGTTTGGCGACACTGGTAAAAGCGAGAACGGCTCCGCCACCGGGGTCGCCATTGTGTCCGCCCGTTTCATCGCCGTTGAAATCATAGGCGTAGCCGTTCCCGGCGCTGCCCGCGAGCACACGATTGACGGTTTTCCCGCCGATATTGGAAATTGCACCCCCAGCCACGATTGCGCCGGCGCCAGTGCCGTTCGTCCGGGTCACGTCATCGACTGAGAGCCGTTTGATGGTTTGCAGTTTTGCGGTGAGCAGAGCACCGGTGGCGTCAATCTTCCCGGTCGCATCGTTGAAATTATCCACGATATCGCCGTCCACAGTTCCGCCCACGCTGAGGTCTGCTCCCTTGCCGAGGGACATTCCGGTCAACTCGTTGAGATCGACTTGATTGTTGGCGTTCTTGTCCACAAAAAATGCGACCACCGTCCCCGTCTTGACCCTGATCAGGTCCGTCGCGGCGCCCGTGCTGAAATTTCGAAGCACATCCCCTTTGGTGAGCTCTATATAATACGTGTGTGTGCCGCCGACGAAGTTTGCGCCCGTTGGATCGGTCGCGTCGAAATGTGCACCCCCCACGGTCGTCGCGTGAAACGGGAGATCGGAGTAGGCGTGATTGCTGGGATCGCCCGGCACGCCGGTGTTGATGATCGCCGCAGGGGCGATTCGGGATTCAAGAGGCTCGACGAGGGGGAACGCTTTCAGGCTCATTGTGTGGGAGAGGATATATAAACGGGAAGTTTTTGAATGCAAACGAACTGTTTTTCTTTACAACGCAAACGGGTCAACGAAAGGGACAAACGCGAGGGGGATTATTTCCGGTGAAGGATTCGCGCTCCGTGGCTTGGAAACTGGTCCGCCAGCTTGAAGAAGCTTGCGTTCGAACCACAGAGTGACGAGGGAATGGAGCCATCCATTTCGAAGGGCCTGCGACGGCGAGTTGTTTCATTTCCCAACTGACTTGTAAAGCACCGCAGTTGGTCCGGGCGGAAGTCGGCGAAAAAGTTTTCGTGGCACTAGAGCGGAGCATTTATTTGTGTTGTAGTCGCGCGCGATGAATTTTCCCGCCGCCGGCAAACTGATCGAAAGCATTCGCGTGAATGCCATTTCGCGCGAGGTGCGCGGTGGGACTCCATTCATCGTGAAGCGCCGCCGGCACGCGGCCTGGCCGCTGGTCCGCGTGGCGAACCTCTTTTTTCGGGCTGCGAAAAATCCGGCTTCCGTTTGTGAGCGGCCGGAGGACTGGCAACGTTGGGAAAGCGGTTGCTTTGAAATGCTTCACGGTGACCGGTTTCGCGTCCGGACGCAGGGCCAGCGGACGGTGCTGGGCGAGGTTCTTCCGGGGCGCAGTCTCGTCTCGCATTTGGAGGCGGGCACTTTCAGCGAAGTCATGGTCGAGGCTGCCGCGCGTGAGTTGCGGCGGGGGCACGCGATGCACTCGGAGGAATTTCACGGGCCTTGGTCGCACGGCGATCCGAACCTCGCGAATTTCCTTTTCGACACGGCGGAGCAGCGGGCCCGGCTGATCGATTTTGAAATCCTCCATGATCGTTCCCTGTCCGCCGCTGAGCGGCATGCAGCCGATCTCCTCGTTTTTTTACAGGATCTTCTCGGCTGCGTTTCTGATGAAAACTGGCTGCCGATGGCGCAGCTTTTCCTGGTCACTTATGATTGCGATGCGGTGCTGCCCTTTCTCAAGCAGCAGCTCGTGATTCCCCGCGGAATCCCACGGCTTTGGTGGTGGATTCGCACGAATTACGTCTCCGGCGCCGTGCTGCGCGAGCGGGTCGCGCGACTCAGCCAAACGCTGTCGTAATCAGCGCAATTCCCGCATCGCCGGATGAGCGGAGATCCGCTTCATTGCTGCCTCGAGCAGCGATTTGCCAGGCTCGATGCGATGCCAGGGCGACGCGCCAGAAGGATGCGGCAGCGGGATGACGTCGACCGGCTTTTTGTCGAAAACGACGACGAACTTTTTAGAAATAACTTCATCCAATTTCGCGACCGAAAGAAACTGCCGCATCGCCAACTTGCCGACCGGGATGATCAATGTGGGTTGCAGGATGCGAATCTCTGAACGGAGCCAGCCGGAGCAATTCGCGATCTCGAGCGGGTCCGGCACACGATCTCCGCCCGCGGCCGTTTTGCCGGGAAAACAGCGGCAAACGGCCGCCATGTAAATCTTCGCACGGAATTCAGTTTCGCTGAGTCCGCAGAATTGCTCGAACCATTTAAACAACGTTTTACCTGCGGTCCAGGCGAACGGACGTCCCGCCACTGGTTCGCGCGTGCCCGGAGCCTGGCCCACCAGAATAACTTTACTCACGACTGCGCCGCCGGAGACGACTGGGCGATGCATTTTGGGGCAGCGCACGCATGCCCGGAGCTGCGCGACATGTTCCTCGAGTTTCTTCTGAATCGCGCTCATCCGAGCTGCGTGCCGGGCGCAACCGGAAACCCGCGAAGGAATTCGCCGGCAGGCATCCTTTTTTTCCCCGCCAGCTGCACATCGCGGAGCAGCACCGCTCCGATGCCCGCGGCAATCAAAAGTCCGCGCTCGTCCGAGCGCAATACGACTCCCGCCGCTCCGGATAGCCGACGGCATCTGATTGCTGAAAAAACCTTCAGTTGATGCGGCTCGCCGTCGCGAAGAGGAAGCGAAGTCCGCGCCGCAGGCCATGGATTGAACGCACGAACCTTTCGTTCCAGCGTCTCGGCGGAATCTCCCCAATTCAACTTGCCATCATCGCGGGAAAGCTTCGGCGCGTAGGTCGCGAGGGCGTTGTCCTGCGGGCTGCGCGGCGCGCGATTTTGCGCCATGAGTATCAATGCCTCGTTGAGTGCGGCGGGTGCGAGTTTCGCGAGTCGCTCGTGCAATGACCCTCCGGTTTCCCGGCGTCGGATCGGCACCGCTTTTTGCAAGAGAACGTCGCCGGTATCGAGGCCCTCGTCCATGTGCATCACCGTAATCCCGCTCTCGCGATCTCCCGCGACAATCGCCGCCTGGATGGGCGCGGCTCCACGATGCCGCGGGAGCAGCGAAGCGTGCAGGTTCAAACAGGCTCGACGTGGAAGCTGGAGCAGTTCGGGCGGCAAAATCTGACCGTAGGCCATGACCACCACGAGATCGGGTTGCCATTCGCGGATCGGCTCTACGGCAGCATCCGCGCGGATTTTCGTCGGCTGATAAACTGGAATGCCGTGTGCCGCGGCAAGTGCTTTGACAGGCGAGGCGAGCAACTCCTGCCGGCGACCCGCAGGCTTATCCGGCTGAGTCACCACGCCGACGATTTCGCCGCGCTCGAGCAGCGTCCGCAGCGAGGGCAATCCGATATCGCCGGTGCCGATGAAAACGATGCGCACTCGCTACGGAAGCAGCAGCGAGGAGCGCCGCACCGGCTGTGCGCGACGCGGGGCGACGGCTTGACTCATCAGCTTTTCGCCGGACGTCACTTCGCGTTGTCCGACGGAGCTCGCGCACCCCGTGCAGAGGTAATCGTAAATTTCTTTTTCCGGCAGCACGAGGAGCAGGCGCTCACGCACCGGCATGGCTTGCGCGCATTTTTGGCAGTAGAGCGAGGAGGCGCGGAGGCTCTCGAATTGTTGTCCCTTCATGTTGCTAAAATGGTGGAGAGGATTTCATGGGTGACGCGCACCGGTGGTTGTGTGGCGTCGATTTCCTTCGTCATTCCCGCGCCGTAAAAATCGAGCACCGGCTTCGATTCCGCTTCATAGGTGGCGAGCCGGCGGTTGATCGTTTCTTCGTTTGCATCATCGAGACGATTGTCCTTGAGCGCGCGCTTTTTCAATCGCGTCACCAGCGCCGCCCGATCCGGGCAGGCGAGGTGGAAGACATGTTTTACGTCGATCACGTCCGTCATGATGTTTGCCTGGTTCACATTGCGCGGGATGCCGTCGAGGACCAGCGAATCGAGATCGGGCTTGAAGGAGTGCATCCCGACCGCGTCCTTGATGCGCACATGCCACAGTTTGACCGTGATCTCGTCGGGGACCAACACGCCTTTGCTCGAATAATCCAAAAAGGCCTGGCCGAGCGGAGTGCGCGTGTCGATCGAGCGGAACACGTCACCGCAGGCGCAATGGAAAAAGCGGGGAATCGCTCCAAGGATTTTGCCCTGTGTTCCTTTGCCGGAACCGGGAGCGCCGAAGATCAGGTAGGTCTGGAATTTCATCGGATGCCTGGATAATAATTCAACGAAATCTGCGCGTCGAGCGGCGAGTCATTGCAGCACTTCGCACACGGCCATTTGCACTTCGCCCGGCGGAAGGTTCGCGAGATTTCCGTCCGGCGCACGCAGAACGCGCACGTGGCGGTTGGCGGGCGCCCACACCTCGGGATCTGTCGCACCGAAAAGCAACAGACAGGGCGCGCCCACGGCCGCTGCCACATGCGAGACGCCGCTGTCGTGCCCGATGAAAAGCCGCGCGTGCTCAATGAGCGCAGCGACATGAAACAGCGGAAAATGCTGCGCCACCAGCACCCGCTCGTTTTTCCACGCTTCACTCAGCAGACGCAAAGCGAGCTGATCCGCCTCTCCGCCCAGGAGCAGAACCGATGGCCGGGGTTCCAGCTGCAGGAGCCAGTTCCCCAGCTCCAGCCAATGTTGCACCGGCCAGTTTTTCTTTTCGCTGCCGCTGCCCGGATGCAGAGCGATCAACGGCGATGCTGCCCCGCCGAGAAACTCGCTCGCGAACTCCCTGTCGGATTCCGTCGGATGCAGCGTGGCCGCGGAGTCCTCGAGAAAAAGCGCGAGCCGCTCGAGAGGACGCGCGAGTTGCACGGCGGCGTGACCGGAATCGTTGAGCTTGGGCGAAGCGTGGATGAAATGTTTGACGCCGCAGCGGAGCAGATTGGTTTCGAAGAATTTATCCGGATCGTAGAGATAACTGATCACTTGCTGAAACGCCCCAAAATACTCCATGAGGTCGGGCGCCAGATCGGCGTTCGGGATAAAAAAACGCGAGAGCGCCGAATATTCGATCGAGCGGATGGCGTCTGCGTAAAAGCGATTCTCGGCCAGCGCGATGATGTGCTTGTAACCAAGAATCTCGAGATGCGCGTTCGGAAAATTTTCGCGCAGCAGTTTGATCGCCGGGAGGGTCAGGACGAAATCGCCGAGCGCTCCGCCCCGGATGACGAGTATGCGCGGCCTGTTCATCTCATCTGCCGATTTTCACCTGCACTCCTCGTCTCGAGGAAGGGCAAACGGAAAGCTATTGCGAACTCGGAACCATCCCGCCGAGAGCACCGGTGCCCTCCCACTTTTCGGGCCGATTCCATGGAATCGTGCTCACGTGCTCCTGATTATTTTGCGCGGGCGGGTTGTCTTTCGCGCAGCCGGCCAGCAAGGAAAACGAAACGAAAAGGAGCAACGGGGACGCGAGTTTCATCAACGTCGCGCCGCGCTCAGCTGCCGGGGAAAATCACGCGATCGCCGGGCTGCACGCGCGCACCACGCGACATGGAACCGGGCACCACATCGGCCACCGATGTCGAAGGCTCGACCGAGGTGATGCGCACTTTTGCGATACGCTGATCGCCGCGAACGACGAG
>JAXDQV010000296.1:0-13681 GCA_034667645.1 Chthoniobacter sp.
CGTAGGTGAAAGTGCCGAAGCCGTGGAGTTCCCAGTTTGAAGGCACGGGGATGGTGGTGGCTTCACCGGATCGCCTGCCGCCGCTGATCCGGAAATCCCAAGGCACCGCGTCCTTCGGCCCGTGACCGGAAAGATACTGGAGCTCCGTCTTCGGGTCTTCTGCCTGCGATCGGAGCGGCAGCATGATCACGGCCACAATCGTCAGGAGGCCGATGGTTTTCATCACGTTCAATTTCTTGGAATACCAATCAAAGCAGCAACAAGGTCATAATTAGTTAGCTCAAACCGATGCGGGACGACAGGCTAACATCTCCGATAGGCAACTCATTGCTTATTGAAATGAATGCTTTCCACGTTCACGGGACCGAGCAGGCCGGACGGCAGCAGCGGCGAGTCTTTGGTGAAGAATTTGAACGAGACAAACGTGTGGCGCCCTTTCGACGGACGCGGTTTTCCCTCGACCAGCCATTGCGGCACACGAGCCAGCATACGCCCGATAATGGGCTTGCCGGGAGCGTAGATATACTGAAACGGCTCGCCACATTCCGCGTCATCCGGCTCTTGCTCGTCCCCGATCATGCGATTGGGCCAGAGATTCGTGACACCGATTTCTAACTTGTTCCTGCCAGACTTTAGCGCGCGGCTGATGTCCGCGCGAAACGGCGGCTTCCACAACGTCCCGCAGTTCTCGCCGTTGACCTCAACAGTGGCGATGTTTTTGACCTCGCCTAAATCCAGGAAAACCGCGCGCTCCGGGCCGACGAAAGTGGCTGGCACTTCGATCTCTTTTTCGTAAGTGGCCGTGCCGGAGAAGTATTTCACTCCAGCGTTTTCATTGTCCGTCCACGAAGCCAGCTTCTCCAGAGAGACCTTATCCGGCGCGCCCCAACCGGAAGGGAATCGGAGTTCCCATGAACCCTCCACTTTGAGCGTGGCGATTACCGGCGTCGGTGGTTTTTGCAGGCCGGTTCCTGCGCTGTCGGTCGGCTGACGAAACACAACGAAAACAGAACCCACCGGATCAAGATTCAGCAGCACAGTCGTGCGGCCATCATCGGACTTCTGCCAATGCGGTGCGGGCTCCATCACGCCGGTATCAGCATGCCAAAGCTCTGGCAGACGCCCGGCGACACGAAACGACACGCTTACCTCAACCGGCTGATCTTTTTGATTGGAAACAAAATAGACATCGGTGTCGCTTTCCCGCCGATGAATCCATCGGATGTCGGACACATCGCTCAGTTGCACGTCGGGCTGCACCTGAATTTCATTGAGCACTTCCGTCAGTGGCTTGCCCCACAAGACGCGTCCCTTACCGAAGCGGTGCTCTTTCACGGCTTTCCCGTCGCAATCACCCCAGACTTCTTCACCGATCTTTTTGATCTCGGCATCGCAGGCCGGGTAATCCTCCAGGCCAGGAGACTCCATCGGTTTGGGACCAACGACGACCGCTCCATCCTGCACGAGTTGACGAAGCTTGCGTGCGATCGGCACGGTCATGCTGTGGGAGTCCGGCATCACCAGCACGCGATAGCTCATGCCGTCGGGCAGGGCGAGTCTCCCTTCTTGAGCGAACATGCGGGTCAGGAAAGCCTGTTCACCACATGCATCACCCGCGTATCCAGTCGGGCGGGGCGTGGCCTTCTTTCCCTCAAGCAGGTAGCAGAGGTCGCCGACGAACAAGCCTCGCTGCAAGAGCGCCTGGCAACGTGCGAGATACGCGAACCATTCCGTTCCGGCATTCTCCCACCACGTCTGGCCGGGCGAGAATTGCGTGCCCCACTTTCCAAACGTCATGCCGGGCTTGACGGTCGGCCACGGGTTCTGCGCCGCCGCATGAAGCATGACCGCGTTGACGCCCTCGCTAAAAGCCCGATCGCCCACCGGCTTCAGTGAGCGCGGATCATCCTGCCAGGCGGAAAGCGGCCAGCAGGTGAACCCTTCTCCATACACAAGTGGCTTGCCCAAGGTATGCGCCGCCGACGCCACGGGTATCACTGAACTCCACCCCCAGTCGGGCCGGGTCCAGAACTCGGCGCAGAGCAGACTTTGACCGCCGCTGGCCGTAGGTGTGTCAAACGGGCCGCCGTAAGGTTGCACCAGGAGGTTCATCCCGGGCGTGCGGCGCGCCAGCTCGTCCATGAAAAGGTAATAGTTGTCCGCAAAAAGATCGGCGATGGTCTGGCTCCAATCACGCTGGAAGCGCTTCGTCAGTGCCACATTCTCGAGCGCTTTCTTAGCTAGCGCGGGCAGCCACGGCAGCAGATCATAGCCGCGGCGCTTTTTGAACTCCGCGAGCATCGCGGGCGTCCAATCCTGCGGACCGGCTTCGTAGCTGTCGATTTCGATGCGAGTGAAAGAGGTGCCGGCGTTCTTCCCCGCGATGTCGAGCAACATGGCGGGATAACCCGCCCAATATCGCTCCACTGCGGCGCGACTGAGCTTGTCGCACTCCAGGCCCACGCCTGACGGCGGGGCTTGCTCGACGTTAGTCCTTCCATTCGTCGTGTGACCGAACCGAAGGATGATCCACTGTCCCGCGGGCGCGTCCCAGTTGAGCTCGCCACTGGCGTCCATCTTTGCGGTGAGATCGATCACGCTCTCCACCGGCACCTCCGGTTGATCGGGCAAGGCGAGCACCGCAATGTCGCGGTAGTAATTCCACTTTGGATCAACCTTCGGCTGCTCAAGTTTCAACGAGACTTTGGCCGAACCGGAAGCTTTCACCTCCGTCCAAATCAGCTTCTGCATGGAATCCTCCGCCTTCACATAAGGCGCGGCGCTGGACGACCAACCCGGGCAATTATGGGTGCCAAAGCTCAGGCCCAGCCGGGCGCACTCATCCATGGCAAAGCGCATCAACTCGCACCATCTTTCGTTGCCGATCTGGACGCTCGGATCGTCGATCAAAACCTGATTCGGTCCGCCGATTTGAAAATTCTGCACGCCGCCCAATCCGGCCTTCCGATAAGCTTCAAGATCAGCGGTGATGCCTTCCTTGCTCACGACGCCATTCATCCACTGCCAGATGATCAATGGCCTGGCCGATTCAGGTGGGTTGCGGAAACTCTCGGTTTGCGAGTCCGAAGCCTCGGCTCGCCCAGCGAATAGACATCCTGCGATCAAGCAGATCGCCAATGAAACCCGACGCAAAACGCCTTTGATCATCAAGGCGAGAGCGCCATGCGCGAATACGTTTTTCATGATTGGCGAGGGATTTAATGACGGTGCTCGCGGAGCGACGACTTTGACACAGCGGATCCGTCTTGTGCAAATCACTCGAAGTCCTGATCGGTGGCTTCGCAGAGGAGTTGATATCGGCACTAAGCTTGGGTTTTCTCCAAATGGAGGCATTTGCTGAGGCCGGCCAGCACCACCGCGGCACACTTCGTCCGCCTTCGGTGGCAACCACTAACACTTCTTTCCTTTCCACGATTTTCGCGGTATTCACCAAACCGCAAATCGTCTGCGTCCGTAGCTCAACTGGATAGAGCGTTGGCCTCCGAAGCCAAAGGTTGTGGGTTCGACCCCCGCCGGACGCACACCCTGTAAATGAAGCGGAAACGCTCTGTTTATGAGGTTCTCGGGTAGCCGCTGTTTGTTTCCATTGTGACTAATTGTTGAAGTCCGTTGCAGTTTAGCGGTTTATTTTGGGCGCTGTTTGGGCACCAGGTTTTTTGGATGCCATTGACCATGGGCGGCCATCCGGCGCTTTGAACGCAAGTTTCCCGAATCAGACTCACGAGCGCGGGAATACTCTGATGAAACCTGCTTCCCCGCGGATTACGCTCGATAACTGCAAGTTATCACGCATGTTTGAGGCCTACCTTCTCCTTAGCCGTCGCTCGCGCCTTTGGGGTAATGAAGACTCTGCTACTTGCCGTCTGGTTTGTTACGCTGGCTCTCACCAGCTGCGCCTCAGCCGTCGAGTTCGCCGGCAAGCGATTCACTGTCTGCCACGTCAACGTCCTCAAGGAGCGTCTCCAGTTATTCCACCGCGACGAGACCGGCCAACCCTTCAAGCGTTTCGAGCGACTGGCACGGTGGGTTGAGTCACGCTGCCAGAAGCTCACTTTCGCCATGAATGCCGGTATGTATCACGGCGATTTCTCTGCGGTCGGGCTTTTTGTCTCCGGCGGTCAGCAGGCCGTTCCACTCAACACCGCTAACGGAGACGGCAACTTCTTCCTCAAGCCCAACGGTGTTTTCGCCGTCACCGAGACCGCGGCGCGAGTTATCGAGTCGTCCGAGTATCCCAAGCTCCGTGAGCGCGTCATCCTTGCCACACAGTCCGGCCCGTTACTCGTGCGTGGCGGCAAGCTCCATTCCGCGTTCAACCCGAACTCCGAATCACGTCTCTTCCGCAACGGCGTCGGCGTCCCGTCGCCCGACATTGCGCTGTTCGTCATCAGCGAGGCGCCCGTGAACTTCTACGAGTTTGCCACGCTGTTCCGCGACAAGCTCCGCTGCCAGGACGCACTCTTTCTCGACGGCACCATTTCCAGTCTGCACGCACCCGAACTCAAACGGAGTGACTTCCGAATGGATTTAGGACCGATCATCGCAATAACCGAATGACCGCAACGGCTGACCGTCGCTGCAGCGAACCATTGGGTTGTTACGCTGCTAAACGATCCCACTATCAATGATTACCGAAGAAGCCACTCTGACGCAGCCGCAGCTTCACAAGAAGAGGGTGATCGAGTTTTTAAACGAGACTTGGCGGCTACTCGACAAGCGCGAAAGGACGCCAAAAGAGGATGCCCGGATGCTTAATTTGGCACACGCTTCACGTTTGCATTGGGAGTTCATGGGCTCGGCAGAGAACCTTGCGGTTGGGGAGTGGCAGGTTTCCAGAGTTCATGCTGTTCTCCTACAGTCTGATGCCGCGCTTTTTCACGCCCAACGATCTCTCGACATTTCAAAGCGAAACCATCTCACTCCATTTCATGTCGCCTGCGCTCACGAGGCCATGGCCAGAGCAGTCGCGTTCACACATCCCCAAGCCGCGTCGGAACATATCGCGACAGCGCGAAGGCTTGCGGCGGAGATCACCGATCCCGGAGAGAAGAAAATACTCGACGATGACTTATCCAGCATTCTCTCCCCAAGATTACTGATCGGACAAGCTGCAAATCGCTGGATTAGGTGACGGCCCGGACGGGTTTACTCGGGCGATCGGGAAGATTGCAGTTCTTTCTAAGATGATCTAACTAGCCTGAGATGCGCTCCCACGATTACTTTGGCGTTTTAGGTTTTGGTGCCGTCGGGGACGGTGTCACGCTCGATAGCGATGCGATAAATCGGGCGATTGAAACGGCATACGCCGGTGGCGGCGGAACTGTCTACTTTCCGGCCGGCACTTACCTCTGCTTCTCGATTCGGCTAAAGAGCAATATCACTCTTTACCTTGATTCCGGGGCAACGATCCTCGCCGCCGATCCGACGGAAACTAAAGGCGCCTATGATGCCGCTGAGCCTAATGAGTGGGACGCCTATCAAGACTTCGGCCACAGTCATTGGCATAACAGCCTCCTCTGGGGTGAGGACCTAGCGAATGTCGCAATTTTGGGACCAGGACTGATTCATGGGAAGGGACTCACTCGCTGGGGTCCGGGACCGCGGCGGGCTACGCAGCCGGGAGATAGTCCAATCAGCCTCGACGCCGAGCCTGCCACAGGTTCCAAGACAAGCGACACGCCTGTCATTGCGAGTGCTTACGGCCAGATTCCGACAGGCAGCCGCGGATTCGCCCCCCCCGGCTTTGCCGATGAGCCCCTCACCATGGAAGGCCAGGGCAACAAGGCTATCGCGCTTAAGCTTTGTCGTAACGTGGTGCTGCGCGATTTTTCCATCTTGCAAGGCGGTCACTTTGCGCTGCTCGCAACTGGCGTGGACAATCTCACGATCGACAACCTGAAGATTGACACCAATCGCGATGGTCTCGACATCGACTGTTGCCGCAACGTGCGTGTTTCCAATACTAGTGTAAATTCGCCCAACGATGACGGCATTTGTCTTAAGAGCTCCTACGCGCTCGGGTCGGCGCGCGCGACGGAAAACGTGACGATCACCAATTGTCAGGTCACCGGTTTCGATCCCGGCACCTTTCTTGATGGCGCTTTCGGGCGCACGCAGGAGCTGGCTCCCGACAAAGACCGTATGACGGGACGCATCAAGTGCGGCACGGAGTCCAACGGTGGCTTTAGGAATATCACCATCTCAAACTGCGTGTGTGAGCGCAGCCGGGGCCTTGCACTGGAAACCGTGGATGGCGGCATCATCGAGGACATTACGATCAGCAACATTGCGATGCGCGAGGTCACCACGTCGCCGCTGTTCCTGCGCTTAGGCAATCGCGCGCGCGGTCCCGAAGGCACGACTATCGGCGCGATTCGCCGCGTCAACATCAGTAACATAGTGGCCTATGATGTGGATCCGCACTTTGCTTCTATCTTTGCTGGCTTGCCGGATCATCCGATCGAGGACATCCACATTAGTAACGTCCACATCATCTACAATGGAGGCGGCACCGCAGAGGACGCTGCGACCGAGCCGCCAGAGCAGGAGAAGACCTACCCGGAGCCGAGTATGTTCGGCAAGATCCCGGCGTATGGATTCTACATACGTCACGCGAAGAATGTCGAGATACACAACGTGGAAGTCAGCTACGAAGCAGACGAGATGCGCCCGGTCATTGTGCTGGATGATGTGAATGACATCCGTATCGACGCCCTGAAAGTCCGACGCAGCCCCGGGGTGCCTTTCTTTGTTCTACGCAACGTGCGTGACTTTGTAGCGCGCAATTGCCCGAGCTTGCCTGACACCAGTCTGCAGCACGCTGATACACAGTCGCTCTGAATCGGGCAGCGGTTACACGCGCGCCGGCAGGTCCTACGACGCACAGCGGAGATACGTTGATTTCGTATTCAACGGTGTGCCCCGGCGTGATCTCCACATTCCTCACAGCCACTGAAGACGCCGCAGCCAATACAGATTCGAAATTCAAAAGTTACGAACTTTCGCTTCCTTCTTTCCGCGAAACATTCATTACTTCGGAATGACTCCTCCGGCACTGTTCGATCACTGCGCCACGATCGTCCATTCTGGCAGACTGCTGGCGATTCTACTGATCGGCTTTTGGTGGGCACTATGCTTCGTGCTTCCATGCCTTTTCCTCGTGCCCCGCAAACGCGAGACCCGGAGCGAGCGTCCGTTCGCGCGTCGCGGTTAGGTCGACAGGGCAAGCTGAGTGAGGTGGCCGGCTAACGGTTGCACTGCACTCAATACCCACTTTCAAAGCATCCCAAGTCGGGCTTCGCTCCTTTGAAAGGAAACCCCACGTCCGCCCCCTTGTCGATCAAGTCACTCCCCTTCGCCGGATGCAGGAAGGAGATCTTCGGCAGACTGCCATCAGGCTGGCGGGGCTCGATCAGTTCCTTCTCCTCCAGGCTCAGAAAATCATTGTCGGCGACTTGCACCGGCAGGTTGAAATAGTTGCCGGTCACATCGCTCTTTTCCGCCGTGAGATTGGCGACTTCCTTGCCGCCCTTGTATCCCAGATTGTTCTTCATCTTCTGATCAGTGCCGGGCACGTCCGTGACGTTGTCGGCCAATCTCTCGAGCATGTTGAAATTAGTGGGATTCCTGTAGGCCGTATTGTTAAACCAATCACCTCCTCCAATATGATGATTGGCGTAAAAGCCGTTCGCCTTGTTTCGCACCGCCAGACAAAACCGAATGACATGCCGGGGAATCGGGGTCGGTAATCGCCCCACCGGAGTTGACCCATATCCGCCGCCTTTGAATCCGTTTCCGTCCCCCAAGCTTTTGAATGCATCCGAGAACCCATTGTAAAACGCCCAGCAGTTCTCAAACGTCACCGCTTCCGCCGAGTTAATGCAGTCATATCCGTCGTCGCTATTGAACCAGGCGCGGCATCCCCGGAAAACGTTGCCGGTGGCGCCTTTCCGGGGATGCGCCCCAAATCCGTCGGTGTTCCCTCCCCTGCCGTTCTCCGAGGTGAAATCGTGGTTGCGGTAGGCGTCACAATTAAGCACGAGATTGTTTGAACCGTTGAGAAGGTAAAACCCGATCGCCTGCCCGTCGTGCATGCTCAACCTTTCGTAGATGTTGTTGCTGCCCTGATTTTCAAAGCACTCGGATTGGGTATGCGTCTTGATCGTCACCTGAACGCCCTTGACCCCGAAGCCTTTGAAATGAATCCGGGAACCGCTCACGTAAAAGGCGACGATCCGCAGTCCCTCCGCTTTGACTTGGGAGAAATCGAAAACCGGTGTCTCCGTTTGATAAGCCCAATACTTGATCGGTTTCTCCGGCTCGCCACTCTTGTTCATCTCAAAAACGTAGGCATAATTGCCCTGTCTGCGGGCGATCTGATCCTCGCGGACGGCGTAGACTCCTCCGCGCAGATAAACCGTGTCCCCGGGATGCGCGGCCTCCTGCGCTCTCTGCGGGGTTTCGAAGGGCAGGGCAATCGTGCCAGCATTCGTATCTTTACCATTGGGAGCTACGTAAAACTCGGCGCCGCTTGCTGACTGCGGCAGCAAAAGGGATAATAATCCCATGTTCGTCACGATCGCGAAGATGCCCACGGAGTTCTTATTCATTTTGGGTAAGCACTCAGCACTTAGGCGAACGGGAAGTCGATTTTGGAGGCCAAGGCATTTTGGGTTATTTTTTGCGGCACTCGCCGATTATAAGAAGCACAGATTGTCGCATTTATGGCGCGCACTCTGGAAGCCTGCATTTTTCAACCATTAACGCTTTGCGGACAAAAGGCGCATACTGACTCATTATGGAAGGCCTTGCGGTTCTACTCATCCTTTTCCTTATCGCAATCATCGTGATGCCATTCGTCGCCCTCACGAAAGTTGCCGAGGCGCGACGGAGAGCCGAAGAGATGAGTTCCCGTCTCGATCGCTTGGAAAAGGCAGTCCGCCGTCTGCAAGACCGCGCCGACGGCGTGACGCAACCGCAGCGTGCGGCGGAGCACGAGGTGATGCGGCACACGGGATTCGGGAAACCAGACGTAATGCCGGTGCCAATCGTCATGACCGACGCATCGTTCCCTCCCCCTATTCCGCCGTTGCCACAGATCGCGGAACCTCAAGGGCCGAAAACGAGCGGTCCGCTTCCAAAGCAAGCGGCAGAGCCTGCTCGGGCCTCAATCGCGCCGACGCCTGCTCCAAAATCCCAGCTCAATCTAGAGCAATTCATGGGCGCAAAAATGTTCGCGTGGATTGGCGGGTTTGCATTGTTTCTCGGCGTCGCGTTTTTCGTTAAATACTCCTTCGAGCACAATCTCATCCCGCCCGAAGTGCGCGCCGCGATTGGCTTTCTCGTGGGCATTGGTCTTGTTGTCGGCGGAGTCTGCATGAAGCGCCGCGAGACCCGCGTCACTGCGCAAACGCTCTGCGCGACGGGCGTGCTCGTGCTTTACTCCGTCACGTTCGCGTGCCGCGCGTTTTACCACTTCGCCTTCTTCGGCACCCCGGCCACTTTTTTGCTGATGTCGCTTATCACCGCGACGGCGTTCCTGCTCGCGGTGCGAATGAACGCGCTCGTTGTCGCCGTGCTCGGGATCGCCGGCGGATTCCTCACGCCGATCCTGCTTTCGAGCGGGCATGACACACCTCTGCCGCTCTTCGGCTACATTGTATTGCTTGATGTCGGACTGCTCGCGCTTGCGCTTCGCCAGCGCTGGAACTCGCTTCCATTACTCGGGGCCGCGTGCACCGTTTTGATTCAGGCCAGCTGGCTGACGCAATTTTTTGTCACCGAAAAATACTTCACCGGTGACAAAGTCCTTGCCCCGATGGCTGTATTCATCGGCTTCCAGGCGCTGTTTCTCGCCGCCGTCGTGTTCGCCGGACGATCTGCGCGAGCAACGCGCGAATTGTTTTACGCGGCGATCATGTCCGGAACGGTGGCGTTCATTTTCGCCTTTTTACTGTGGTCATTTTCCTCTCTCGGAGAACGGCCAGTGTTACTTTTCAGCTATGCGTTTCTCGTAGACCTCGGCTTGCTCGCGCTGGCTCTGATCGAAAGCGAACTCGCCGTGATCGGAGGGGCCGCGGGCTTCGCAGCCTTTGCGCTCCTCTCCTTATGGACGGGTAGATATATCACGAGTGCGCATCTCGATTCCGCGCTTGCTTTCTATTTCATCTTCGCGGTTCTCCATTCCGTCCTGCCGATTGTGCTGCAGAGATTCCGTGCAATCACCCTCCCGTGGTGGGGCCATGCCTTTCCCGCCCTGGCTCTCGTGCTTGTCTTGATGCCAATCTGCAAGCTTTCGGAGCTTTCAATTCTCGTCTGGCCATTCGTGCTCCTCGTGGATGCGCTGGCCATCGTGGTCGCGGTTTTTACCGCTACTTTGCTGCCGATTCTCGTCGTGTTGGTGCTCACGCTCATCGCAACCGGCGCGTGGATTTTCCGCATTCCGGCGACGCTCACCGGCCTGTCAACTTCGCTGTTTCTGGTCGGCGGTTTCGCCGTCTTTTTCGTCATCACCGCCGCGTGGGCCTGCCGCCGCTTCGCGCGTAAGAATCTGGGTGAGGGAAAGCTGTTCGGCGACCTGACGAATCCCGCGAATCTCTCGGTCCAAATTCCCGCGCTCTCCGCAACGCTGCCATTTCTTCTGCTCATCATGCTCACGCTGCGATTGCCGCTCGCAAATCCGTCACCGGTCTTCGGGCTCGCCTTGCTGCTGGTCGCGCTGCTGCTTGGCATGACGCGCATCATGTCGCTCACTGTGCTGCCGGCTGTTGCGCTCGGCTCGACGCTCCTGCTCGAACACGCGTGGCATTTTAATCGGTTCGATCCAGCTCGCGCCGTCGTTCCTCTCGTTTGGTATCTCGGTTTCTACACGTTATTCAGCGCCTTTCCGTTTTTGTTTCACCGGCGCTTTGAGAAAAGGAATGCGCCGTGGGCGGTGGCTGCCCTCGCGGGACCGCTCCACTTCAAGTTGGTTTACGACCTCGTGAAAACAGCGTGGCCAAACCACGCAATGGGTTTGCTGCCCGCGGCGTTTGCCGTTCCGGCATTCATCGGGTTGGCCGCGCTTTTGAAACGCACGCCTGCCGACAGTCCCGCGCGCAACGCGCAGCTCGCGTGGTTCGGCGGCAGTGCGCTGTTTTTCGTCACGCTCATTTTCCCAATCCAGTTTGAGCGGCAGTGGATTACGATCAGTTGGGCGCTGGAAGGCGCAGCGCTCTGTTGGCTGTTTCGTCGCGTGCCGCATCCGGGGTTGCGACTCGTCGGCGTCGCGCTCCTCGTCATATCTTTTGCGCGCCTCGCGCTGAATCCCGCTCTACTCGCATACCATCCGCGCGCATCGGTCGCGCTCTTAAACTGGTATCTCTATGCCTATGGCATCGCTGCATCGGCGCTCTTTGCCGGCGCGAGGCTGCTCGCACCGCCGCGCAATCGAATGCTCGACACGGATGTGCCCCCACTGCTCCAGGGGCTCGGCACGCTGCTCCTGTTTCTACTCGTGAATATCGAGATCGCCGACTTCTTCACCGCGCCCAACGCAAGCGTGCTGACGTTTCAGTTCTCCGGCAATTTCGCTCGCGACATGAGCTTTAGCATCGCTTGGGCGCTCTTCGCCCTCACGCTGCTCATCGTCGGCATCCGGAAAAAAATTGCGCCGCCGCGTTACGCGAGCCTCGGTCTGCTCGGTCTGACGGTGCTGAAACTTTTTCTGCACGACCTTTCGCAACTTGATCAACTCTATCGCATCGGCGCGTTCGTCGCCGTGGCCATCGTCGCAATGATCCTGTCGTTTTTGTATCAGCGCTTCGTCGTTCTTCCGGAAAATGAAATTCCCTCGTAGCGGTCATCTCTGCCGCGCTGCGTCGCTGCTGTTGCTCGCCGCACCGCAACTTCATGCACTCGACGCGACTGGCTGGCGTCATCGCCAGATACTCGACATTCCCGCCGCTGGACTTACCCGAGCCGAACTCCCGACTGAAACCCTGGACGCAGCGCGATCAGCACTCGAAGATCTGCGCATCACCGATCCTGCGGGTAACGAAGTTCCGTTCACCATCGAACGTCCGATGCCGCAGCCGGAATCCACGAGGCGCGCGAAGTCCTTTCGGAGCGCGCTTGGAGACGAGGCGACGGCGATCACCATTGAGACGGGAACGATCGAACCCCTCGCGGGCGTGAGTCTCGAAATGCCGGCGACGCAGTTCATCAAAGCCGCCCGGGTTGAAGCATCACATGACGGGGAGAATTGGCAGGAACTCTCGGCCGGACAGCCGCTTTTTCGCACGCCGCAGGGTGCGGAAAAACTGCGTGCCGATTTCCCACGGGGTGCGTGGGAATTCCTGCGAATTACACTCGATGACCGTCGCCTACCGGCAATTCCGATAACCGGTATTCGTCTGCTTGCCGCGAAATCGGACGCACCAGTGGAACCCTTCACGGTCACAATCAAATCGCGCG
The DNA here is from genome assembly GCA_034667645.1 of Chthoniobacter sp. Lineage (GTDB taxonomy): Bacteria > Verrucomicrobiota > Verrucomicrobiia > Chthoniobacterales > Chthoniobacteraceae > JAJPJG01. Next base: position 12,475 of record JAXDQV010000296.1, read on the forward strand.
ACGAAAATCCGAACGTAACGCGGCTCGCGCTCGATCTCGGCGCGACTAACATCACGCTCGCGTCGCTGCACATCGAAACGCCGGAACCGCTTTTCACCCGCACCGTTTCGCTCGCCGCGCCGGAGGTCAGCGAAGAAGGGATTACCGAACGGCCGCTCGGCGAGAGCGTGATTTATCGCGTGGGCGTGGAAGGTAAAAGTGAAGCGCGTATTGACGTGCCTCTCGAAAAACAAATCCATGCCCGCGAACTGCTGGTCTTCATTCACAATGGCGACAGCCCGCCTTTGCAAATCAGCGCCGTGCGCGGCGAGCGGCGAATGGTGCGGCTCATCTTTTATGCGGGTGGACCGGGTAGTTACGTTTTGCTCTCGGGGAACAGTGAGTGCGCCGCCCCGCGCTATGATGTCTCTGCGCTCGGAAGCCAGTTGCAAGGCGCGTCCGCACAAGACGTGAAGCCTTCGTCGCTCGCGGAAAATCCCGGTTACAAAGCCCCGGAGGCGCTTGGGGCGCTTGCGCTGACCGGCGCGGCCATTGACACCGGCGATTGGAAATTTCGCAAGACGATCCAACTCGCACGCACCGGTGCGCAACAACTTGAACTCGATCTCGACATCCTCGCGCATGCTGCGGGTGGCCTGCGCGATTTGCGCATCGTGAGCGATGGCCGCCAGCTTCCGTTCTTGGTCGAACACACTTCGATTTCGCGTCCGATTGCATTGAGCGCGACACTTGTGACCGAACCAAAAAGACCCACACTCTCGCGCTGGTCGTTGAAATTGCCACGAGTCGGATTGCCGATCACGCGCGTCGTGTGCGTTTCATCGTCACCGCTTTTTCAGCGCGACGTGCGCTTGTGGGAGGAAGCCGCCGACGCGCGTGGTGACAAGTTTCCGCGCGAGCTCGGGCGGGCGACGTGGAAGCAGACGCCCGACCGCACCACGCACGAACTCGCCCTCGAGTTGAACACGCCGCCGCTCACTGACACGCTGCTCGTGGAAACCGACAACGGTGACAATCCGGCAATCGATCTGCGCGATTTCCGCTCCTTTTATCCGGCGACGCGGGTCGTGTTTAAAACTTCGCCGGAGGCCGCGAAACCGCTCTGGCTCTACTTTGGCAGGCGCGACGCGTCTGCTCCGCGCTATGACCTTGGACTGGTGGCCGAGCAACTGTTACGCGCCACCAAATCAAATGCGTCGCTCGGCGC
>JAXDQV010000297.1:0-20950 GCA_034667645.1 Chthoniobacter sp.
GGCCGGCGATGCGGTGAGCGGCGTGATGGGCCAGTTCAGCAGCGAGCTCGGCAGGCTCGGGAAAGAACGCGATCAACGTGACGCCGAATTGCAGGCTTTCATCAAGCAGAACAACATGGCGTTTTGGGAAGAGCAGGGGAAAACGTCGTCCAAATATCTCTCAGATCTCAAGACGAAGCAGGCCAACCTCGTGACGGAAATGCAGCGCTTGCAAAATCTCAGCAGCGATCAGTTACTCAGTCGTCCGACCGATGCCTCTGGAACCGACGGTTCGGTCGGGAGCGAGTTCAATCAGCAGTTTTCCCAGAAATCTCAGGAGCTGATTCAAAAACGGGCCGAATTAGCTGAACGGAGCAAGATATGGCGGCCGGAACATCCGAAGCTGAAGGAAATTCAGGAAGATATTGCAAGTCTCGAGCGCTTGCTTTCGACGATCAAAGATCAAACCAAGGACAATGCGCAGATGCGGGTCGCGGCGATCAAAGCCGAAATGGAGAGCCTCGACTCCAGCATCAAGGACTGGGAGCAGAAAGTGATGGAGGCGAGCACGAAAGACTCCGAATACCAGCGGCTCAAGGAAGCGCTCGCGCGCACCAATGACGTTTATGAAAAACTCGTCGGCAGCATCCGCGAACTGGATGTGAGCAAGAATGTCGATCAGGCCACGGTGCAAATCATGCAGCGGGCGGGAACACCCGAGCAGGTGAATCCGGGGTTTGTAAAACACTTGCTCATCGCGCTGTTCTTCGGCCTGCTGGCCGGAGGCATCGTCTTGATGATCATGGACCGCGCGGACGATCGGTTCGTGTCCTCGACAGAAGTGCTTGAGCAATTCAACGAGCCGATCCTCGGGCAGATCCCGAATGTGGACGACAGCCGGACGATGGCGGGTCTGCCGCTGCTGCAGGAGGAGGATGACCGCTATGTTTTCGCGGAAGCCTTCCGCAGTCTCCGTTCGTCCCTCTTGTTTCTGCCCGATCAACGGCAGTTAAAAAGCGTCATTGTGACAAGCTCTATCCCGGGCGAGGGGAAATCGACGATCGCCAGCAACCTGGCGGTGACGATGGCGCTCGCCGGCACCCGCGTCCTGCTCGTGGATGCCGATCTCCGTCGCGGCGATGTCGCGTCGCTTTTCGATATCGATGGCCGCTTCGGCCTCTCGAATATTTTGCGGGATGAAATGCCGTGGAAAAACGTGGTGCGCACCACGCCTTACACCGGACTGTCGGTGATCTCACGCGGTCCGGTGACAAACCAATCAAGCGAATTGCTGCTCGATTCAAAACTCATCAGCCTGCTCGCGGATTGGAAGAGCGCCTTCGATCTCGTGATCTTCAACACGTCGCCGATTCTCGCCACCGACGACACCGCTTCCATCGCGCCGAATTTCGACGGAACACTCATGGTCATCCGCGCCAAATTCACAGGGGCGCGGCTGGTGCGCAATTCAATGAACATGCTCTACCAGCGGCAGGTCCCGGTGCTGGGTCTGGTGCTCAACTGCATCGATACGGAAATGCCGGACTACTACTATTATCGGTATCCGAAATACTACGCCGCGTAGTTTGTTTCTCCTCTGAGACGGTGCGGTCGCACGCCGCTCTTCTCGGCGCTCTTCGGTCAGTCCTGAACGGATTCGGGCTTAGCCCTGAGCCCCAAAATCCAGCGATACACGGCCAGCATTTCGCGGCCGATTTTCTCCCACGCGAAATATTGCTGCACCAGATCGCGGCCGCGTCGCCCCATTTCAACTCGATGCTCGTCTGCCATCGCAAAAAGATCTGTCAGGCCGGAGGCGATGCCGGCGACATCCGTGCTGATTTGGATGGCCGCGCCCGCTGAAAATCCCTCCGGCAGATTACATTCCGACGTCATTAAAACCGGCATGCCGTGTGACCACGCTTCCAAGATCACCAAGGGCAATCCTTCGCTCAAGGACGGAAGGATAAACGCGTCGGCGTTTGCATAAGCCGCTGCCTTTGCGGCTGCGAAAAGCGGACCGGCGAAATGGACGCGATCTGTGATTTCGAGCTGCTGCGCGAGAGCTTGCAATTCAGCTTCGTGGCTATTTTGGTCCCAGCCCGCAATGATCAGACGCCATTTCTGCGGCGCGTTTTGTTTCCACGCTCGGAGCAAATTCGGCAGATTTTTCTTTGGATGAAGCCGCCCCAGGTAAAGAGCGCAGCGATTGTCGGCGAACGCTTCCGGCCACGGCGCGGATGGCTGGGATGGGCGCGCTGGTAGGTCTACTCCGTTGGGAATGACGCAAATCGGATTGCGCAAACCATGGGCACGAATCGAGTCCGCTTCCGCATCGCAAAGAGCATGGAGACAGGCCGCGTTGCGCAGATGGGCATTTTCGAAAAGCGCGGCGGCAATGTGTTTCTTCCAGCGTGAGTTCCGCAGTGCCCATGGATCGAGCATGCCGTGTGGTGAAACCACATACGGTTTGCAGGCCTTGCGGACCGCGAACGATGGATGCATCCACAAACCGTGAGTGTGAAGAATTGAGGCGTGCGTTGTTCGCAACGCATGCGCGAGACCGGGTGCGTAACCGACGGCGCTTGGTCCGCGAACGGAAAAGGCGCGGCATTTCACGTGGGGAAATTCACTCGTGTCCACGGCGGTGGCATTGTCTCGCAAACCGAAAACCTCGACGCCCGCGCATTCAGCCATGGTTTGCGCAAAACGCATCGCACTCGTGAAGATGCCGCCTCCGTTTCTGCTCAGCCACGACGTCACGACGCCAATCTTAATTTTTTCTTCCGGGTCGGATGTTTCCACCTGTTACACAAAAGTTAACGCACTGCGAGTCGCCTGCATTAATCCCGCGCCGAATTCCCGCGGAGCGAATTTCTCGACTTGCCGCTTCGCTGCGGCGCCGAGCGAAGCGCGATCGGCGAGCGGGTGGGATATTTTTAGCATGAGGTCGGTTAACTCGCTTTCGTTGCATGGATCAAAACCGAAGCCGACGGGCCGCACGAGTTCTGGAAAACAACCGCACCGTGCGGAGACCAGGACCGGGAGTCCCGCAGCCATCGCCTCATTCACGACCAGGCCCCATTGTTCCTGCAGCGCGGGGTGAATGAGCGCCCCAGCCAGGCCATACCAGTCGCCAATCTCCCGATAGCTGACGAACCCCGGCAGATGCACGCAGTTTTCCAAGCTGGATTCACGGATCAAGTTGCGCAGTGATTCTTCCTCGGACCCGCTTCCGCAAAGCACGAGAGCCCACGGCGTCGCGCCGCTACGCTCGCGGTATTTCGCGTAGGCAGCGATCAGGCATCGGAGATTTTTTCTGAGGATAAAGCGGGTCACTGCGAGAAAATAGGGCGAGTCAGGAATGGCGGTGTGGCGGTCTCGCGCGAGGTGCGGGTGCGCCCGCGCGGCATCCGCTTTCTCCGCAAAGTAGTCGTTGTCCACCACGTCGTAACCTTGGAAGATTTTTTCACGGGGAAGGCCGAGCTTCACAAGGTATTCACGGTGAGCCTCAGCTCCGACCAAGGCAGCCTGGAAGTTTTTGACGTAGAGGAGTGATTTCAAAAACTCCTTCCAGCGCGCGCGGGGTTCGTCATCTTCTTTGCTTTCGCTCATGAGAATGGCAGCGACGTGGCGGCGCCGGCTCCAGCGAAGCGCGGCGCGGGAATAATCAAATCCCCAGCCGGGAATTGCGACCGCATCTGGACGGAGTTCATCCAGTGCGCATGTCATGGCTGCGCCGGTCTGCTGCCCATTACTCCGCGCCGGGTCGTCGAGTGAGACAATCTGAAAAGGCTGCGCGTCAATCCCGCCCCAGGGATGTTCGCCTTGCGCGCAGGTGATCTGAATTGCCGTCAGCCGCCAGCCTTCTTTCTCGCACTCCGTCTGCGCGGCGCGCAAACGGGCCGCATGATATCCACCGATATTTTCAAAAATGACGGCCAGATGCATCGGGCGCCGTCAGCGTTTGGTCAAAGCATCAGCTTGTTTCCGTGGCATCGGCGGGCGCAGCAGGCGTCGCGCAGAATCCCGGCGAATGATGAAATAGCCGGCAATGATCCCGGCGAGCGACGGGAGCAGGGCAGTGGTCAACACGAGAATGCTGCGCATGGCGATCGCGGCTGCGAAAAAGCCGGAGGCGTAAATCAGCACGCCGAATTCCGAGTTCCGTGGAGAGGCGAAGAGATTCCACCAGCGGGCGAGCGCGCCGAGCACGCAGGCGATGGCGAAGACCGCAAAATATCCGCCGCTCATGTAAGCTTCCCCAACGAACGTCGCCGCAACCGTCCATCCGCGGGCGCCGATGACGTCTTCGATGGGAAAACTCATGCCTTGAGGTTTGCCGGACCAGAGCGCCCGCGGAACAGGCCGCACCAACGCGAGAATTGGAATTTCAAAGCCGAGATAATCGTGTCGACGCGGAAAGACCTCGGTGATGCGGGAGATGACATAGAGATTGAAATCAACGTAGAGCGTGCGCTCGGCGTCTTCGGGTCTGCGAAAATCCTCGTAGTCGTGAAGTGCGTAAGCGCGCAGACCCATGTGACGGAACTCCAGCATCACGGCAGTGGCGATCAGCATCAACGCAGCGGCAGTGACCGCAGCGGCGATCACTTCCTTTTTTTGCGACGGCGACGCAGCAAAAGCGAAGCCCGCAAGCATGGTCACCAGATAGGCCGCGACGAAATACCTGGTGCCATTGCAGAACCCGTAAAAAAGCACAAAGGCGACTCCGAGCGAAACGAGGAGCAGACTCGTGAGAGAGTAGCGTTTTCGCCGGGCGAGAATCACTCCGCCAAGTGGAGGCACGAGGAACAGCAGCATTTCGAGTTCGTGCAGCAGCGCGCGCCAGTCGCCCAGCGCCTCGCGACTCCAAGGCTGGGAAAAGCGCGGCTCGAAAAACCAGCCGACCATGGCGATCGGGTCGAAATCCGAGCAGGCGAGCATGTAGGCAAAACCATCGAAAAAGCAGAAGGCAAAAGCGCCGAGCGTGAGCGTGGTGGAGACGGGTTGAGTAAGAAGCGATCCGAACGGCTGCCGGCGTGCGCGAGGCAAATGCCGCCCGATCACCAGCCCCGCGAATCCGGTCAAGCACGCCCAGACGCCATGCAACGCAGCGGGCGAGTCGACCATTGTGGCGAACGTCGGTTGTGGAAAAAGGAATTCGCAAAACGTGAGAAAGTAGAGGGAAAGCAGGGCGAGGATGTCGGCACGAACGAGATTCTGCATCCCGACTCGCGCATCGAGCGCAAAGCTTGCAACCATGCTGATCCCCGTCCCAATGGCGGCGAATCTTGCAATCTCCGTGGACGTTTTCCCGCTGGCAAGCAAACCGGTGGCCAGGAGACCGAGGAGAAAAATCGCGCTGCCGGCAAGCACCGGATAGGGGACTGCAACAAGTGACGGAGGGGCGCTCGGCGGATCAAGACGGCGCTTGCCGGAGGGGCGTGCTGGCGATGTGCGTGTGGTCAGCGCCATAAGCTAGGAAATTCCCAGTGGAGCGGGATGAGGATAACAACTCGAGCGCATCACGCAATTTACGCGCAGTCGCCGTGCCATTTCGCGAACGGAGGGAAGGGTCTCGTTCAATGGCACAGCGCCTGTAACAAGCGTTCACCGTAACGTTTCAAAGTAAAGTCTCGCGCACGCTCCGCTGCGCTTTGCGAGAGGCGTTGCAATAAATCCCGATCGCCGGCGAGTGCCGCCAGTTTTTCCGCAATCGCATCGGGATCTCCGCAGGGCACGATGAAGCCTTCGATTCCATCGCGAACTACTGAACCGGTGTTCCGCGTGGCAATCACTGGCAAACCGGCGGCGAGCGCCTCGTAAGTCACCGTCGCCGAGCCTTCGCAGATGGACGGCAGCAGGAAAACGTCAGCCCACGCGTAGTGCTGGGTGATTTCGGTTCTCGGCACCGGTCCCTGCAGATCGAGGTTTTTTGGGGCACCGGGAAGCCGGGCGGGCAATGTGCCAATCATTCGGAACTGCGTTTCACTTCCGAGTTTCTGCGCGGCCGCGAAAACGTCCGGAGATCCTTTGCGCAAGCCGGCTGCACCCACGGTCAGCACCCGCAGAGGCCCAGCATGCGGTTCGCGAGTGATGCGGCTGGGTGTGCAATCAACGCCGTAAGGCACTACCGAGCAGCGATTCGCCGGACCACCCGCGGCGGCGATTTGCTCCCGCACAAATTCAGAGCCGCATAAAATCACGTCGGCGGCATCCCATTCCGCATGCTCGCGTTCGGCGAGCGCCTGCGCCGCTTTGTTGGTGGTCGAGCCGCATTCCCATTCCGGGTGCTGTTCGCGCTCACGTTGCAATAATTCCATTTCGCAACTCCGCGGCGCGATCGTTTGCTCGACCACGGTCCGAATTCCCCGCGCTCGCGCATGTTGTAACAGCTCGAGTCCGGCCGTGTTGAAAACATAAACGCTGGTGGCATTGCCGAGGCCTGAGCGAATGCACAATTCGCAAAACCTTCGCCCCGCCCACCAGTCGGCCTCGTCCACCTCACTTGTGTTTCTCGCAGCAGTGCGCCGCCGTGAGTAGGAGAGTCCGAACTTCGTAAATGCGCCGATTTTCCGTGCGGGCACTCCATGCGCGATCCTGCCGGATAGGCGCCGAAGCGCAGCAGGCTGAAGCGGCGTAGGAATGAGGGCGAGCGCCCGCGGCCAGCCCTTTTGCGCGGAGATGTCGGTGTAAAAGATCTCGAGCGAGTCCGCGCCGTGCAGCAAACGGGGAACCGCGTAATGCATGCGCGCTCCGAGCTGACAGACAGTGAAGCTCGATGGCATTATTTTCTTCCCGCGGCAAATTTTCGTTTCCATTCACTGCGATCAAAAATGGGACGGCGCACCAATTCCATCCACCCACGGTAACGAGACCACGCGATGGGGGAGCGCTTCGCGAGTGCGTGCGGGATCCCCCGCAGACAGCGCAGCCACCAGATTGGTTCGCGCAAAACCCAGCTCCATCCGCGCTTTCGCGCATAGCCAAGCTGCCTCGCAATCCGGAAAAACGCGACCAGAAGGAGCTGCGGCAATGGGCAGCGCAAGATGACGCTCCATAACTCATTCCGCGCATGGGAGTGATGGGTCCGCATCTCGTTTCGCTGCGCCGTGGTATAATGATGGCGAATGGTGAGTGTCGGTTCGAATTTCACTTCAAAACCTGCAGCAAGACATCGCAACGCGAAATCGGGCTCTTCGTAGGCGTGCCCAAACTGGAGCGGATATCCGCCAACCTCCAGGAAGGTCGAACGGCGGATCGCCGTGCCCGCATTTGAAAAAGTCCCAATGAAATGAGCGGGGCCGAAGTCGGATACACTTAGAGTGTCCGGATACTCGTCGCTGCGCTGTGGAAAGGCGGCGATGGCTAGTCGCGGATTATGAGCGAAAAGTTGCTCGATTCTCTTTATCGAGTCCAACTCAACAGGATAACTATCATCATCGAGACTTAGTAAGACGTCAGCATTGGATGACCGCATCATTTCATCTCTGCTGGCGACGGAACCCCGGGCGTGGCCGTGATAGATTACTCTGAAATTCGGATACGTCGTTCTTAACCATGAATGTGTGTCGTCGCTACAACCGTCTATACATATCCAAATCTCATCCGGCCGTGGTTCCAGTCGCATCAGGACGCTGCAGGTGCGTTGCAGGTCGTCCTTCCGATTATGGGTGGGGATGGTGATGCCGCACCGCAAAGTCATAGGTATTTCACGAAACGCAGGCAACCGTCCCGCATTGTTAACGAGCGGCCGCCACGAGGCGGGTCGGCGAGGGCAAAGCGGCGAACTCGTCGGTATCCAGTTGTTGGACGTTCCAATCAATGCGGGGACAGACGGCCCCCGGCCATGCTTCAGGATAGTTTGAGGATTGGTTGCCCGCGCCGGAAACCGTAAAGCCCAGATACTCTCCCTGTGCGATCAACATCCGCTCTCCGGGAATGTCGCAACTTATGCCAACCACGTATTCTCGCCGGTTTAGCAACCCACCCGGAATTGCACAGACCGAGCGATATATTCCCGGAGCCAGCGTGGTTGGCTGGAAGGAATGGTCCGTGGCGACGAAGGCCACGTCACCGTCCTGGGTCAGAATCGACAGCTTGAAACGCACGCCTCGCAACCTGGCCGCAACCTGATAATGGATTTCGATGTTGATAGCCTGGTCCGCCTCGAACATCGATTGAGTGGCACCTGAGATGCCCTTTAACTTGATGCCTCGCAAAAAGAGGTCGTCTGTGCCCGGAGCAGGTTCCGTGTCTGCGTTCCAAAAAACCTGGCCATCCATCTCGTCCTGTCCGGCAATGGTGGAGGAAAGGTAATGCGTAATTACATTTTGCGGCGTGTCATGCATGACCAGCCGTCCGCTTTCGATCAGGATCGCACTTTCGCACAAGGAACGAATCGCACCCATGTTATGGCTTACAAAAAACACAGTGCGACCATGTTCGTTGCGCACTTCGCTCATCTTGCCGAGACACTTCTTTTGAAACGCAGCATCTCCAACGGCGAGCACCTCGTCCACCATAAGAATCTCCGGCTCGAGATGTGCCGCGACTGCAAAGGCAAGGCGGACATACATTCCGCTGGAATAGCGTTTTACCGGAGTATCCAAAAACGCACCTACTTCAGCGAACTCTACAATCTCATCGAATTTCCGCGCGGTTTCCGCCCTCGTCATTCCTAGGATCGCACCGTTCAGGAAGACGTTTTCACGACCAGTAAGCTCAGGGTGAAATCCGGTCCCCACCTCAAGCAAAGACACCACGCGTCCGCGAAGAACAGCGCGGCCTTCGGTCGGTTCGGTAATCCTGGAAAGAATCTTAAGGAGGGTGGATTTTCCAGCCCCGTTGCGGCCGAGAATACCGATGACCTCACCGCGCCGCACATTGAACGAGACGTCTTTCAAACTCCAGAAACTGTTAGGCGTTGGTCCGATTCGATTTGACGCAATCAGCATCTCCTTGGCGTGGTGCGACGTAGTTGATGCAGTCTTGCCGCGAACGGAAGTCCACCAGCTGCCCAGCGACTCACGCAAGCTGCTGGCGCCATAATCACCAAGCCGGTAAAGCTTTGAAAGCTTCTCAACTTCTACAATAGGCTTTTCCATACTAAGCAATGTCGGCCACCGTTCGCTCCGTCTTTTGGTAAAACATGATTCCCGACAGGAAGATGGCAGCGGTCAACGCGACAGATCCGACAACATACATTGGATTTACCGTGCCTTGGCCAAAGATACAGATGCGAAACGATTCGATGATCGTCGACATAGGGTTGAGCCAGACTAGCCAAAGCCATTTACCGGGAATCTTGGAGACCGGGTAAATGATTGGGGTCGCATACATCCAGAGCTGCATGATGAATTGGTTGAGTTGGAGCAAGTCGCGGTATTTTGCGGTGGCGGCGGACATCCAGAGGGTAACTCCAAGACTGAGCGCTCCAATTTGCAGAACGAGCAGTGGCAGAAAGACGATCCGCCATCCCGGTGCAAGACCCGCAGCTTCCGGTGTGCACAACTTGTAGTAGAGGTAAAACCCCGCGAAAGTGACGGCCTGCAACGCAAAGGCGCACAAGGTGGCGATGGCAACGGATAACGGAACTGTAAGCCGAGGGAAGTAGACTTTGCTAAAAAGCGCGGAGTGAGACTGAAAGGTTGCTGCTCCGGTGGTAACGACTTGTGAGAAGTAATTCCAGCCGAGCAACCCGCAGAGGTAAAACAACACCGGCGGGATCCCATCCGTCGAAATGTGAGCCACTTTTCCGAAGACCACGGTGAAAACGATTGTCGTCAGCAGTGGATTGATGACGAACCAGGCAGGACCGAGCACTGTCTGCTTGTATTTGGAAAGAAACTCACGACGCACCAAAAGCAGCAGTAGATCGCGATAAGCCCAAAGCGCGCGCCAGTCGATCCGCATCCAACCGCGGTTCGGCTCGATAACGATCTCGAAGTTTTCTTGCAGGGTCGACTGGCTCATATGTGGTAGTGCCAATCGAGAAGGTCAACGGTCCAGACGCCTTCGGCGGCGATGGAGGCTGCATATCCAGGGGAAACGGTTATTGGCCGAACAATCCAATCGGGCTTAGTCGACGCCAATCCTCCCGTGATTCCTACACCGAGTGCTTTTGCCAGGGCTTCCTTGGAAACCCATGCTTCAAAAAAGCGGCGCGTCCTGTTTTCGGTCGCGAGAGACAAGAGCTCGTCTATCTCATCCAGCGCGAAATGAGCTCTCGCCAAGTCGATGACATCCAGGTCGTTGCGCACCTGCTCCAGATCAATCCCAACTGCTTGCGAGCCAACAGCCAAAAGCATTTCGGAACCTGAATGACTTAGGTTGAAATGCAATGGAAAACCGGGGATGTATGGCTTTCCGGCATCGTTGTAGCGAAACGATAGCACTTGCGGAGCATCGCCGAGATATTTCGAGAGAATTAAGCGGAGAGTTCCGCGCGCTGCCACGAAGCGGTCCTGGTGTTCGGGGAAGCGAAACCGGTCGGCACGCGCGGTTTCGTCGGGGGATAGAAGGTCACGCAGCGACCCAAACGGCGCAGAACTCAAGTCAACTCGCCACACATGAAAATGACCACGACTTACACTGGGGCTTTGCTTCGGAAAGCGAATAGGCATGTATGAAGTCATTTCTGGAATTTGCGCGCTAATCGACCACACAGATCTAGCGCAACTGTCATGCCATTCCCAATGTAAAGGCTATCCGCTTCCGTTGCATCAGTCGCGTTGCCATTGGGTCAGGTGGCGGTCGAACTCTTCGCCGTTCCAATCACGGACAAACACACGCGGAATCTCGAGCGGATCGTCAGCTCGTCGGAGATATCTTTCTTCAGTAGTCACGGCAGATTCGAAGCCCGCACTGCGCGCCGCCGCCACCGTTTCAGCAGTGTAGTTTCCGTATGGAAAAGCGAGCGACCGAACCGGCCGACCCAGCCACGTTTCCAGAGTCGTCTTGCTTGTCACGAGTTCCTGAGTCTGTGCTTCAAAGTCCGCGTCGCCCAGTCGGCGGTGACTCACCGTGTGAGCGCCGATCTCGATTCCGTCCGTTGAGGCAAGCTGGCGGAGTTCAGCCTCTGAAACACAACGTCGATCATCCGGTCGGCGACGAGCGGGCTCCCATTGAGATCGCAACTCAGCCAGCGCGGCGTCTTGCGCAGAGCGTGGAAGCGGCTGAAAAAGCGCGCAGAGCTCCCGATAGAGCGCGTGGCGCGGAGTCGGAGAGTCGGACTGGAAAACGTCCCAATGTTTGTGCCGATAAAAGTCGCTCTCCTCGTAAACCGCGGTTGCACCGAGGTTCCAGGCTTTTAAGACACCTTGGAAATTAAGTCGCAGGGTCTCAGGCAGACGACCCGGAAAAAGCACCCTCGTTTCCAGCGAGTCCCACCAGAACTCCTGCTCCGTGCCGACAAATCCGCTCGGGATATAAACCGTGGCTGAAATCCCGGCGGTTTCGAGCAGCGGCGTCGCGTTGCGGAGATTGTCCACGTAGCCATCGTCAAACGTCACCGCAACCGCGCGGGCCGGCTGGCGTCCGTGGCGCATCTTTTCTGCCATGAGCCAAGCGGCAAAACGTTGGCGCGCGCGCGAAGCACAGCGAGGTGCTCGCGAAAATGGGAGGGTGATACACTGAGGAGTTGCGCGTCTGACTCAGGTTCCGCAATGCGATGATAGACAAGCACGACCGGCGGAGGAAAAACGCGACGGTGCCATTTTCCGAGAAACTTCCGGGCGCGACTGCGAATGCTCACGCGCGCAGAATCAGGGGTCCGACCTCAGCGCGCGAGCGGTTTTAACGCCAGTTCCAGAAGATCGGACGCGCTTCTGCGTCCGTCACCGCAACGGCGGCGGCGAAGCCGTCGGCTGGGCAAAAGCGATGGAGGAAGGGGGTGCTACCGACCCGCGAATCGGCTTGGGCAAACGCTTCGCAGCCGGTCCACGAGTCAAAAAACCTCGACGCTTTCAAAGCCGGCGCGTGCGCGATGCGAATGTTCCATTCGTCTTCGGGTTCGAAAAAGTGGGCCGCCATTTCATCGAAGGGCAGATCGTTCCGCACCTGCTCGACTTCCACGCCGACGTCGCCGCTCGGCGCGACCACGATCAGGGCCATGTTTTCGGCACGGCTTGCATTAAATTGCAACGTGCTCAAGGAGAGTGTCCGGCGGCCCCGCGCATCGCGATGGAAACCCAATTCGTCCGGCATGACGCCCACATACCTCGAAAGGACATCGCGCAGCATGGCGGCCATGGCGAGTTCGCGATCGCGTTCCGCTGGGTTCACGCAGCGCTCGGCGCCCACGATTTCACTGGCCGACAAAATGCCGCCTGCGAGTGCCAGCAGATGAGAATCATCAAGGCTGGCGCGCCAGACATGAATCTCACGGGGTTCAAGGCGCAGCGCTTCCGGAGCGGGACGCCAGCAGGGCATCGACTCAGCGGAGGTAAAAACTTCAGGCAGATATGGCATTTAAAATGGTTTCTTCGGGCGGATTATGGCGTTGCCCTTTTGTCGTTGCGGTTTAAAAGCAAGGGCTATGCCATTGACCGTTGCGGAACCCTCGTGTGGCCGATGGATTTAGCGCAGTATTCGGTGCGGGATTTTGATCGAGGAGTGTCGCGGCTGAAGGACGCGCTCTGGTGCCTCTCGCGCTGTTGTTTCTTTCAAACCCCCTGGCCGTGGCCTTCGACTTTGCGCGTTTGGCTGCTCCGCCTTTTTGGGGCTCGCGTCGGCCGGGGCGTCGTGATCCGGGCCGGGGTGAATATCTCGTTTCCGTGGCGACTGAACATCGGCGATCACGTCTGGATTGGCGAAGGCGTCTCGATTTTGAGCCTGGCGCTGGTGACGATCGAATCGAATGTATGCGTGTCGCAGCGGGCGTTTCTCTGCACGGGGACGCACAACTATCGGCTGGCTACTTTCGATTTGCAGACGAAACCAATCACGTTGCGCTCGGGATCATGGGTGGCTGCGCAGGCGTTCATCGCACCGGGCGTGGAGATCGGAAGCGGGAGTGTGGTCGCCGCCGGCAGTGTCGTGACGGAAAACGTTGCGCCCGGGATGCTGGTGCGGGGCAATCCAGCCGCAGTCGTGAGAAACATCGCCTGACAGCGTGCGGTTTCTTTTCCTCAACCAGTATTTTCCGCCGGACCCGGCGCCGACCGGCCGGCTGCTGGCGGAGCTGGCCGATTTTCTCAAAGCGAACGGGCACGAAATCGCATTTGTTTCTTCGCGTCAAAATTACCGGGGCGCGGCGAAGTCGGGCCGTCGGGCCCTGCGGGAATTAGCTGCGCTCGCCTCGATTTTATGGCGGGGAATTTTGACTCCAGTGCGGCCCGACGTGGTTGTTTCTGCGAGTTCGCCTCCGCTGCTGCTGCTGGCCGCAACGCTTGTCGCCATGCGCCATCGGGCGAAATCAGCCCACTGGCTTTTCGACATGTATCCGGAGTTGGCGGAGGCGCTGGGCGAGATCCAGCGTGGCTGGTTTTTGCGCTCCATCGAACTCCTCATGGGTTGGTCCTACCGCCGGGTCGACGCGTTGGTCGGGCTCGATGACGACATGCTGATGCGTCTCGCGCGATACGACGTCAGCGGCGAAACCATCGCCCCCTGGGTCATCGGATCGCCGGAACAGAAAGCGAAGGCGAGGTCCGATGCTACGTCCAAACCCGCACTTTCGACTTTGCTCTACTCCGGCAATCTCGGGCGGGCGCACGAATGGGAAACGCTGCTGCAGACTCAGCTCCTGCTCGAGCGACGGGACGCGCCATGGCGGCTTGTTTTTCAAGGTGGCGGTCCGGCGTGGCCGTCGGCGCAACGGCGCGCGGAAGCGCTCGGGCTGCGGAACTGCACATGGAAATCCTATGCCCCCGAAGAAAAGCTCCACGATTCACTTCTCGAAGCAGACGTCCTCGCGGTGACCCAGCGTCCTGAAACCCGCGGACTGCTCTGGCCGAGCAAGCTGGCATTCGTTCGCACGATTCCGCGTCGGATCCTTTGGATCGGGCCGACGGACGGAGCGGTCGCCCGTGAGTTGCGGTCAGTCCCGCAGGCGGGCGTCTTCGCCCCCGGTTCTTCGACAGAGATCGCGGAGTGGCTTCAGCAACCGATCGCAGTGACACCGATCGTGACCGATCCCTTGGTGGAGCGTGCGAGAGCTTTGAAGAAATGGCTCGCGCTGCTGGACGGGTTGGGCGATTGAGAGGGAGAACAACCCCGAGTCAAATCTGACACACGAGCTAAGATGGCACTTCTTCTGCTAACTGTAGCGAGTATGGGAATTTTAGTCGCACGCTTTTCACAGCACGACTTCTCGTTTTCGGAAATTCGCAAGAGCTCATGATTATTGCGTGCTTCCTTTTCCTTCTCGGGTTCCTGATTTCGCTGCTGACGACCCCTTGGGTGATCCGGCTCGCGCAGCGCAGTTCCATCGGGATCGACGAAGCGAACGAATCCCGGAAAAGGCACAACGGGGCCATTCCGCGTTTGGGGGGAATGCCGATCATCCTGGCGCTGTCCGTTGGCCTCGTCGGCATTTTGACTGCCCAGTTCAAATCCACCGGCGACTGGCTGGCGATCATGATGGGGGCGCTTTCAATGTGCGCACTCGGACTCTGGGACGATTTCAAGCCGCTCGGCGCCCGTAAAAAACTGGTCGCGCAAGTGGCAATCGCGGCGCTGGTTTACGCGCTCGGGCTTCGGATCGAATTCATCACGTATCCAGGGGGCGCATGGAGCGTGGAACTGGGCTGGCTCGGGTTGCCGCTAACGATGTTCTGGCTCATCGCCGTCCCCAATATCATCAATTTGATCGACGGCTTCGACGGACTTGCCGGCGGTCTCGGCATGTTCATGGCGGTCACGCTAGGAGTGGTTGGTTTAATGGCGGAGCAACTTCCGGTGGCGTGGTTTGCCTTCACCCTCGCCGGCTCGCTGCTGGGTTTCCTTGTCTTCAATTTTCCACCAGCGCGAATTTTTCTCGGGGACGGCGGGGCGTATCTGATTGGTTTTTGCATCGCGGCCCTGTCGCTCACCAGCTCGCAAAAAGGCTCCATTGGCGCCGTCCTGCTCGTGACGATCGTAGCCCTCGGAGTGCCGATTCTCGACACCAGCTTTGCATTGATGCGGCGGGCGCTGCGGGGATTTCCACTCTTTGAAGGCGACGCCGAGCACGTGCATCATCGTCTGGAAGATCTCGGGTTTTCAAAACGCCGCATCGTCCTCGCGATGTATGGAGTTTGCGTGGTGTTGAGCCTGATCGGCCTGAGCATCTTCTGGAGCCAGGGTAGGACCATTCCGATTGCGATTGGCGCCGTCTTTTTGCTCGCTGTTTTCGCCGCGCGCTATCTGCAATACGTGCATAGTTTTAGCGAAGTCAGCGGACAGGTTGGCCGGCTTTTTTCCCGCCGCCGCACCGTGCGCTACGCACTGCTGCAGGCGCAGATTCTCGATCTGGAGGTCGAGCGTTGCACGGACAGTGAAGAATTCTGGCGTGTGTTCGAACAGTCCCTGCGGCGCGTTGGCTTCCTCGAGGCGGGCGACTGGACAGACGAGGAAGCGCTGCAAATTGACGTCAAATACAACGGCAGCAAGCCTTGGACATTGCACGCGCCGCGCGAGGTCGGCACGCTTGCTGAATGGCAGCGCATCGCCGAATGTTTCCGCCCGATCTACGTCAAGGGCGTGGCGAAATGGCGGCGATAAACCGCAAAATTGCCCTCGCGATCTTCGCGATTTCCCTACTGGCCGCGGCCCTGCTGTTTGGAGCGGGCGATCGCTCCATTCAGATCGGGCTCGTCGCGGCGCTCGCGGTCGGTTTTATCGTGGTTCCTCCGGCGATTCCGGATATTCCCCGCTTGGCGAAAGTGGCGCTGATGCTTGTTTTTGCGGCACTCGCCGCGAAGGAATTTCTCCCCGCGACCTGGTTCGGGCAGAGCGCGTGGCGCGAAACATTGGTGCGGGATTTCGGCGTCGCATTGCCGCGGACGAATCATCCCGAACCGGCGCGTGCTCTGGATTCGCTGCTGGCGGCTCTCCTGGCGGGCGCGTTCTTTTGCTGGGTGCGCACTCTCGCGGATGACGCGCGCGGGCGCCTCGGGCTGGCGTGGGCGCTCGCGATGATCACGCTGATTTTCGCGCTCGTTTGCCTCCTTTTTCCGACTCGCTCCGACTCACTGATTTACGGCTGGCGCTACACGCCGGGATGGGCGGGCTACGGGCCTTTCCCAAACCGGAATCACGCCGCCGCACTTCTCGCGATGGGCGCGCTCATCACCTGCGGCGGCGTGGTGCGCGCGGCGCGGCGAAAAAATTACGCAGTCCTCATCGTGGGCGCGCTCGCGCTCGCGGGGATCTTTGTTGCGCTCCTTCAAAGCAAATCCCGCGGCGGCCTGATTGCGCTCGGCTGCGGGCTCTTGATTTTCGTGGGGCTGGCCCTGGCCAAACTGCGCACGCGCGCCGCGTTCGGAAGCGCGCTCGCCGCATTGTGCGTGAGCTCCGCGCTCCTGCTGATGTTTGGGGGAAAGCTGCTCGCGCGTTTTGACGCGATGGGAGACGGACCGATCTCCAACGCGACGCGTCGCGGGATCTGGCATGACACGTGGGCCATGTGGAAGACGGCGCCTGCATTTGGCTTCGGACTAGACAGCTTCGAGCAGACTTTCCCGTTTTTTCAGACCATCCGCCTGGATGACCAATATGTGCTCCATCCCGAAAGCAGTTGGCTGCTGTGGCTGGTGGAGCTGGGCGGCATTCCCACCGCCCTGCTGACGGGCGTGCTCTTGATTTTCATCGTCAAAAACACGCGCGGCCTTTTCAAAACGGAGCACGGGTTTTACCTGCGCGTTGGCGCGCTGGCCGGCGTCGGAGCGCTGCTCTGCCATTGCATTTACGACATCCCGGCGCTCCGCTGGGCCATCGCCGCCTACGGTCTCGCGCTCCTCGCCATCGCCTGTCCGCCTCCGCCGGGGATTCGCCGCATTCAACTCGCGCGCAGCTCCGCTTTTCTGCCGCTGATCGTTGCCGCTTTCTGGCTCGTTCCGTTTTTTACCAATGCACCGGGGTGGTCGCCGACCACGCTCGATAGACTGCTCGACACGAGCGCCCGAACTCCGACTGAAGTCAACGCCGACCAGCTTCGCGATGAGCTGCGCTATTTCCCACTCAACGCCGATCTGCACGAGGCGCTCGGCCTGCGCTACCTGGCGAACGGACCTCGCGCCAGGGCATGGACGGAGTTTCGCATCGCCGACGAGCTGTCGCCCACTCCGTGGCAATTGCCAGCGACACAGGCCTGGATCGCCGACCAATACTCTTCCGGCATGTCCCTCCATTTTTGGAGCAAAGCGATCGAGCGCTCGGGTCATCGCGCGCCGGAGATTTTCCAGATGGCGGTCAGGCAGACGGTGCACTCCTCGCCGAAATTCTGGGCCGGCTACGCGCGCACACGCCCGCAGTTTCTGACCGTTTACGCGGATGCGATTCCGGATCGCGATGAAGCGCGCGCAGCCTACGACGAATGGCTCACGGTGCGCAGAGGTGCCGCTGATCTCTCTCCTTACGAGATCAAGTATTTTTACATCTGCGCCTCGAAATGGGGCACGCGAGAGCAGTTGGAGAGGTGGATGAAGGATCATCCGGAATTTACTGCGCGTGACGCGAGGGACTGGGCGGCGCTGTTGCATCATTGGAAGGAGGATGCCGCTGCGTGGGAGGTGCTCGCAAAGATCGTCAAGGAACCCGACTATCCGAAATCCACCCGTGTCGCCCCGGCCACTCTGGAAAACACTTGGTATCGCAATCCTGCCGACACGCTGAACGCGCAGTCGCTCGCTGCCGACCTGATGCGTCGTGGCGAGGTCGAGCGCAGCCAGAACATCATCTTCACCGTGGCCTCGGCGAAAAATCCTCCCGCCTGGTTTGTCCAGAAAGCCGCGTGGCTTTATGCGGCGGGGGGCGATTACACGAGCGCGGTGGGAACTGCGCTGCATGATCCGAAAGCGCCTCCGTCAAAGGCCGGCGGACCGAGAGCGAATGTGGCTGCCGCATTCGAGGCGCGGACTTTCCGGGACCGCGACGGGAAGACAATGCCGTATCGCTTGCTGAAGCCGGAAGTTTACCGCCCCGAAAAAGCCTATCCACTGGTGCTGTTCCTTCACGGATCGAACGAGCGCGGAAACGACAACGAGGCGCAACTGAGGAACGCCGTGGATACTTTTGCGCAAAGTGAAAACCGCCTGAAGTTTCCCTGTTTTGTTGTCGCCCCGCAGTGTCCTGCGCAGAAGGAAAGCGAGCCTTGGGGATGGGCAGGTATCCGTTACGATCAACATCCCTACCGCACCGGTTATCTTCCGGCTGAGCCCGAGCGCCTGGCGCTGGAGATCGTCGCCGCGGTGCAAAAGGAATTCAACGTGGACCCGAACCGAATCTACATCGCCGGAATTTCGATGGGCGGATTCGGCACCTGGGATTTGGTGACGCGGTATCCGGAGAAATTTGCGGCGGCGGTGCCGGTCTGCGGCGGCGGCGAACCCGAGAAAGCGCGTGCCTTTGCGAACCTGCCCCTTTGGGCTTTCCACGGAGAGGCCGATGAGATGGTTCCGGTCGTCCGCACCCGGGAAATGATCGATGCCATGCGCAGTGCGAACGGCCAGCCGCGCTACACCGAGTATCCCGGTGTCGGACACGATTCCTGGACGAGGGCGTTTGACGATCCGGACTTGCTGCCCTGGCTCTTTGCCCAAAAACGACGTCCCTGAGGTCGCGCGCGACCCTCCGCGGGTTGACTCTGCACCACGTCATTTTATAGTCGCCGCGGATGGACGCCGCGCTTCGCCGGAAAATTTACGAGTTCATCGAGGCGAAGGGATTGCGCAAAACGGCGCCGCGCGAGGCGATCATCACGGCAGCTTTCAGCACCACTTCGCACTACACCGCGGACGAGTTGCTGGGCATGGCCAAAAAAATTGAGCCGTCCGTTTCGCGCGCCACGGTTTATCGCACGCTGCCGCTGCTCGTGGAATGCGGCGTTCTCCGCGAAATGGATTTCGGCAAGGAGCACAAATTCTACGATCCCAATTTCGTCGAGCATCCGACGCACAATCATTTGATCTGCGTGGACTGCGACAAGATCGTCGAGTTTGAAGACCGGAACATGGAGACGCTTGAGAACTGCATCACGAAGCGGCTCGGCTTTTCGCCCGCGTCGAAAATGATCCGCATCGAGGCGACGTGCGATGAACTGAAATCGCGCGGCGCCTGCAAGAACCGTGGAAAGTGCGACTAGCGGCGTCGCTCTGCGCGCGGCCACGGCTTTTCACGATTGCGGTTTGCAAAATCCGCACCCGCCGCCGATAACAAACCGGCCATGTGGAAAGGCCGATTCAAGACCGAAACTGCCGCGCTGTTGAAGGATTTCAGCGAGTCGGTTTCGTTCGACTGGCGCCTCTTTCCACACGACATCGCGGGTTCCATTGCGCATTCGAAAGCACTGCTCGCCGCCGGCCTTCTCACGGCCGAAGAGCAGGCGCAGATCGAGCGCGGTTTGCAGGAAATCGGCGAGGAAATCGGCCGCGGCGAGTTCCGGTTCGAGCGCGATCTCGAGGATATCCACATGAACATCGAGGCCGCGCTCACGCGGCGCATTGGCGCCGCCGGCGCGAAGCTGCACACCGCGCGCAGCCGCAACGATCAGGTGGCACTCGATCTGCGCCTCTGCCTCCGCACCGAGACCGACGCGATCATCCACTGTGTTAAACAAACGCAAGTGAGCTTGATCGCGCTCGCGGAGAAAAACGTCGAGGTCATCATTCCCGGCTACACGCATTTACAGCGCGCGCAGCCGGTGCTTTTTGCCCACCATCTGCTCGCGTATGTCGAGATGCTCGCGCGCGACACCGAACGCCTCGCCGATGGCCGCAAGCGCATCAACGTCATGCCGCTCGGCTCCGGCGCGATCGCCGGCTCCACCATCGCCCTCGATCGTGAGTTGATCGCGCGCCTGCTCGATTTCCCAGCCATCACGCAGAACAGCATGGACGCGGTGAGCGACCGCGACTTCGCCTGTGAGCTGCTCGCGACGATCGCGCTCATCGGAGTGCATCTTTCGCGACTCAGTGAAGACTTGATCCTGTGGGCCTCGAGTGAGTTCAAGTTCATCACGATCAGCGATGCCTTCACGACGGGCTCCAGTCTGATGCCGCAGAAAAAAAATCCGGACGTGGCCGAGCTGACGCGTGGAAAAACCGGACGCCTGATCGGCAATCTTGTCTCGCTCCTGGTCACGATGAAAGGCCTGCCGATGACCTACAACCGCGACTTGCAGGAGGACAAAGAGCCAGTCTTTGACTCCGTGGATACGATCAAGGCCGCGCTTGCAGTTTACGCAGCGATGCTGCCGGAAATCGAAGTTCACCGGGAACGCGCGACGGAAGCGGTGAGCGATCCGCTGCTGCTCGCGACCGATCTCGCCGATTACCTCGTGAACCGTGGCGTGCCATTCCGCCAGGCCCACGAGGTCATCGGTAGATGCGTCGCGCTGTGCGGAGAGCGCGGAAATTCTTTCATGGAAATGACGCTGTCAGATTTCCAAAAACTTTCGCCCGCATTTTCAGAAGACGTTTTCGCTGTGTTAAACGTCCGCAAGTCCATTGACGCACGCACGGCGACCGGCGCGCCATCCACGAAAAACGTTGCGGCACAGTTGCAACGCTGGAAAACACAGCTCGCATCGTAATTCGGCGACGTGAAGTTCTTCGCTCTTCAGCACGACTTCTTTCGGAAATGAACTTCCACAATTTCATCCGAGACACTGCCGACTGGCAGACCGTTCGCAGCGACCTGAAATGGGCGAATCCTTTCCTCGAAGTTTATGAAACCGAAACACGAACTCCGTCGCGACCCGATGGACGGCCGTGGACAGTGGTTCATCGGAAGGGCGCGGCCGTCGTTGCCCCGCTTACCCGCGAGG
>JAXDQV010000298.1:0-3115 GCA_034667645.1 Chthoniobacter sp.
GGCCCAGCCGCTCGCCTCAAGCTGCGGATTTGTCCGCCGCCAATCGCCGGGTACTCGCACTTCTTTTTCATCGATCCACTTCCGGGCGGACTGCAGCGAACTGCTCGCAGGATCAAAGCCCGACTCCGCGAGAGCGATGGCGCAGATGGCCGTGTCCCAGACCGGCGACAGACAAGGCTGGATGCGGAAATCGTGGGGATCATCAACAAAGAGCTCTTCAAAATCGCGCATCGCTTTTTGCAGAAGCGGATCGTCCTCGGGAGTGCCCAGCGCTCGCAGCGCGATGATGGAATTCAGCATCGCGGGGAAAACCGCGGCCAGCCCGTCGGAGCCTTCTCCCATGCGATCGGTCATCCATTCCGCCGCCTTCCGCAGCGCGTGCCGACGCATTGGCTGGACGACCGGATGATCGAAGACGCGAAAGGCTTCCGTCGCGCGCAGGAAAAAATTTCTCCAGGAGAAAACCCGCCGCGTGCGCGGGAGCGAGAGATCCTTGTGCTCGGTGCCCGCCGGATACAGCTCGTGCAACTGCTTCTCCGCCGGCAATTGCCGTGTCGGCTTGAGGTGGTTCAAAATCGCGAGCGGCATCAGCATGGCCCGGCTCCACGAGGACATTTCGTAAACGTTGAAGAACAGCCAGTCCGGCAGCATCACAAGCTCGACCGGAATGGCCGGGAGATATTTCCACGGGAATTGCCCCAGCAACGCGAGATACAGCTTCGCGTAAGTGTTCATGCGCGGGATGCCGCCGAGCCTGAGGGCCGAGGCGCGCGCTTCCCTCATCCAAGGCGCATCCGGCGAATTGCCGGCAAGCTTCAAGGCGAAATACGCTTTGACGGTGGCGTTGATCTCACTCGGACCGGCTTCGTAAATATTCCAGCCGCCGTCTGGAAGCTGCCGCCGGCGAATGTGGGCGACGCATTTTTCCTGCAGCACCGGATCCACTTTCCCGGCCCAGTGCATGTAGAGCACGTAGTCCGAGCACAGCGTGGAATCGACCATGAGCTCCCCCGCCCAGTAACCAGCAGGGTTCTGCAGCCGGACGAGATTTTGCTGCGCGCGCGTGATGGAATCCCGCAAACGTCGCGCTTCATCGCGCCCTGCGATGTTTTCGGAAAACAGAAGATTCGTGTTCATCACGAACGACCGGTAAACAGCACTATTATACTGCCGCCGGGGTTGCGTGATGAGCTTGTTTGTTGCCCGAGAGATGCCCGTTTCCACAGCTCACGCCATTGTGAGCGTGGACCTCGCGCCCCTCGTCGCTCGGCAGCGGTTTCGCGCCGAAATTGAAACGAATGTTTTTCCAAGTATCGCCCGGCTTTGCCTGCAAACCGAGACTCGCAGTGGGCTCGTAGCCGCAATGCACCATGCAGTTTTCACAGCGCACATCCTTTGCGACGCCGTCCACAACACCGTAGTTTTCCCACTTCACCTTTTCCAAAAGCTCCGCGTAGCTCCCGTAATGTCCCGCGCTCCCGACGGTGTCGGTCATGAGATAGCAAGGCGCTTTCCAGCCGCGGATATTTCGGGTCGGAATCGCCCACGCCGAGCAGGTCAGATCGCGTTTGCCGGCGAGAAACTCCAGATAAATGGGCGTGCCAAAAAAGACGAACTTGCGGCCCCATTCCTCGATCTTGCTGAACTTTTCGATCGTCATTTTTCGCGTCAGGAAAAAGTTCTCCGGCGCGATGTTCAGACGCTTGATCATGTCCTTTTTCGCGGCGTCGTATTCGTAGCCGGGCGAGATCGTGTGGCCGTCCACGCCGAGGCTCGAGAGGTATTTGAACATGTCCTCGAGCTCGTTCATCTCGGTTTCCTTGTAAACCGTCGTGTTGGTGGCGACTTGATAGCCGAGGATCTTCGCCATGCGCATCGCGAAAATGCATTCCTTGAACACGCCTTCGCGCTCGACGATGAGATCGTGCGTCCGCTCCAGCCCATCGAGATGCACGTTCCAATACATCCATCTCGACGGTTCAATCACCGGTTTCGCCGGATCCTTCGGACCCTTGCGAATCTCCTCGGCATCCTTCGCCGTGATGAGTTCCTCCGACTGCAACACCTGGATATTCGCCTCGACATCAGCCGGGTTTTTCAGAAATCGCGACGCAAGATATTCGCGCATCTTTTTGCGCATGAACATCGCGTTCGTGCAGATGTAAACGATTCGCTTTTGCGCGCGCAGACCCTGGATGAGCGCCTCGATCTGCGGGTAAATGAGCGGTTCGCCGCCGCAGATCGAGATCATCGGCGCGTCGCATTCCACGGCGGCAGACAGACAATCCTCGAGCGGCAGCACGTCCTTGAGCGAAGTGGAGTATTCCCGAATCCGACCGCAGCCCGTGCAGGTCAAATTGCAGGTGTGCAGCGGCTCCAGCTGGAGCACGGTCGCGAATTTCTTCGTGCCGCGAATTTTGTGTTTGATGATGTAGGCCGCGATTTTCGCGGTCAGCGGGAGTGGGAATCTCATACTTTGGCTTTGAGCCGCGGAGATAGTAGCCATGAGGCTTTGTGTGTCAACCGCACTCGACATTACATTGCTGTCATTGGGAGTCCGAAGAGCCCAATCCTCCTCGTCAAGGTGCGCTTGCGCCCGCTTTTGACTGTCCAACCGCATTTATTCGATTTCCCTCTTCTGCGCTGGTGCTTTCTGCGGCCCTGAAACCACCCATCCCGCCGCTGCTCAACCGACTCCCGGCAACCGTGGCAGAAGGGGGAAATGCCAGGGATTTCGATACGGCGCCGGAGACGAGGCTGGAGGTGGTGGAAGCTGCCGTTGCAACACTTCCCACGAAGCTGCCGCCTGGGCCCTTTGAGCGGACATGGGAATCTCTGAAAGCGAACTATCAGATGCCAAACCTCACTGGTCGAAGCGAAGTCCGGACTGTTCATGACTTCCACCAAATCGGGCAATCCATTCTAAGGTCGCTTTAGTTTGAACTCGCCAAGGCCATCCGGTGTCGGAGATATTTTGCATCGCCTCACCCCATGTCCTACCGGGCGCCACTTATTCTTATTCTGCTACTGAGTCTGCTCCTTACGCCGCAGGCCTCGACGCTTGGGGCCAGCCGCCCGGTAGATTGTCAGGTGTGCGTGGCTGCTTGCTGCGCAC
>JAXDQV010000299.1:0-6929 GCA_034667645.1 Chthoniobacter sp.
CTACGACACGATGCAGTTCCTCACCTGCGATGTGACGACCTATTGCCTCGGCATGGCGGCAAGCATGGGCGCGGTGCTGTTGTGCGCCGGAACGAAAGGCAAGCGCTTCGCGTTGCCGAACTCCGACATCATGATCCACCAGGTTTCCGGCGGCGCGCAAGGCACGGCCAGCGACGTCGAACGCACGGTGGAATACATGTTTAAGCTTAAAAAGCGCTTGATCAAAATCATGGCATATCACACCGGCAAGGATGAAGACATCGTCAAGAACGACTCGGACCGCGATTACTACATGAGTGCAACAGAGGCGTGTGATTACGGTCTCGTCGATCAGGTCGTGAAATCGCGCAAGGATGTGAAACCGGAATCGAAACCGGAGCTGGTGGAGGAAAAACCAGCGGAGTAAGGCCATGGCGCGCGCGTCCAATCTCACGATGTGCAGCTTCTGCGGCAAGAGCCACGCGGAAGTGCGAAAACTCATCGCAGGGCCGGGCGTTTACATTTGCGACAGTTGCATCAACGTCTGCAAAGGCATCCTCGACAAGGAGCTCAGCGACGATGCGCGGAAGCAGTCCACCACGCTGCGCGTTCCCAAGCCGGCGGACATTCGGCGGTCGCTCGACCAATACGTGATCGGCCAAGACCGCGCGAAGAAGGTTCTCAGCGTCGCGGTTCATAATCATTACAAGCGGATCACCCAGAGTTCGAACACGGGCGGCACCGTCGCTTCGCTCGATCCGTTCGCCGAGGTGGAGATTGAGAAAAGCAACATCCTCCTCATCGGCCCGACGGGCTCGGGCAAAACACTGCTCGCCAAGACTCTCGCGCGCATCCTCGATGTTCCTTTTTGCATCGCCGATGCAACGACGCTCACCGAAGCCGGCTATGTCGGTGAGGACGTCGAGAACATCATTTTGCGACTGCTGCAAAATGCCGATTACGACGTGAAACGTGCGGAAATCGGCATCGTTTACATCGACGAAATCGACAAGATCGGGCGTAAGACGGACAACGTCTCGATCACTCGCGACGTCAGCGGCGAGGGTGTCCAGCAAGCGCTTTTAAAAATCCTCGAAGGCTCCACCTGCAATGTGCCACCACAGGGCGGACGCAAACATCCGCATCAGGAATATATCCAGATCAACACGGAGAAAATTCTGTTCATCTGTGGCGGCGCTTTTGTCGGGCTCGATAAAATCGTGCAGCGCCGCGCCGGAAAACGCGCACTCGGGTTTGCCTCGGTCAACGCAGAGGGCGTCGAGCTTCTTACTCAGGAAGCGATCCGCCACACCGAGCCGGAAGATTTACTCAGCTTCGGGATGATCCCCGAATTCATCGGACGCCTTCCAGTCGTTGCTGCTTTGGATCCGCTCACCGAGGACGAGCTCACGCTCATTCTTACTGAGACGAAGAACGCGATGATCAAGCAATACACCAAGCTACTGGCGATGGAGGGCGTGAACCTAACCTTCACGCGCGACGCTCTCCGCGCGCTCGCGCAGCAGGCCGCGGCGAAACAGACCGGCGCACGTGCGCTTCGTTCGATGCTCGAGCGCCTGATGCTCGACATCATGTATGACATTCCAAGCCGTGAAGACATCGCCGACGTGACAGTGAACAGGGCCGTCGTCGAAGGGAAAAAAACGCCGATTATCCGCAAGAAGCAGGACAAAGACGCGGCGTAGGGTTGGATTCGAAAACGCCCGCATCTTTGGGCTAAAGCTGCGGGCGGAAACTCCTGCCGTTTAGTTTTGTGATGAAAACCACCTGTGGGCATCGCGTGGGCATCGGGATGCTCACCGCATGGTTGCTGGCGCGAACGTGTGCAGCCGCTTCGTCTGTCTGGGTGGTGAGCAACGGCTTTCACAGCTCGATCGGTATTCCGGCCAGCGCGTTGCCAAGCTGCAAGTTCCCTGCGGCACGCGGCGCAGATTTCCTGCTGCTTGGTTGGGGCGATGCCGACTGGTATCGCGGCCATGTAACACCGGGCACGTTTTGCAGCGCCGTTTTCTGGCCGACCCCCTCCGTGCTGCATGTCGTGGCGGTTCGGGGCCGGCTGTCGAAAAGATTTCGCCACAGCGACGTCGTTCGGATCGAGCTGACGCCAGCACAGCTCCTAAGTCTCGCCGTAGCACTCGATCAAAGCTTCGCCCGCGACGAGCACGGGCGGCTGAGGCCGGCGGGGAAAGGCTTCCAGCCGGGAAGCGAGTTCTTCAAGAGCTGCGAGTCGTTTTATTTTCCAAAAATGTGCAACTACTGGATTGCCGAAAAACTCCGGAACAGTGGATTACGACTCTCGGTCGTCGCGTCCCTCAGCGCGTCCGGGCTGGTGCGGCAAGCTGCGCTCGTCGGGTTACCCGAACAGGCCCGCGGCGGGCCGGCTGACTACTTCTGAAAGACTGCGACGACTCTAGTTGCGCGTGGCGTCGTCCGTGCCGCCTCCAGGGGCGAGCGGCTGGTTCGGCTTGCCGAGGAACGGAAAGGAGGTGGTCAAGGAACCGCTGTTTGCCACGCCATCCCCAACCGTGATGTTGTGATTGATCGTGGTCAGCACGATATCCACGGTATCGTCCTGCAGGCGGCGGCCATTGGGGAGTGCGAAACCGTTGGAGTCTTTATGATCGAAGCCGGCGCCCGCGGGAGAGCCGAAATTGCTGATGGTCGTGTCGAGCTGGAGGATGTCGCCGTAAGCGAAGAGGATGTTCCCCAAGGCGGTGTAGGAAGATTCCGGTGGATTGGAAACTACGCCGAGCTCGTTGAGCGTTTCCGTGATCAATGGCTCAAACTGCCGTGTCGCATCCCCGTGCGGTGTGCCCGCTTTGTAAGCGTTCCGTTTATCGAAGGGGAGCGAATTCGTTTACCAGCGGATTGCCCATGCGATCCACGGTCTTGAAAGCGCCCCCGCCCTTGACGCCGTCGTTGGTCAGGAGCTGTTTCACGTGGCGCCTCGTGAGGAAATTCAATCCCAGGAAAGGCCCTTTATCGCTGACCAGCAGAACCGTCGGAATCCGCAGCGCGATCGCGAGGGTGTTGTATCCTGCAAACGTATCACGCTGGCGGGAGAAGGCAGGGACATTGGGTCCGGTGCCGTTGCGAATGCCATCCACGAAGGAGGTAAAAGCGGGCACATCGAAAAAGAAGGGATCGTCCACTTCCCCCGCGAAGAATTGGATCGTGGCTGAGGGCGCGATGCTGATGTTGCGAACATCAAAGGCCGCTGCCGTGGGGGAGACATTAAACGGGGTCACCTGGAGCGCGTCACCATTGATGTCAGCCTTAAAAACTTTGGCGTTGAGGTCGGAAAAGCCATTGAAAGTGAGGGTCGCCTCCTGCCGAAGCGGGCGGCGAAGATTGGTCGGGATGAAGTTGCCGCCGGTGCCCATCTGGGAGGCCAGACCCACGTGACGCTTGTTGAACATCACGTCGATCGTCCGGTTTGCTTTGATCGTTTTGGTGAAGTTCGATTTTTGGGTTGCCGAGGCATTGGGATCCAGGATCGGCGAAACGAAATTGATGTGGTCGTTGTAGATCTCAAAGCGGAACACCACGTGCTCATCGAACGACGCAAAGTTTGGAACTTCGCCGGGCACGAGGAAACCGTGCACCGTCGCGATCATCACCGTCTGCGTGATGTCGGTCGGATCGAGGAAGAGGAAGACATCGTTGATATCCGCTCCCAAATCCTGAGCGAGCGCCGGAGCGTCGCCGTGATCGCCGGCTAAAACGAATGGCGGAGAAAAAACGTTCGCCACGACTAGAGCAGCCGCGGCGAAGCAGGAAGACAGCGATTTTTGAACTTTCATGGAAAAGGAAATGCAGGGATTAAAAATCGATCGCCGCCCACGATGAAATAATTTTTTAGAGAAGGCAAATCAGCCATCCCGCCTCCGCCGCCATTTCTGCCCCTCGTGGCGCGGATGAAGCGACATCGAATCGTGATCCTAGTCACGAACCCGGCGGGCCGGCTGCTTCACGGGTTGCGGGACATTCAGCCGCGGGCCGCTATTGCTGCTGGCAGGATAGGTTTTCGTGCTGGGCCAGACCAGACGCCACGGCTGGCGCTTCACGGTGTCGGTCGCTTCCTGGAGGTTCTGGCCGATGCTTTGAAACTGCGGGCCGAGCGTGGACATGGTGCTCCGGAGCTGCTCGGAGGCCTGCCGGAAGTTGTTGAGCGAAGCGCCGATGTCTTTGTTTTTCGCGAGGTCGCTCGTGAACTTGTCCGCATTCTGCAGCGTGCTTTGCAAATGGCTGTCGGGACCGGTGAGTTCCGCGATGTGTTCGATTGTGGTTTGCAGTTTGCCTGTGGAGCCGGAGAGCTCGACGAGGTTCTGGCCGAAGTTGCGGAAGTTCACGACAGCCTGATCAATGTTCGAGCCGGGCGCGGTCATCGTTTTCAAATTGTTCGCCGTGCTCTGCAGCTCGACCATCGTCTTCTGCGCCTCCTGCGCCACGGGCGTGACGACGTTTTTAATCACGTCCACCGCCTCGGAAATCGAGGCCGCAAAGTCCTTCTGTCTCTCGCCCACAAAGTAGGCGCCGTTGGATGCGATGCCGCTGCTTTCGTCGCCGTTGGCGAAATCGATCACCTGTTCGCCGAGGAGTGAGTATTGAACCATGCGCACGTTCACCTCGCGAAAAATCTTCGTCCCGCGATCCACGGTGACTTCGATGACCGCCTCGTATTTTGGAAACGCTTTCGGCCGATCCTGGAGCGGCACCGGCGAGTTTAATTTCGTCACCTGTCCGATCTTTCGTCCGGCGAGGAGGACCGGGGCGCCTTGCTTGATGCCGCCGGCGTTGTCGAAAAAGATGTTGTAGTGGTTGACGGCCTTGAACACGCCCGGCGCGCCGAGCGCGAGGAGGACGGCGGTGAGGATGGCGACGCTGACGACGACGAGCAGGCCGGTGCGGATTTCTTCGCGGCGAATGTCCATTTAGTTTTTTTGATTCTCCAAAATCGGGCCTTCGGTTTTGCCTTCGACGAACTGCGAGACAATCGCGTTCTTTGAGCTGCGGAAGCGTTCGGGCCGATCTTCCTCGATGATTTTTCCCTGATAAAGCATCGCCATGCGCGTGGCGATCTTGAACGCGCTGTCCATCTCGTGGGTGACGATAATGGAGGTGGCTTTCGTTTTTTCGGTGAGAGAAATGATCAGCTCATCGATGACGGACGAAATTACCGGATCGAGTCCCGCGCTTGGCTCGTCGAAGAGAATCAGCTCCGGCTCCAGCACGAGCGCGCGGGCGAGACCGATGCGTTTTTTCATCCCGCCACTCAGCTCACTCGGCATGCGATCACCGGTGTCTTCCATCCCGACCAGTGAGAGTTTTTCCTCCACAATGTCGTCGATTTCTTTCTTTGATTTCTCGGTCAGCTCCTCGAGCGGCAGCGCGAGATTGTCACGGACGCTGAGCGAGGAAATAAGCGCGGAATATTGATAGACCATGCCGATTTTCTGGCGCATCCGGTTGAGCTTCGGACGGCTCATGCGGTTGACCTCGCGGCCCTGAAATTTCACGCTGCCACGCGTGGGATGGAGGATGCCCATGATCAGACGCAGCGTCGTGCTTTTGCCGCTGCCGCTCTGACCGAGAATCGCCAGCCGCTCCTGCGGCCGCACGCGGAGATCGAGGCCGTTGAGAATGCGTTTGTCATCGAAGGAGAGATCGACATCGGACATTTCGACGATCGGCTCCGGATCAGTCATAAAGCGCGATGAGGACGATGTTGGCGAGCGTGTCGAAGCCGATGACGGTGGTGATGGCTGTGACGACGCTCGAAGTGGTCGCATCGCCCACGCCCGCCGCGCCGCCGCGAACGGTGAGGCCTTTGTAACAAGCGACCAGGCCGATGATCAGGCCGAAGAGGAAGCTCTTCACCACGCCGGCGATGATGTCGCGCCGTTGCAGGGCGTCGTGGACGAGATCGATGAAATAAGGATACGCAATGCCGAGCTTCAGATTGCAAATGAACGCTGCTCCGACCATCGCGGTGAGATTTGAAAGCACGACCAGACAGGGCATGAGTAAAAAAATCGCGAGCACCCGGGGCGAGACGAGGAACCGGAGGGGGCCGATCCCCATCGCTTCGATCGCCTCGACTTCCTCAGCCACGGTCATCGTCCCGAGCTCCGCGGTGTAAGCCGCGCCAATGCGCGCCGCGACCATGATGCCGGTGATCAGTGGCCCCAGCTCGCGCGTGAAGCCGACGGCGACCAGACCGGGAACGAGCCGCTCCGTGCCGAAGCTTTGCAACTGATAACCCGTCAGCAGCGCCATCGTGAGCCCGAGGAAAAGGGATACGAGCGCGATGAGCGGGATCGAGCCGACACCCGCGCGATCCGTCTGCTCGAAGAAAATGCTCGCGCGAAATGGCAGCCGCCCACGCCGCATGTGCTCCAGTGTTTCCTGCACGGTCTCGACCAGCAGCCAGACGACGCTGCTCAAGTGCTCGAGCACCTTTCGAAACGGCGTGATTCGGTCGAGGATCATCGTGAGCTATTCGGAGCGCGCAGCATACATGGCGGCTCGCGGGTGGCGAGAAATCTGCCGCAAAGCTCAGGTGACTTCGACCAGGAGCGCCGTGGTGTTATCGCGGCCGGCTCTCTCGATCGCGGCGCGGACGAGGCGCTGTGCGGCATCCGTCTCTTTCTCGGCGGACTCCGGAGCGCGGATCATCTCGAGCAGTTGCGCATCGTAAAGGCCATCCACGAGACCGTCGGTGCAGAGCAGAAAAAGATCGCCCCGCTCGCAAGCGACGGAGCCGAGCTGCGGATCGACAAATTGATGGCCGGCTCCGAGCGCGCGCTGGAGAACGTTCCGGCGGGGATGCTGGCGGGCTTCACGTTCGTTGAGTTTCGCGTTTCGAAAAAGCCACCCCACGTGCGTGTCGTCCTGCGTCAACTGTTTGATCCCGCCGCCCCGTGCCG
>JAXDQV010000300.1:0-4280 GCA_034667645.1 Chthoniobacter sp.
TGCGACCGTCCTGCGGCAGGCGTTTTTCAGCGATGCTCATCGAGCCCGTCATGATCTTCAGACGGCTCGTCACGGCGCTCTGCAGCTTCTTCGGCGGCGCCTGCATTTCGTGCAACACGCCGTCAACGCGGAACCGGACGCGGAAGGTTTTCTCAAGCGGCTCGAGATGAATATCGCTCGCACGCATTTTATGAGCCTCGAGCAAAAGCATCGTCACCATCTTGATCACGGGCGCGTCGCCGCCGCTCTCACCTGGGGCATCGGAATCGCCCACGGCTTCGCCGCCGACGTCGATCCCCTCGCCCAACTGCCCTTCCATCGCGGCCGCCGCGTCTTCTGCGGTGCCATAATATTTGATCAGAGCCGTCTTGATCTGTGCGGGGGTCGAGCAAACGAACTCGACGTCTCGCTTGAGTAGAAAATTCAGGTTGTCGAATGTGTCGAAATTCAGGGGATCGCCGATCGCCACCATTAGGCTCCCGTCCATCTGCGCGATCGGCACCACTTTGTAACGGCGAGCGACATCGTGCGGAATGGACTCGATGACTTCGGTCGGAATCGAAACCGCGCTCAAGTCCACGAAGTCCATGTTCGCGTGCGCGGCGAGCGCGCGCGTCACATCCTCCTGCGTCACGACGCCCTGCTCTACGAGCGTTTCGATGATCCCGTGCTTGGGCGTCGCCTCCGCCTTCGCGTGATCGAGTTGTGATTTTGTGACGAGCCCCGTGTCCTGGAGGATCTCGATTACGTATTCGTCGTTGTTTGCCACTTCGGGAGGGAAAGGTGTGGAAAAAAACTATTGAGGCGCTGTGCGCATGTCAACGGGGCTCATCGGGAACATTCGCCTTGAATGCTCATCCCTGCTTCGGAGCCAGCCTGGCCAGCAATGGTTCGAGCTCGGCGGCCCACATTTCATAGCCAGCCGTCGTGAGGTGCAATCGGTCGCGCTGGAGGCCCTTCCAGTTCTCGCCTTCCGGCGTCATTTTGGCGGCGAGATCGAGATAAAATATCTCTTTCTCATCAGCCATGGTTTTGATGATCACGTTCGCGTCCGCCATTTTCTGCGTCGCGCGCGCGTTGGGAAGAATGCTCATCAGGATAATTTTCGCGCCGGGAAAAACGGATTTCGTTTCCTTCACCACCGCCTCGACTCCGGTCGCAATCTCCTCCGGAGAATTATTGACGTTGTTCGTGCCGATGAGGATCACCGCGACCTTCGGCTTGAACTCCTTGACCGGCAGATTTTTCAAGCGCCAAAGCGTGTGCTGCGTCGAATCCGAACCCTCGCCGAAATCGAGCGCGCGATTTGCAAAATGTTTTTCCCAAACCGGCTTCCCATATCCCCAGCGCCATTGCTGCGTGATGGAGTCGCCGATGAAAACGATGTCGCACGGTTTGCCTTTTTGGGTCGCGAGATAATCCTCCCAGCTCGTTTGATAATCCACGTGTGCCCGAAAATTCGCGTCGCTGGGAACGGTGGTCGCCGGTGGTGAAGGCGCGGGCGACTCATCGGCGGCCTGAGCGCCGAGAAGGGGGAAAGAGGCGACGAGCGCCGCGGCGAGGAGCAGTTTCGGGAGCGGGGGATTTTTCATGGGCTAAAGATGATTGTCGGTCACGGCGCCTTCGGTCGCGGAGCTGACGAGCTTCGCGTATTTTGCGAGAACGCCGCGCGTGTATCGCGGTTTGGGCGGGCGCCATTTTTTCATGCGCGTCGCGATTTCGCCCTTGGGCAGATCGAGCGTGATCATCCGCTTCTCGGCATCGATCGTAATGTGGTCGCCGTTTTTTACCACCGCGATCAAGCCACCGCGAAAGGCCTCCGGCGTGATATGGCCAACGACGAATCCGTGGCTGCCGCCGGAAAAACGCCCATCCGTAATTAGCGCAACATCTTTTCCCAAACCTTTGCCCATGATGGCTGAGGTCGGCGAAAGCATCTCGCGCATTCCAGGGCCACCTTGAGGACCTTCGTAGCGAATCACCACCACGTCCCCCGCTTTAATCGAGCCGTCGAGAATGGCTGCGAGCGCCTTTTCTTCGCACTCAAAAACGCGTGCCGTGCCGGTAAATCGCGTTCCCTCCTTGCCAGAGATTTTCGCGACGGCTCCCTCGGGCGCCAAGTTTCCGCGCAGGATCACGAGGTGGCTCTCCTTTTTGATCGGGTCGCGAAATGGCCGCACAATTTGCTGGCCGGCCGGATACGGCTTCACCTTCGCCAGATTCTGTTTCACGGTTTTTCCGGTCACCGTGAGGCAATCGCCGTGCAGCAAACCTTCGTTTAACAAAGTTTTCATCAGCGGGGTCTGCCCGCCAATCGCCACCAGTTCCGCCATCAAAAAGCGGCCGCTCGGTTTGAGGTCCGCGAGCACCGGCACGCGCCTGCCGACGCGCGTAAAATCGTCCAGCGCCAGCTTCACACCGGCCGCATGCGCCATCGCGATCAAATGCAGAACCGCGTTGGTCGAGCCACCGAGCGCGATGACCACTGTG
This sequence comes from Chthoniobacter sp., assembly GCA_034667645.1. GTDB lineage: Bacteria > Verrucomicrobiota > Verrucomicrobiia > Chthoniobacterales > Chthoniobacteraceae > JAJPJG01. The sequence goes on from JAXDQV010000300.1 coordinate 2,491, forward strand.
ATCGCGTTTTCAAAAGCCTCCCGCGTCATGATGTCGAGCGGACGAATCCCGCGCTTGAGCATCTGCACGACGGCTGCACCCGCATTTCGGGAGTCCTCGGATTTCGCCGCGGAAATCGCGTCCTGCGCCGAGCTGTTCGGCAGGCTCATCCCGAGCGCCTCGATCGCGGACGCCATCGTGTTTGCCGTATACATTCCACCGCACGAACCCGCTCCCGGAATCGCGCACGCCTCGATGCGCTTGAGCTCATCATCGTCAATTCGTTTATTCGCGTGCGCGCCAACCGCCTCGAAAACGGAGACGATGTCGAGCAGCCGCGTCTCGCTTCCATCGTCGGCGTGCACGCTGCGCCCCAGTCGCTGCGAAACCATTTGCCCCGTGATGCAGCCGGGCAAAATCGTGCCGCCGTAAACGAAGATCGCGGGGCGGTTCAGGCGCGCAATCGCGATCAAACATGCCGGCATGTTTTTGTCGCAACCGCCGAGCGTGACGAGTCCGTCGAAGCCTTCGCAGCCCGCCACCGTTTCGATGGAATCCGCGATCACCTCGCGCGAAACCAGCGAATATTTCATTCCTTCGGTTCCCATCGAGATGCCGTCGGAAATCGTGATCGTGTTAAACATCACGGCTTTCCCGCCGGCTTCGTTCACCCCGCGCTCGGCCTCCGCCGCGAGCTTGTCGATGTGCATGTTGCACGGCGTCACCATGCTCCAGGTGGAGGCGATTCCGACCTGCGACTTTTTAAAATCCGCCGCCGTGAAACCGACCGCGTGCAGCATCGCGCGACTCGGCGCGCGCTCGGCGCCATCGACTACAATGGCCGAGTGCGCACGCAGCGCAGAGTGGCCGTTTTTACCTGTCGTTGGGGATTTCGAAACTGCGCTCATACTTGGGAGCGGTCAGCTTAAAGGAAAGCGCGCGCGCACTGCCAGCACAACTCAGGTGGTCGCGCTCGCATCGGCGCCGAGATGAAACGTGCAACGGTAAAGTCCGGATACGCTCGTCTCTTCGCGTGCGACCGGGACGCGCAACACGCGCTGGAACATTTCGCCCTCCAGACGCGCCACGATCGGATAGGCCCGCAGCAAATCGAGGATCGGGCAATGATGCTCGACAATGCGCAGTTCGTGATCGCCTGTTTCAAAATCCGCCATGCAGCCCTCCTGGTCGCGGAGCCGCGCCAGCCACTTCGCGCGCGCGGCTAGCGTGTCACCTTTCAGTTTCTCCGCGTAATGCGCGGATTTCCGCTGGAAAATCGTGAAGAGCAATTTCTCCGCAGCCGTCGGCCCGTAAAGTTTCTGCGCCGAGGCGAGCAGTTCGATCGTGATCGCGTTGCTGTCCTGCGCAAAAAGCTCATGCGCCCGCTGCGTGAGCCGGTAGAGCATTTCCGGCCGCCCGATCGGCTTCGGGCGACGCCACGTATCGAGGTAGCCATCCTTCTGCAAATCGACGCAATGCTGCTTCACGCCCATGTAACTCATGTGCAACGCATCCGCGAGTTCGCTCACCGGAAGCCCTTGCGTCCGCTTGAGCTTGTTGACAATGGCGAGCCGCTGGCTTTTGCCGATTTCGGAGATGAGCTTCTGGTTCAAGCGCGTCGATATGAGCGCGCCCAAAAGCGCCAGCGCAAGCCTTTACTCTGCTTAAGATTTTCCGCGGTTAAGCCACTTTCTGGATTCGGGCATAAAGTTCTCCAAGTGTGAGGTCATTGCGCCTCACGCTAAGGAGATCAATGTCGTAGTGCTTCTCGTAGAAAGGATACTTCAGACGAAAAACGGCCGATGCCTGTG
>JAXDQV010000301.1:0-10770 GCA_034667645.1 Chthoniobacter sp.
TCTTGTCAAGTGAGGTGCGAATAAGCTCGTTGGCGACAGTGTTGAGAATTTTCATGAACGGAGAGTTACGACTGGACGATCATGCTAGGATTTAAAGCAGCAGCAGGCATGCCGCCACCTCTCGCTGCTACTGTGGAGTTACTCAGCGGGATAACCCTGAGTCCCTTTCGGTGGACGAGATAGGTAAGACTTTCGCCGATGAGAAATTAGCGGGCCGAGAGCCGGTCGTCCAATGCCTTATCGATGGTGGCAAGAAGCGTGCGCACGTCGAGCGGTTTGGTGAGGTAGTCGCGAGCGCCGGCGGCAATCATTCGTTTGGCCTGCTCAGAGGATGCGTCGCCACTGATCATCACTACCGGAATCGACGCGGTGTCCACGTCGGCCATGAGCCTCCCGAGCGCTTCGCTGCCGTCGAAATCCGGCAGATGGAAATCGAGAAGGATCAAATCGGGCTGCTCGCAGCGCGCGACTTCGATGCCGAGTTCTGCACGAGCTGCGGTCAGCAGCCTGATTTGCGGCCGTCGCGCCAGCAAGCGGGCGAGCAGTTTGAGATTGGATTTGTTATCTTCTATATAGAGCAATGTGCCGGCGTGGTTCGCGGACGGCTTGTGCTCGGAGCGCGAAGGCTGTTCGACGGGCGCGGCCTGCTTTTTGGCGAGAGGCAGTTCAATCCAGAAGACGCTGCCTTCCCCAATTTGGCTTTCAAATCCTATCGATCCGCCCATCACATCCACAAGCTGCTTGGTGATGGCAAGTCCCAGGCCCAGTCCTTCGACTTCCGTCTTCGCCGTGTTGAGCCGCTCGAATGGAATAAATACTTTCTCAGCGTCTTCGGCGGAAATGCCCAGCCCGGTATCGCGCACCGAGAGTCGCAGGCATCCGCGCCATGTCTCCTCGACCGTCAGCTTCACCCGTCCACCCGCACAGTTGTATTTGATCGCATTGGAAAGAAGATTCAAAAGGACTTGTTTTAGCCGTTGCCTGTCGGCAAGCACGAGGCCTTCGCATCTAAGTTCCTCCAGCGTCACATGGTGCCGCTCCGCAGTTGGCCGGACCAGGCTCAAAGCTTCTGCCAATGCCTCACAGATCGCCACCGGTTCGATCGAGAGCGACAGGCGCCCCGCCTCGATCCCGGAAATGTCGAGCACCTCGTTAATGAGCGAGAGGAGGTGGTGTCCCGCAGTAAGGATCTGATCGATGCTGTCTGCCGCTTCCGGGTCCTCCTCATCGATCTGGAGGAGCTGAGTGAAGCCGAGAATCGCGTTGAGCGGCGTGCGCAATTCGTGGCTCATGCGCGAAAGGAATTCACTCTTCGCAGCGTTCGCGCGATCTGCCTCGGTCCGGGCGATCGATAGTTCCTCCGTGCGCTCGAGCACGCGCAACTCAAGCTCGCTGTGCGCCTTGCGCAGTTCCATCTCTGCCGCTTTCCGTTGCGAGATGTCCTGCACCAAAGCGACGAAATACAGTCGTTCGCCAGCGGGCCCGGAATGCATTATCGCGGAGATACGTCCCCATATGACCGATCCATCCTGACGGAGGTAGCGTTTTTCAAAATCGATCGGCTTCGCTTCCCGGAACTCATTGACAGTCCGATCGATGTCAGCTGGATGTGTAAACTCGGTGGTCGAATGCCCGATTAAATCGTCCTCTGTGTAGCCGAGGAATTTGCAAAGACTCGGATTGACTTGCTGAAAAACGCCATCGGGACTGATAACCGACATCCCCACAGTGGTTTGCTCGAACATCGTCCGAAAGCGCATCTCGCTTTCCCTCAACGCGTCCTCGGCTTGCTTGCGGCGGGTGATGTCGCGCACAATGCCCGTGCAAAACTCGCCTTCGTTTACAATCCACGTGCTGATGGAGAGCTCCATCGGGAATTCACTTCCATCTTTGCGCAGGCCAACAAGCTCGAGGTTTTTCCCGAGCAGCTGCGCTTCGCCCGTATCTCGATAGCGTGTCATCCCGGCACGATGCACCTCGCGGAAGCGCTCCGGCACGATGAGCGTCAGCGATTTCCCGAGCGCCTCCTCCTGCTTGTAGCCGAAAATGGTTTCTGCAGCGCGATTCCAAAACAGGATGTTGCTGTTGAGATCGAAGGAAATGATGCCGTCGGCCACGGATTCGGCGACTGAGCGGAACTTCAGTTCCGATGCCCGCAGTTCGTCTTCGCCTTGCTTGCGCGAGGTGACATCCTGAACTAGGGACACTGCGCCCCATAGCATCCCGTTTTCATCGGCAAGGGGATAAGCCGAAACCCGAAACCAACCCTCGAGCGTGCGCAACTTCCCTTCGGCGACGACCGCGGGCGCGCCGGAAAGCACTGCCGCACATGGCGTCTGTGGCTCCGGGTTGTCAGTGCCGCTATAGCAGAGGCGATAATCCAACCCGATGAGATTTCCATGTATCGGTTCAAACCGATCGCGCATCGTTTTGTTCGCCTGGAGAATCTTGCCATTGAGATCAACAATCGAGACTTGGTCTGGGATTGCATCGAAGGGTTGCGCCCAAGATCGTTTTGCCCCGAAAAACCCTTCCGCGTTGGGCTCGCCCGCTTCATTCTCGCGTCTCCAGTTCGCAGCAGCGCCTTGTTTCGGGAGCAAAGTGAGCGCGACTGGCATAAAACGCCACATCGAGGCCGAGGTCATCACGGCTCCCGCGGCGGTGATCGCTTTGACAAAACCCGCCAGCCGATATTTCGGCTCCCAAACCGTCCACGCCTCAACGAGGTGCGAGGTGCCGCAGGCGAAAATAAACGCACTACCCAATAAGATCAACCAGCCGGACGCGACCTGCGGCCGTTTGCGAAAAAAATGAAGAAGCGCGAGCGATATCCCGTAATAAGAAAAGGCGATGAGAACGTCAGAAATGACGTTTAGCCAAAGCACGCCGCTGGGTGCGAGGGATGAGAGCCCGCGAGAAACAGAGCCGGTGTCGAAAAGGTTGCCAAAAAATTGCACGCTCGCTTGATCCTGCGCCGAACCGTTCGGCGTAGTTTACCTTACTTTTGCGTTTGTTTAAAAGACAATCGTATTTTTAACGCCAGAAATGACCTCGCAGCGAATCCTTTCCGTCCAAGACCTATTCAAATTCGGTGGGATTCGCGCGCAGCCGAGCCCTTGGAATCTCATGGGAATTCCGCCCCGAGAAGCTCGATCGAAATTGTGCCCCCCTTCTCCGGCTCCATCTCGGCGATGACCCTCCCGCCCATTAGCTCAATCGTTCTTTTTGAAAGTGACAGTCCGAGCTCCGTCTCTTGGATTAAACTGCGCGCCGCATCGCGCGACTCGCTCGCCGCGAATAAATTCACGACTTTCCCTGACGAGAACCCCTGCACACAATCGGAAATCGTGATTCGCGTTGTCGCGTCCGTTCTCGTCCCCCGCCGGTCGCAAGCGACGGTCACACTTCCCCCCGCGCGACTGCCTTTGACGGCATTTGACAACAGTTCGATCACCACTTCTTTGAGCCGGTGGCGATCGGCCCGGGCATGCGGTTCGGAGATCGAGTCGACGTGTTTCAAATGCACGTCACGAGCGAAAGCGAGCGGACGCACTGATTCAACGGTTTCGCGGAGCAACTCTGTCACGTTGACTTCTTCCAGCGTAGTCGTAGTTCGCTCCGTATCAATTTGTGCGCTGTTGAGCACCTCATTGATCATGCCAAGCAAGTAACGGCCGGCTTTGAGTATTTGCTGGATGCTCTCTACATCATCCGGTGTTTTTGCATCGACTTCCAAAAGCTGCCCAAAGCCGAGAATGGCGTTGAGTGGGGTCCGCAACTCGTGGCTCATGCGCGAAAGGAATTCGCCCTTCGCGCGATTCGCCTGCTCCGCTTCTTCCCGCGCCCTGAGCGCTAACTCCTCCGTTCGTTTGCGGACCGTGATATCCATCAGCAGGCCTTCCCAGAGAATATCGCCATTTGCCTGTCGTTCGGGTCTGGAAGCGCCTTGCACCCAGATGATGTCCCCCGGGCGACGCGTAATTCGGCCCTCCCAATTCCAATCCCTGAGGGTCGCTCCCGATCGGCGGAGAGACTCGGTAAACTGCTCGATGTCCGCCGGATCGATCCGCGAAATGAGAACATTCGCGTCAGCCTCGATTTCCGCCGGCTCGATTCCGAAAAGGTCGCAACTGCCTTCGCTAACATAGGGAAACAATATCGAGCCATCAGCCCTCCTTCGGAATTGGTAAACCATCCCGGGGACGTTCGCTGCGATCCGGTGATAGCGTGCGTCGCTTGCAAGAAGTGCTTCGCGGGCGCGAATCTCGCCAGTGACGTCTTTTTGGAGGCCTATGAAATTGATTAGTCCACCATCTTCGTCGAAGACCGGATTGATGCTGATTTCATTCCAGAAAGGGGTCCGGTCCTTGCGGTAATTAAGCAAGGTGCCGTGAAACGGCCGCCCTGCTACGATCGCGCCGCGCATTTTCTGAATCGTCGCCTCGTCGGTTTCCTCACCCTGCAGGAAGCGGCAGTTGCGGCCCAAACTTTCTTCCGGCAGGTAGCCGGTGATTTCCGTGAAGGCAGGATTGACGAAGATCAGCGGGTTATCCGGAAGCGATGGATCACTCACGACTACCGCTGTGGTCGAATGTTTGATTGCCGTCACAAGGCGGATGTTTTCCCGCATTGTCGCCCGCAGCTCTTCGTTACGTTGCGCGACTTCCGCCGTCCGGTCAGCGACGCGAGCTCCCAGCTCTCCGAAAAGATTCTTGAGCGCCTCGTCTGCGCGCTTGCGGTCGGTAATATCATGCATTACCACGACTGCGCCGAGTTTCTCGCCATTCGCGGCAGTGAGCGCCTTTCCGCTCGCGAGCACGATGTGCGGCGCCGCGCCGGGCGGAGCTACTACCACTTCTGCGTCGCGAACGATCTCGCCGCGGAGCGCTCGGAAAAGCGGAACGTCTTCAGTCCGCATCGGTGTTTTGCCATCGGCTAAAAAGAGGCTGTAGTGCTTAGCCCATTGCTCAGGGGGAATGGCTGCCGGCGGCAAATTATGCATGTCGCGCACGACGCGGTTGAAGTAAGTGAGAACGCCCTTCGCGTCGCAAGCCACGATGCCCTCATGCACATTTTCTAGGAGCACCGCCAGGAACTCCTGCTCCTTGCTTAAAGATGCATTGGCCAGCGACAGCTCGGCAGTGCGCTGCGCCACCCGCACCTCCAATTCGTCGTGACGGTCCTGAAGCTGACGGTGTAGTAACCGCGTCTGGAGGAGGTTGCGCACCCGTAGCACGATCTCGCTCGGCTCATAAGGCTTCAGTAAAAATTCGGTCGCCCCGAGTTCGAGTGTTTCAAGTTTCGCACCGGTATCGTCGGCTGCAGTCAGCACCACGATCGGCAGATAATCCTCGGCCGAGTGCACCGCGCGGAGCTGGCGCAACACCTCGACTCCGCTAATCGGCTCCATTTTGAGATCAAGCAAAATTAGATCCGGCCGGAACGCGTGATAGGTGCGTAACGCTTCGCGCGGATCCGTAATCGAGCGCACATTTTTGTAGCCTTTGCTTTGCAAAACCGCGATGAGCATTACCGACAGCATCGGCTCGTCATCGATGACCAGAATTTTGCTGTTATGGATCAGTTCGTCGTCCATAAAGTCCGGCCACCATTTCGAATAGTGGTGAGAGGAAGATTTTTAGCATTATGCGGAGTTGCCGAGGTGCGGACGGATGATCGTTGGACTCATTCGGACGTAGAATCGGCAGAAGCGAGGTGTAGGCTATATACTTATAATTATCAACAAGTTATTGATCTTTCCATAAAAGAAGCACGACTTCCCTTTATTGTTAAACCCCCGCGCAGACTAACGGGAGCAACTGCACCCCAATCGCATCCCTACCGATCAGTGGCAACCCTCCGTATTCTGCTCGCCGACGATCACGAAATCGTGCGCGAAGGCGTGCGCAGGCTTATCGAACGCACGCCAGGCTGGGAGGTATGTGGCGAGGCGGGAGACGGTCGGACGGCAGTGGCGCTGGCTGCCGAGTTGCGCCCGCAAATCGTGATCCTGGACATGGCGATGCCGGGGTTGAACGGGCTGGAAGCGACACGCCAAATCCGGCGAGCGCAGCCGGACACCGAGGTGCTCATATTCACCGGCCAGGAGAATGACAAGATCGTCCATGCGGTTTTTGAGGCGGGCGCACGCAGTTACATTTTAAAAAGCGACATCAGCGCACAACTGGCCGGCGCCATCGAGTCGCTCAGCCGCCACAAGCCTTATCTCACTAACCAAATCTCCGAAATTATCTTTTCCCGCTATATTGAGGGCGCTTCCGCCGAAGCAAAATCCGGCGAGCGCCTGACTCCGCGAGAGCGCGAACTGGTGCAGCTTTTAGCCGAGGGGAAAAGTAATAAAGACGCGGCCGGCCAGCTTGGAATCAGCATCAAAACCGTCGAGACCCATCGCGCGGCGATCATGCGCAAGTTGGAAATGGAAAGCTTTGCCGACCTCGTCCGCTATGCGATGCGCAACAAAATCATTGAACCATAAAAAGAGCGGCGTGCCTACATAGTTTCCCTGTTACGCCGACGCACGCGGTCTGCTTCATAAAGAAGGCAGACACGATTATGGATAAAACTCGCATTCTCATTGTAGACGACGACGCCAGCCTTGCGCGGCTTGTGCAGTTGATGCTGGAAAAAACAAAACTCCACTCAGCAAAGGTCGAAAACCGCCCGGTGCACGCACTCGCCGCCACGCGTGAATTTCGACCGCACCTGATTCTGCTCGATGTGGACATGCCCGGTCTCGACGGCGGCGCGGTCGCCCGACAGATCCGCGGTGACTCGGAGCTGAAAGGGACGCCAATCATTTTCTTTACGTCACTGCTCTCGCAAAGCGAGGCCGGTCAGCACTGCATCATGCGGGGTGGGGAGCGCTACCTCGCGAAGCCGGTGGATGGTATGGTGCTTATTGAGTGCATCGAGGATGTGCTCGCCGGCGCGGTCTCCGCTTCGGCGTAGGAAGTTAGCGAATGCAATTTTCCCATGACTGATGCCAGTCTTCGCAAAGCACGCATTTTGATCGTGGACGATCAAATCGCGAATATTTCATTGCTGGAGAATATCCTCCGACGGATTGGCTACACCTTTTTGCGCGGTGTTACTGACTCCCGCAACGCGGTGGCGGAAGTCGCGGAGTTTGCGCCAGACCTCATCCTGCTGGATCTAAACATGCCGAATGTCGATGGCTTCGCGATCATGAAGCAACTCGCTGAAGTCACCGCGCGCGAAACCTTTTTACCGGTGCTCGTGTTGACGGCGGACGCCACCGCTGCAACCAAGCGCAAGGCTCTCGCCACGGGCGCGACCGATTTTTGCATAAGCCTTTCGATTCCTCGGAAATTTTTATGCGCATCGGAAACCTGCTCGACCGGCGGTTTCTCCACGTCGCCATGGAGCTGCAGATTACCGAAAGGACACGCGAGCTGGAAGCGGCACTTTTAGAACTAAAAGCGGGACAGCGACACGCGGTGCAACAGGAGCGGCTCCACGCTTTCGCCGAAATGGCCGGAGGCGTGTGCCATGATTTTAACAACGCGCTAATGTCGGTCATCGGCTACAGCGATCTCCTACTGCAAGATCCGGCAATGCTTGATGACCGCGAAACGACGCTCGATTATCTTAAAACGATGAACACCGCAGGCCGCGACGCCGCACAGGTGATCGGACGTCTGCGCGATTTTTATAGACCGCGAGAGCAGATCGATGTCTTTGAATCCCTGAACCTGAACGTGGTGATCGAGCAGGCGGTAGCTCTCACGCAGCCAAAATGGAAAAATCAGCCGCTCGCCGGCAACCAGACTGTATCCATTGAGCTAGATCTGCAGAAGGTGCCGTCGGTAAGCGGCAACGCGGCGGAATTGCGCGAGGTGCTCACAAACCTTTTGTTCAACGCGGTGGACGCAATGCCCGGAGGCGGCGTCATCACGCTGCGAACGCATCGTGCCGGGGACGATGCCGTTTTGGAAATCATCGACACTGGCTGCGGAATGAGCGAAGAGGTGAGAGTCCGCTGCCTCGAACCTTTTTTTTCCACGAAAGGTGAACGCGGCACCGGACTCGGATTACCAATGGTTTTCGGGATCATCAAACGCCACGAAGGACAGCTTGAAATCGAGAGCGAAATTGGAAGCGGCACGACTTTTCGGATTTGCCTGCCGGGCCAGGTGCGAACGTTCGCGCAGGCCGAAATTACGCCGGACCAGATTACTCGCCCGCTGAACGTTCTCGTAGTTGATGACGATCCAGTCTGCCGGGACGTCGTTGGCAAATACCTCACTGCCGACGGCCACGGCGTCGTCTTTGCGGCGAATGGCACGCAGGCAATGGAGAACCTCAAAACCGAATCTTTCGATCTGCTGATCACCGACTACGCAATACCTGGATTCAACGGCGTGGAAATCGCGGAAGCCCTCCGCATTTTGGGAGGAACTCAGCCCGTGTTGTTGCTCACCGGCTTCGATGACGTCGCACTCCCGGGAAAAACTGACGTTGTGGACATGATGTTGGTGAAGCCGCTCTCGCAAAACGATCTGCGCCGAGCCCTGAAAACACTCATGGATCGCGATGCGACTTACACAACCAGCCACGCGAAAGACCCACGTGTGCCGATTAGCTACTCGCTAGAGGCGTTATGACGGAATCAAGGTCCTCGATCGCTGCGGACGTGTTGCCGCCGCTCGAAGACTCTTTGCGGACGGGGATGACCGAAGCGTTGCGGAAGGGAAAAATTTTGATCGTGGATGACGAGGAGATAAATGTCCGCCTGCTGGAGCGAATTATCATCCGCTCCGATTTCGTGAAATTCGCCAGCACAACCGATCCGCGAGAGGTCGAATCGTTATTCCAGCCGTTCGCGCCTGATATTGTGTTGCTTGATCTCCACATGCCGCACATCGACGGTTTTGCGCTCATGCATCAACTCCGAGAAATGATCGGCAGTGACGATTTTCTGCCGATCGTCGTTCTCACGGCCGACGCTACTCTCGCGACGAAGCGGCGCGCCCTTCACGAAGGGGCGACCGATTTTTTGACAAAGCCGTTTGACCAGCTCGAAGTTGTCCTGCGCATTCGGAACCTCCTCGAGTCCCGTTTTTCGCATCTCAAAATCCAGGAGCAAAATGCCACGCTCGAAGACAACGTCCGCCAGCGCACGATCGAGCTGGAGCGCGCACTTTCCGATCTAAAAGCGGCGCAGCATCAAGTCATCCAGCAAGAGCGGCTCGCGGCGCTCGGCACGATGGCCGGCGGCATCGCGCACGATTTCAACAACTCGCTGAGCGTCATCATCGGCTTTAGCGAAATTCTTTTGCGCGATGCCAAGAACGGACTTTCCCAAAACGCTGCTCGCCAGCCGCTGGAAACCATCCTCACTGCTGCTGAGGATGCATCGAGAATCGTCCATCGCCTGCGGGAATTTTATCGGACCGGCGAAATCGAAGAGGCGCGGCTCGCTTTAAATCTCAATCCTCTCGTCGAACAGGCCCTGTTATTAACGAAACCGCGTTGGCTCACTCATTCGAGAGCCAACGGCTACACCATCGAACTAACGCCTCTTTTGGGTGATATCAACGACGTCATGGGCGACGCGGCGGAATTGCGCGAGGTTATGACGAACCTCATTTTTAATGCGGTCGATGCGATGCCAAACGGGGGGACAATCACCGTGAGGACTGAGAACGAAGGTGATCAAGTCGCGTTTCGCATTATCGATACAGGCATGGGCATGACCGAAGAAGTGCGCCAGCGCTGCCTCGAGCCGTTTTTCACGACAAAAGGCGACCGCGGCACCGGCTTGGGCCTCGCCATGGTCTTCGGAATCATCCAAAGGCACGGCGGCACGGTGGAAATCGAAAGCATACCGGGTAAAGGCACCGCCTTTACAATTCGCTTGCCGATGCATGCCAACACGGATGTCGAGACGGACGCCGCACCGGAAACTCTTTCGCGGCCGCTGCACGTGCTCGTGGTAGATGACCAACCAGTGTTATGCCAATTGCTATGCGAGTATCTGCAAAACGACTGTCACACTGTGGAGGCGGCCGAGAACGGCGAGAAAGCGCTGGAGAAATTCGCTAGTGGGAGTTTCGATATCGTCATCACCGATCAGGTCATGCCCGATATGAACGGCGTCCAACTTGCATCGGCGCTCAGGGAGTCGCGGCCGGACCAAATTATAATGTTGCTCACGGGCTACGGCGCGCCGTTGGGCTCGGACGCCGAAACGCCGTGCGTCGATCTCGTCGTAGGCAAGCCGATCTCGCTCGCATCTTTGCGTTCCGCGCTCCTCAGGGCTATGAGTCTCGGCCGCCGGCGAACGTAATCAGGGAAAAGTTGTAAGACAGTCGGTCGACGGCCTGCGCGCCGCTCAACAACGTCTCCCAGAGAAAGAGGCCGAATTTGAAAAACAACGCAGCATGTGTTCAGATGAACACTATGCGCGATTTGAGATCAAGGATTTTCCTGAAATGCGCATCCTCCCAGCTGAGGGAATTTGAAACTTTTCGATCCATGCGTGGTTGAACCTGCACATGAAACGATTTTCCGCCGTAGTGCTGTTCAACCTGGCGCTGGTTTGGTCCTTATCGGCTGCCCCTAAAACCACCTTCACCGTTGATCCAAGAGTCACCGCGCTGCAGACCCGGATCACGACTGATTTAAATGCTGGAAAGCTCACGAGGGTCGGCGGAGATCAGATCCAGCGCGATTTGAAGCAGGTGCAGCTCCTCAAAAAGCGAGCCAACCGTGCCGGAGGAGCGATCG
>JAXDQV010000302.1:0-8872 GCA_034667645.1 Chthoniobacter sp.
ACGTCAAAAGCGGGATTTCGATCGTAATCCCAGCACGGCAATTTTGAAGGTATTTGCGATCGGATTTGGTTTGGGAATGTTGATTCGCTTTCTCCAGCGTTCGGATGACCGACGTGCCGAGGCGAAGATTGATCTGCAACATCGGCCCACATTGGACGAGGCAAAGTTTCACCTGGGCTCCTTGTTTCTGCCCTTCCTTTGGCCCATGTTCCAGCGCGCTCGGCGAGGCTACGAAGAGTCGGCGGAAGGTCTGCACGAATCGGTCGAGCGCTTGAAGAAAAGCGACCTCCGCAAACTCGGGCGCAAATCCGCGAAACGCGTGGAGGATTGGATCGAGGACGAAGTTTTGCCGGTCGTGAAACGAAGCCAGAAGAAAGTGCGAAAGTTTCTGTCCTAGGCGGAAATTCCACCCAACAGCCATCCTTCGCGGCAGTTTCGATTTGAAGGCATGCTACTCATCATCGCGATCCTGCTGTTGCTGTTCTGGGGGGGTGGATTGTTCGTTCACGTCGCCGGCGGCCTCATCCACATCCTACTCGTCATTGCCCTCATCGTTTTCATTCTTCACTTTGTGAGGGGCGGGCGAGGAGTCTGATCCTTTCCACATCCGAATGGCGCAGGCAACTTCCTCCTAACGAAGAAACATGCCATAGCGAGTCAGAGCCAGTGTTGTCTAAGCCTGCCAGCGAAATGCCGCGGGATTTGGCCATCCGAGCTGATCGAGAATGCGCGAGACGATCGTGTCGACTACGTCGTTGACGCTTTGCGGCCGGCTGTAAAACGACGGACAAGCAGGCAACACAATGGCCCCGGCTTCGCTGACCGCGACCACGTTGCGCGCATGCACCAGACTCCACGGCGTCTCGCGCGGCACCAGGATCAGCTTCCGGCGTTCCTTGAGGAAAACATCCGCCGCTCGCAGAATCGTGCTCTCACTCGTGCCGGCGGCAATCCTTCCGACCGTCCCCATTGAGCAGGGAACGATCACCATCGCGTCAAAGCGCGCCGAGCCGCTCACGAACGGCACATGCATTCCCGCGCCATCCTCGTGCCGAATCACGCCGGCAGGCACACGCAGTTCGTCGATCTCTTCTGCGATCACCTGCCGGGCGTGCGCGCTGAGCACGAGATGGATTTCGTGCTCGGCCGGTCTGGCGGCGTCAAGCAACCGCTGGAGATAAATTGCGCCGCTTGCGCCGGTCGCGGCGATGACCACTTTCATGGCGCGATCATATCACGCTCGAGGTTCCGGTAAATGCCAGCTCGAGCTGCCAGTCCTCGCGTTCGATTTGCGCAAAACGCACGCCGAGTCCCATCAGCCGGATCGACTGTCCGCTGCGGTGGAAAGCCTGGGTGAGTAAGTTTTGAAAACGCTCCAGGTCTGGCTGCTCTCCGACACACTCCGCGGTCGTCCGCGAAAAATCGGCGAACTTCAGCTTTACGAAAAGCTTGTGGATGCGGCGCGGTTCGCGCGTTCGGGCCAGATCGCGCAACAACTCTTCATGCAGCTCCCCCAGCCGCTCCTCGCACTCGAAGAGCGTCGTGAGATTTTCTGAAAAAGTGCGCTCGGTGCTCAATGACTTCCGCTCCCGATGAGGCTCCACGGCGCGATCGTCGATCCCGCGGCAAAGCTCAAAAAGCTCGAGGCCAAACTTGCCGAACATCCCGTGCAGCTCGACGCGCGAGAAACGCTGCAACTGGCCGCAGGTCTTGATCCCGCGCCGCTCGAGCTTTTCCGCGGAAACAGCGCCAATGCCCCAGATTTTCCGCACGGGCAGCGCCTGCATGAAAGCCTGAACGCCGGCGGGCGTGAGTTCGAACTGGCCGTTCGGCTTGTTCAGGTCGCTGGCGATTTTCGCCAGCATTTTATTCGGCGCGATGCCGGCCGATGCGGTGAGTTGCGTCTCATCGAAAATGCGATCCCGGATTTCCGCCGCGACGGCGGCCGGCGCATAGGGGAGATGCGACACGTCGAGATAAGCTTCATCGAGCGAGAGCGGCTCGATCGTTTCCGTGAAGGCGTGAAAGATTTCGCGAATGCGCTGTGACTCGCGGCGATAGACGTCGAATCGAGTCGGCACGACGATCAGTTGCGGACATTTTTGGAGCGCGATGAAGGTCGGCATCGCCGAGCGAATTCCGAACTCGCGCGCTTCGTAGGAGCAGGTTGTGAGCACTCCGCGGCGGTCGCGCGAACCGCCCACGCCGACCGGTTTGCCGCGAAGCTCGGGAGCGTCGCGCACCTCGATCGCCGCATAAAAGCAGTCCATGTCTAGATGGATGATTTTCCGTTCGTTCGACATTCTTCACCGCAGCGTTTGCAAAGCCGTTGCCACCGCCCCCGGCAGCGCATGGCCGCCGTCGCCCCCGAGTTGCGCATCCACCGTCTCCAGCCGCCGGATCAAATCAACGACCTCGCCACGCGTATAAGGGCCGCCGGCGGCCGCGCAAAAATGGGTGCGACACCCAAAGGGCCGATCCGCATAGATCAAGCAGTGGCCCTGGTTTCCCAGCAACGGGCACGCGCCATCGTCGCGAACCGGCAGCGTTTTTCTTCCGGTTGCCCGCAACGCCCTGGCCGCGACAAGCGCTTCGCCACGAGTCAAAAACGGCGTGCGCCCGGTGATTTTAAAACGGCAGCATTCCGTCACTCGCGTGCACGCCCGCTCGAGCGGCCGTTGTCCGAGCTCGCCGTAAATCGCGCGCACTTCCGCAAGCGCGTTATCGCGGGCTGCGGTTGAGGGAGAACGTTTTTCCACGAGTCTAATTTCGACGGCGATCGGCTTCGCGCAATGTTTAAGCGGACTCGCCCGCGGCGTGCCCAGACGCCCAGGCCCACTGGAAATTGTAGCCGCCCAGCCACCCGGTGACGTCAACGACCTCGCCGATGAAATACAAACCAGCGACTTTCCGGCACTCCATCGTCTTCGACGAAAGCTCGCGCGTATCCACTCCGCCGAGCGTGACTTCGGCTTTGGCGTAGCCTTCGCTGGCGGGAAATGGAATGCGCCATCCGTTGAGCAGCGCACCGATTTCACGCAACCGCTCCGCACTGAGATGGGGAAGTTTCTTTGAGTCGCCATGGCGCGCGGACCACGTTTCGGCAAAGCGCCGCGACCACCGGCGGCTTAGCAGCACGTCGAGCGAAACCGGTTCCTCGCGGTGCGTAAAAAGCCACGCGGTTGCGTCCAGCTCCGGCAGCAAGTCGATCGTCACCGACTCCCCTTCCCGCCAATAGGATGAGATTTGCAAAATCGCCGGGCCGCTCAATCCGCGGTGCGTGACCAGGAGGTTTTCGCGGAACTCCACGCCGCGATGTCGCACCGCCGAATCCAGCGAGATTCCGCTAAGCTCGTGAAAGTGCGCGAGTTCTTCCTCGGCAAACTTCAGCGGCACCAGCGCCGGGCGAATCTCCGTCAGCGCGATCTCGAACTGGCGGGCGAGCCGATGTCCAAAATCCGTCGCGCCGAGCTTCGCAAAAGAAAGCCCGCCGGTGGCGACGACGACCGATGAGCTCGTGAACGAACCAAGGCTCGTCTCCACGGCAAATTCCGTGAGTTTCCGCACTTCGTGCACGTCGCAGCCAAGCTTGATCACCACGTTCCCCTCCGCGCATTCGGCGAGCAGCATCTCGGTGACCTGGCGTGCGCTGCCGTCGCAAAATTGCTGGCCCAGTTTCTTTTCGTGATAGGCGATCCGGTGCCTCTCCACGAGCTCCAGAAAGTCCGCCGGCGTGTAGCGCGCGAGCGCGGATATGCAGAACGCCGGCTGCTGCGAAATGTAGTTGTCCGGCTGCGCATGGATATTCGTGAAATTGCAGCGCCCGCCGCCGGAGATCGCAATTTTCCTCCCGATCACTTCCGCATGCTCGAGCACCAGCACTCGCCGGCCGCGCTGCCCTGCGGTCAGTGCGCACATTAACCCGGCCGCGCCGCCGCCGAGGACGATCACGTCGAAGTCGGTCATGGACGCACCGCGGCAATGAGCTGTTTTAAAAGCTCAGCGCGCCCTCGCGGCAACCGGCCGAAGGCGCGTCCGACGGCGACCGCGGGCGTCACATCGGGCTGCCCGTGAATGCCCAGCAGCCGGACGGTTTCGCTTTCGAAATGCAACAATGCCCGCTGCGTCGGCCTGCCGTTGTTTAAATAACTGAAAGCTCGATGCAGCAATTCGTAAAGCTCCGGCGTGGCATGTTCGGGCTCGGTCACCAGCTCGATCAACTCGACAAAATAAGCCGCGAGTTGTGTCCGCGGATATTGCGCGCGCAGCCCCTCGAACGGTTCGGTCAGGACGACTTCCTTCAGGGTGTGCAGATCACTTTTTCGGCTGCGAATCCATTGGATTTCGGCATTGAAAAACAGGTCGAGTTTTCCGGCAAACGGACTTTTCGGCCGGCGCGCGCCTTTCGCCACCGTTTTGATTTTGCCATGCGCCTCGCTGAGCCAGGTGATGATGAAACTCGTCTCCGACAACGAGGTTTTGCGCAGCAGAATGGCGGCAGTGATTTCCACGCGTGGTGAGAGAGTTGCGGCGCAATGGAGGAGATGCATAATTCACCTTCCCATTTCGATCCTTCACCCCTTCATTACACCACCACTATGAGCGAGTAAAACAAAACGACCGGCGCCAATGCGGCCCCGCAAATTGATCAAAGCAATCTTCGGAGCAGCTACGCAAACGTGTGTCGCATCGCACAGACGCCGAACGAAATCATCATCGACTTTGGTTTGAACCCGAATTTCTTCGGCGCGATTCTCGACGAGCCGCTGCGCCTGGAAAACCGCATCATCATGTCGCACGATGCGGCGAAGCGCTTGTGTGCACACCTCGTCGGCACGATCCAGAGCTATGAGTCGAAATACGGCGTCATCGAGCTGGATGTCGCGAAGCGGCTGAAACCCCAGCCGGCCGGAAACTGAGCGCGCGGGCGTCGGCACAAATCCGGGCCGCGTGAACACGAATCGTCTCGCGCTTTTTGCCGCTCTCGCGATCGGCGCCATCGCACTCCTGATTGTCGCTTTGTGGCCGGGCGCCAGTCCCGAGCCGATCGCTGCTGTTCCACTGCCCACGCCGCCTCCCGCGACCGGAGCGCCGGAGGCTCCCAGGGCGAGACGGCCGATTGTTCTGAGCACGCCATCCGAGAAACCGACGCCACCTGCCGGAGGTGACACGCCGGCATGGGAAAATCAGATCGATCGTGTGCTCGAGTCGAACGTGAGCGAAGCGCAAACCGCGCAAATTCTACTGAACATGCTCCCAACGCTGCCGGAAGATGGACAGGTCGAGGCTGCGAATCACGTCACCAACTTATTGCCGGACGAAAACTACTCGGCGGCAAAACCAGTGCTGCTGAATCCGGGGCTGGCCGAGTCCGTCCTGAGCGTGTTTTTCACCGATCTCATGAACCGCAGCGATCAGATCAAACTGCGCTCGTTTATTGAGATCGCGAAAATACCGAACCATCCGTTTCATGATGAAGCGCTGGAGGACCTGGAGATTTATCTCGGGGAAAATTACGGCACGGATTGGACGAAGTGGAGCAGCGCGACCGAGAAATATCTCAAGGAAGCGGATGCGCAGTGAGCTCGGAATAGGCGCTCGCTGCCCCAGCCTCGATTCATGATCCCACTCGGCCGCGGCGACTTTCCAACGACACGCGAAGAGCTGAACGCCGCGCTCCGGGTGGGGCTGGCGGTGTTTGAGTCGCCGCGCGCAAGCGTGGAGATCATCGGCGAATTTCCCGCGCTTGATCGAATCGCGATCGATCTCTCGGGAGGCAAACTTCCGCTGACGCCGCCACACGGGGGCGCCGTGAGCGCGCCGTTTACGGCGAACGAACTGCAGTTGTTCGCGAATCCGCTGCGTTATGAGCAGGCGGGAATCGCGGTGGAGCTGCGAGCACAGACTGTTTCGCTCGGGTTTCAACGTGACGAAAACAATCAATCACTGCTGGCGATCACCGGCGCGCGCGAAGGCAACGCGACATTCGCAATCCAGCGTCGAGAACTGGAAACGCTGATCCTCGCCATTGCCAGCCAGGCCGCGCGCGCCCAAGGCGTCTCGATCGAGCGCGTCGATTTGAAGGTTCAATCCACCTCGCAGCGTTCGGCCTCTTTTTCCTGCGACGTTACGGCGCAGAAGCTTTTTATGAAAACGGTGGTTACCCTTTCCGGCGCGATCGAGATCGACCCGGCGCTGGTGGCGCGCGTTTCGGGCTTGCGCTGTGACGGCGCCGGGATGATTGGCGGGCTCGCGTGCGGCTTCCTGCGGCCTTACCTGGCTCGCTTCGAAGGCCAGACTGTTCCACTCGCATCATTCGCGCTTGGCGAATTGCGCGTGGTGGACGTCACCCTGGAGACGGGAGAAGAATTGCGCGTGACCGCGCATTTCGGAGCTACTTGACGCTCGCCGTTTTCGGCGCGCGCGACAGCTCGATTAAATCGCCCAGGATATTGATCGTCTCGTTGTGGACGGGATCGACTTCGGGCTTTTTCGCAGTGATCGACTCTTCCTCTTCATCATCTTCCGCCATCGTCGCGCCTTCATCGACTGACGCCGGCTTCTTCTCGTTTTTCACCAACTGCAATTCCGGTTTTCCGACATCGTCGAGGGTGAGTTGATAGATTTTCTGCTCCGGCTGCTTGCGTTTTTCGCGCTCCGCAATTCGCTTCTCGCGTTTCGTCTTTTCCTCCGCCAGCTCACCGCGCCGCGTGCTTTCGTTGAGGGAAACTTTGTTCGACGCGATCCGCCGCTTGACGCTGTTGAGATCATCGGTGATCCAGCGAAATTCGCGATCCGTGGCCACACGCGCGGCGCTCCGCAGTTTGAGTTCCTTGAGGAAAAGCGGATGGTCCAGAATTTTCTCAAACGGAGCCGGGGCGACTTCATCGTAAGCCATCGGAGCTTTGAGCGAACCCTCGCCAATCTCCGGATGATCGTAGGCTGAAGGCAATTTGACGTCTGAAACGACGCCGCGCAGCTGGGTGCTGCCACCCGCGATTCGATAGAACTTCTGGATCGTCAGCTTAAGCGCGCCCGCGTCATTTGAATCGCTGCCGAGAAAAGGAATAAAGCGCCCGATCTCCAGCATCGTCTGGACGGTGCCTTTGCCAAATGTCGCCTGGTCTCCGACGATCACGGCGCGACCGTAGTCCTGCAGTGCCGCCGCAAAAATCTCGCTGGCCGAGGCGCTGAGCCGATTGGTCAGCACCACCATCGGACCGTCGTAGGCGATGGTGGCGTCACGATCGCGTGAGACATGGATGTTTCCGCTGGCATCCTTCGCCTGCACAACGGGACCTTTTTTAATGAAGAGACCGGTGAGATTGACCGCTTCCTCAAGCGAACCGCCGCCATTGCGCCGCAGGTCGATCACCAGGCCGCCGATATTTTCCTGCTTCAGCCTGTTCAAGAGCAAGAGCACATCTTTGGTCGTGCTCTTGGCGCCTTTGGCTCCGCTGTGCTCCATGTCCGCATAAAAGGACGGCAGGGTGATCCAGCCCAGCCGGTGCGGCGCGCCACCGTTCGAGCTCTCCTTCTCGATGACCTCCGCTTTCGCCTCCTGTTCCTTCAACTTGATCTCATCGCGCACAATCTCGACGATCTTTCGCGCAGAAGGATCGGCGGCGTGCGCGGGCACCACCTGCATGCGCACTCTCGTTCCCTTTTTGCCGCGGATCATCTCGACCACCTTGTCGAGTTTCATGCCGACGGTATCCACAAACTCCGCGTCGCCTTGCGCAACCGCGCTGATGCGGTCACTGACCTTTAGATGCCCATCGACCTGCGCCGGACCGCCCGGGACCAGTTCCATCACTTTCGCGTAACCATCCTCGCTGCGCAGCACAGCCCCGATGCCGACGAGCGAAAGCCGCATATTGATGCTGAAATTCTCGAGCTCGGATTTACTCATGTATTCCGAATGCGGATCGTAAGTCTGTGCGAGCGTCGTGAGGAAAAACTTCACCACGTCCTCGCGCGTCTGCTCGTGGAGATTGCGAAGGGTCTGGTCGTAGCGCCTGGTCAATATCTTCACCGGCGGATCAATCGGATGCTCGCTCAGTTTCTCCTGCAAAAATTCCCCTTTTACCCGGTTCGTCCTAAGCTTCTCCGACTCGGAGTCGTCCTTCGGCCACGGGGCTTTTTGACGGTTGATTTCGATCGATTCGTCGCCGGTAAAATCGAAATCCTGCTTCACCATTTCCTTCACCTTCGCGATGCGCTCCTCGACCCGTTTCGCGTAGAGGTCGTAAATCTCGAACGCCGGATTTGGATTGCCGAGCAGGATATCGTCGTCGAGCGCCGTGGCGTATTTCGTCGTGAATGCGTCCACATCCCGCTGGGTGAAGAAGAGATGATTGTAATCCAGCGTCTCTAGGTAATTTTTTAGAAGCTGCCGCGAGAGGTCGTCGTCGAGCTTGCGCTTGGAGTAATGCCCCTGCTCGAGGAGCCGGCCCACGGAGATCGCAATCTGGCCGGAATCCGGCTCAGTCCCCGCCCAGGCGCCGGGAAATATCGCAAGGAAACTCGCCAGGGCGATGGAACAAATTTGGATCTGCTTCATTAGGAAAAAAAGGCGCATCAAGCTGACAGAAAAGGCGTGAAAAGCAACAACCCCTCAGCAGGTCTTGCGCCCGGTGATCATCCCGAGACCGGCGGCGTTCCCGCTTGCTGCGGCTTCCGCTTTTCCCGAGATTCGCGCATTCACGATGGACATTGACACGTTTACCGGAGGGGTGTTCGACACGAACTGCTTTTTTTTGCCGGAACGGGGCATTCTCGTTGACGCGCCACAGGAAGCAGCGGCCTGGCTCACCCGCACGGGTCGGCGCGTCGAGTTGCTGCTCATTACGCACGGGCACATCGACCACGT
>JAXDQV010000303.1:0-6693 GCA_034667645.1 Chthoniobacter sp.
TGGCCATTTCGAGATAAAAGCACGCGGCGAAATGCAGATCGCGATCATCGTGGAGCAGATGCGCCGCGAAGGTTTCGAAGTGCTCGTGTCGCGACCAGAGGTCATCTATCGGCGTGATGAACACGGCCACCTTTTGGAGCCGATGGAAACGCTTTACGTGGACGTGCCGAATGAAAATCTCGGCGACATTTTGCAAAGTCTCGCGGGGCGGAAAGCGGACATCATCAACATGGAGCACAACCCGCACAGCGTCACCGTGCAGGCGATCATTCCGACGCGCGGGCTGATTGGCTTTGAAACCGACCTCGTGAACGTGACCAAAGGTCATGGCATTGCCTCACACCTTTTTAAAGAATACGCACCGTTCAAGGGCGACATCCCCACCCGCTTCAACGGCGTGCTCATCGCGATGGAACAAGGCATCAGCACCGCCTACTCGCTCGAAACCATTCAGGAGCGAGGCCGCCTCTTCATCGGCGCGCAGGCCGAAGTCTACGAAGGCATGATCATCGGCGAAAACGCCCGGCCCGACGACATGCCCGTCAATCCATGTCGGGCGAAAAAACTCAGCAACATGCGCTCCACCGGCGACGGCAAAGGCATCTCACTTTCCCCGCCGCTGACCATGACGCTCGAACGCTCGATCGAATACATCGCGCCCGACGAATACGTGGAGGTCACTCCCAAGAGCCTGCGCCTGCGTAAAAAACTGCTCGATGCGAACTCCCGCAAGCGCGCGGGGGCAAAGATCGCGTAGCGGCCCTGGCGCGGCGCGTTTAAGCGACCGTCGAAAGCAGATACGTCACGAGACTTGCGACGTAGCTCGCAAGGCCGAGAACGATGAGCGAAAGCTCCCAAACGTAGAAGCCGGTCTTGAAATTGCGGTAACGGAGCACCTCGACGAGGGTCGTTTTGGGATCGGGTCCCGCAAACTGCGTGACCCATTTCACCCGAAGACTGCTCAGCAGGATCAGGATCGTCGAGAGGAGCACACAGGAAATGCCCAGGACGATAGCGACCCGCGCGAAGGGACTCGTGCGCGCGATCTGCGGACCGGAGAAGCCCGTGATCGTGAGCGTCAGCGTTGAAAGCGTAAGCAGAAGCTGGGACCGCGTCTGAATCACGGTGAGCTGTTGGCTGATCAAGTCCAGGCAGGCGGCGAGTCCGGTGGTGCCGCCGCGCATCGAGAGCATGTGCGCAGCTTCTTCGCTCGCGTCCAGTTTCCGCAGTGGCTCAGTCATCTCCATGAGATTCGGCCGGGGCGGAGCAGAATGTCCATGGTTTTGCGCGGCACTCTCCAGCGAGTGGAATGTTTGGAGACTACTGCACGGCGCCGGCGCTTTGTTCGCCAAGCGCCTCCCATTCCGCAGTGACGCGGTCGATTTCCTCGGTCACGGCCAGCAGGTCGCGATTGAGTTGGATGGCCCCGCCGCCCGCATCGTAAGCCTCCGGTTTTTCGAGCGCATTGCTCAGTTCCTTCTGGCGCAGTTCCAGGCCGAGGATGTGCATTTCCAAATCCTTCACGCGCTTCTCGTGATCTCGTTTCAAGGCCGCCGCCGCCTTGCGCGCGTCCGCCTCGGCGCGGCGTTGCTGGCGCTGCTCGCGCATTCCCATCGGCGCGTCGGGCGCGGACTTGGCGACTTGATTCTCCGGCTGAGCATTTTGGAGTTTGTCGCCGGCAGTCAAAGCCGCGCGCGCGGAAGTGGCGCGGGATTTCTCCAGGTAATAATCGTAGTCGCCGGCGTAAGGCGTGAGCTTGCCGGCGGTGATGTGCAGGACGTTTTTTGCGATCGCGCGGATGAAATGCACGTCGTGTGAGATGAAAACGAGGGTGCCTTCATATTGCGCGAGCGCGCCGATCAATGCGTCGATGCTGCCGATATCGAGATGCGTCGTCGGCTCGTCCATCAGCAGCAGGTTCGGCGGATCGAGCAGCAGTTTCACCAGCGCCAGCCGGGTTTTCTCCCCACCGCTGAGCACCGCGACCGGCTTGAAAACGTCGTCGCCACGGAACAGAAACGAACCGAGCACAGTGCGAGCGGTTTGTTCCGACGCGGGATTCGGCATGTCGAGCGCGCTTTCGATCACCGTGTGACTCGGGTCGAGCATCTCGACGCGATATTGCGAAAAATAGCCTGTCTTTACGTTGTGCCCGAGTTCGCGGGAGCCGCGTTGCACAGCCAACGTGCCGCCCAGCAATTTCAGCAGCGTCGATTTGCCCGCACCGTTCGGCCCGACGAGCACGGTGCGCTGGCCGCGCTCGACTTCGAAATTCAGCCCGCGATACACGACGAGTTCGCCGCCTCCGTCCGTCGGGTAGGCATGGTCCACGTCTTTCAACGTGAGCACGCGCGTGCCGCTGCGCGGGGGCTGGGGAAAACGGAAGTGCACCGTCCGGTCCCGCGCCTGCGGAGCCTCGATTTTCTCCATCCGGTCGATCTGCTTGAGCTTGCTCTGCGCCTGCGATGCCTTGCTGGCCTTCGCCCGGAAGCGGTCGGCAAATTCCTGCAGGCTCGCGATCTCGCGCTGCTGATTTTTGTAAGCCGCAAGCTGCTGCTCCTCCCGGGCCGCCTTTTGCTCCAGATAATTGTCCCAGTTTCCGCGATAACGATTCAGTGCGCGGTGCGCGATTTCGACGATGGATCCGATCAGTTGATTGAGAAACTCGCGGTCGTGCGAAATGATCAGGATCGCGCCGCGATAGTTGCGCAGATATTCTTGAAACCAGACGAGCGATTCGAGGTCGAGGTGGTTGGTCGGCTCATCGAGGAGGAGCAAATCCGGTTCCTGCACGAGCAGCCGCGCGAGGTGCGCGCGCATGACCCAGCCACCGCTGAGGGCTTTCGCCGGCCGGTCGAAATCGGATTCGCGAAAAGCCAGGCCGGCCAGGATGCGCTTCGCTTTTGGCTCGAGCTGCCAGCCGTCGTATTCGTCGAAAATGCGCTGTGCCTCGTGATGCTGCGGCGAGTCTTCGGCCGTCGTTTTCAGGACACGCAGCGCACGCGCCAGCTCCGGCGACACCGCGCACGCAAGCTCCAGCACGGTCTCATCGCCGGCGGGCGCATTCTCCTGTGGCAGGAAGCCGAGCGTGGCCGCGCGTTCGAGCGCGATGCGGCCATCGTCCGGGGAAGCTTCGCCGAGAATGAGCGAGAAGAGCGTCGATTTCCCGGCGCCATTCGGGCCGACCAGCCCGATCCGGTCGCCGCGGTTCACCTGCAGGGACGCGTCCTCGAACAGAGTGCGACCGCCAAAGCTTTTGGTGACTTTTGAAATCGTGAGCATCGTGCGAAAAGGCGTGGAATGTCGCGGCGAGCGGGGATGCACGCAAGCCCGCGTTTCCCCCAGGCCGGTAGCCGGAAGTGAGGCTGGACAATCCTTTCACGGCGCGGAATAGTCTGGCGCCTTTCCCCAAGGGTTCCATTCATGAGCGCAGCTTTATTTTTCAAAAGGTTTCTCCAACGCCCGATGCAGGTCGCGTCCATCATGCCGAGTTCGCGCGTGCTGGTGGGCAAGGTCTCGGGCAAATTCGATTTCACCCAGCCACGGGTGATTGCCGAGTTCGGCCCGGGGGAGGGATGCCACACGCGGGAAATCGTCCGCCGGATGCACCCCGACTCCACGCTGTTGCTTTTCGAGCTCGATCCCGAGCTGGCGAATCATCTGCGTCATCAGTTCCGCGACGACAGCCGCGTGTTCGTGATTACAGGCGACTGCGCCTTGCTTTCCGAGGAGCTGGGAAAACGCGGGATCGTCCATTGCGACTACGTCGTTTCCGGGATTCCCTTCAGCACGATGGAGATCGGGAAAAAACGCGAGTTGCTGCGGAATATCTTCGAATCTCTCACGCCCGCCCCGCACGCGGCCTTCATCATCTATCAGGTGACGAATGAACTCCGCGGCCATGCGACCATTTTCCCCCGCGCCGATTCCGAGTATTGCCTCCAGAATATCCCGCCGATGTTCGTGACCGTGTTTTTTAAACAAAAACTCAACGGCCACTCGAATGGAAACGGGAATGGCAACGGCAACGGAAATGGCAACGGCAAACACTAATCCCGTTTGATGTCGTCCTGAGCGCGGCGAAGCTTCGCAAATGGCGGCCATCGCCGTCGGTGAGGTCGTTCACCGCACTCACTACGACAGAGTTTTTGAACACCCCCCATGTCAAACACACGCATTGAAAAAGACTCGATGGGCACGATGGAAGTGCCCGCAGACGCGCTTTACGGCGCGAGCACGCAACGCGCAGTTTTAAATTTCCCGATCAGCGGCTACCGCTTTTCGCGCGAATTTATCCGCGCCCTCGGCCTGGTGAAATGGGCGGCGGCGGAGGCGAACCACGATCTCGACAAGCTCGATCACAAGCGCGTTTCGCTCATCGCGCGCGCCGCCCAGGAGATCATCGATGGAAAACTGGATGCCCATTTTCCCCTCGATATTTTCCAGACCGGCTCGGGCACCAGCACCAACATGAACGCGAACGAGGTGATCGCGAACCGCTGCTCGCAGCTCGCGGGCAAGGAGATCGGCTCCAAGGATCCGGTGCATCCGAACGACCACGTGAACATGGGCCAGTCGAGCAATGACGTGATCCCGACCGCCATTCACCTCGCCGTCGGGGAGGCGCTCCGCAACGATCTGATGCCGGCGCTCGACGAGCTGCACGACTCGCTGTCACGCAAGTCGAACGAGTTCTGGGACATCATCAAAATCGGGCGCACGCATCTGATGGATGCAACGCCCGTCCGGCTTGGGCAGGAGTTCTGCGGCTACGCGCAGCAGATCGAGTTTGGAAAATTGCGCGCCGGCAATGCGATTTCGGCCATCGAGGAACTGGCGCTCGGCGGCACCGCGGTCGGCACCGGCCTGAATTGCCATCCAGCCTTTGCGGGCAAGGTGATGCACCATCTCTGGAACCGCACCGGCGTGGCCTTTCGTGAAGCGCGCAACCACTTCGAGGCGCAGGGCTCGAAGGACGGACTCGTCCAGGCGAGCGGGCAGTTGAAAACCATCGCCGTGTCGCTTTTCAAAATCGCCAACGACATCCGGTGGCTCTCCAGCGGCCCGCGCTGCGGCATCGGGGAGATTCGGCTGCCGGAGACGCAGCCCGGATCTTCGATCATGCCGGGCAAGGTGAACCCGGTGATGTGCGAGGCGGTGATGCAGGTCTGCGCGCAGGTGATTGGCAACGACACGACGATCACCTGGGCCGGCGCGAACGGGAACTTTGACCTGAACGTGATGATGCCGGTGCTCGCGCACAATATTTTGGAAAGCATCCGCTTGCTGGCCAACGTCTGCGAAGTCTTCCGGACCCGCTGCGTGGAGGGGATTACGGCCAACGTGGCGCGGTGCAACGAGCTCGTCGAATATTCGATGGCCATGGTCACGAGCCTCGCGCCGATCATCGGTTACGATCGCGCCGCCGAGATCGCCAAGGAATCCGCGAAGACCGGCAAGACGGTGAGGGAGCTGTGCCGCGAGCAGCAGGTGCTGCCCGAGGAGGAACTCGAGCGCGCGCTCGACCCGGTGGCAATGACTGAGCCCGGGGGCGAGGGCAGCGCGGGCGGATAGTTCCGTCCTGCTCATCGGCTTCGCTTTGGTATTCGACTAGGCGTCGTCCATTTCGGGAGTTCCCCGCGCGCCGTGCCAGAATCTGGCGATGTCCGCGCGACAGTCACCGTGATCGACGCGGTAAAGGACACGATAGGAGCGAACAACGATCTCGCGAACGGAAGGATCGGCGAACTCCGGAACTACGCGCCCCAACTCGGGAAAATCGGCCAGCCGCTTGGCGTTGTTGACCAGAAACTCACCGAACCGAACAGCGCGATCAGGCGAGTCCAGCGAGATGTAGCGAACGATGTCTCGGAGATCACGCCGGGCCGAAGGTGAAAGAGCTACCTGATAACCCATGACGGGAGCTCGCGCTCGATCTCCTCGATCGGAATACGCTCGCCGCGGTCAATCTCGGCAAGCCCCTGGCGCACCGCTGCGACAAACTCGATCTCCTGTGCCACGTCGTGGAGAGAGACATCCTCGGGCAGCTTCTGGAGCAGGTCTTGAACGATTTGCTTGGTGCTCATGGAAGCAATGTGTGTTTCGGGACTCGCAAACTCAAGGCTCGGGTTACGGCGCTCGCTTTTCCGGTCTGGCGTAAAATTCGCCGCGCTGGCTAAAGCACGGCCGCGATCAGCAAGGCCGTGCTTCGCCGTAAAAACCAGCCGCCATGGTGCCTTGTGGCAGTTCGCACACCTCCACGCTTGCCAGAAAGGTGCGCACCTTCGCTTCCTCATCTGCCAAAAGATGCGGATAAGAAAGCAACTCCATCTCCGTGATAAACGACACCGCATACCGATCCTCGGGCAATGGCTCCGCAAGCCTTCCGCCCAGCAGGTAAAGCGCGTATCGAGCAGACTGCTCACGGCCACTCGGCGCGCGCGCGGTTTTGGTATTCCATCGGCTACGATCGCGCCGCCGAGATCGCCAAGGAATCCGCGAAGACCGGCAAGACGGTGCGGGAACTGTGCCGCGAGCAGCAGGTGCTGCCCGAGGAGGAACTCGAGCGCGCGCTCGATCCCGTGGCGATGACGGAGCCCGGCGGCGAGGGCAGCGCGGGCGGGTAATCAGCCCTGCTCAGCAATCTTGCCGCCCGGCAGGGAAAGCGCGGGGGTGCGCTCAAGCCTCTCTGCG
>JAXDQV010000304.1:0-7404 GCA_034667645.1 Chthoniobacter sp.
CTGATAAACCTACCTCGCTCAATACCTGTGCCGAGGTTAAAGCTGAGATAGGAAAGGCCGCTCGCCGCAACGACTAGAGCGGTGACTCGAACCCAAGGACGCGCGATCACGACAATCCAACAACAACCGGCGAGAATTACAACGGGAAGCGCGAATAAAAGAAATGCTTGCATCGGGACTGGTTTGCGTGTTGCCGAACATATAAATAGCCCATCCGAATGAAGCAAGATAAGGCGGCTGGCGGATGACAAGAGAAGCGGAGCTTCATTGCCGGGGCGGGTTTTCATGCGCGCGGAAGAAACGAGCTTAACCCTCCTCGCTTCCCTTAGTCTCGCGCGCGCTGCATCCATGCTAGCCAAAGCGAAGAACCAGTCGGCGGTTGCTGAGTGGACTCAATGCAGAAATCGTAGGTATGCCGACTACGAAGTAGGTCGAGTAAGCGTGGCTGTGGCGCGTGCTGCTGCCAAGTCAAAATATAGCCTTGCAGTTCCGGGCTGTGAAGCCAGTTGCACTCTTGCGCTGTGGCAGAATCGAACGTGAATTCGGTGAGTGAATGGCCGGACTCCGAAACCCTTACGCGACCGCTGTAGGACGCTGTAAGCACGGTAGATCGCGGCACACCAAGCACCAGATCGAAATGGGTGCCCGGAGGAAATGGACATGAGAAATGGAAGGCTGGCCTGTCGTAGTCGGCTAACTTGATCTGATTTGGAACTCCGATTGACGCGGCGATGTTAACGAAAAACCAAATCGGCGGAATGAGCAAAACCCCTGCGATGAGCAGGGAGTAAGTTATCTTTCGCTTAGTTTTCATGCGCGTGGAAGAAACGAGCTTAATCCGGCCCACTCACTCCACGCGATGGCATTGCTCCTAGCCTCCACTAAGTTCCGTCTTCATAAGCAATCAATCCGTCTGGTTCTCTCCAGTCGAGAACGCAACCTGTGAGCCGGTGCCGGTCATCGCAAGGAAGATGGAACGAAATGTCGCTGACATTCAAAACGTCTTCGGAGCGCATGAACTTCCGAGAGAAAGACTGAAGCATCCAATTCCACGTTCCCGTTCTCGGGCCGGTAGTGAAATGCTCCCACACGATGCTCGGCAATACATCTGGATCGGCGCGCTGCTCCCGTCCGGCGATTCCACGAAGCATTGCCGCAAGGCGGTCTGTCATCTTTGCTTGGAATGGAAGATCGAGCATAGCCTGTCAAGCGGCCTGACATAATAGCATCCGAATGTCGCAAGACAAGGCGGCTGGCGGATGAGTTGACAAGCGGAACTTCGCGGCCGGACCGGATTTTCATGCGCGCGGAAGACACGAGCTTCATCGATCCCACCCGTTCCACGCAAGGCCACTGCAAGTTTTTATGATCCTGTGGAGTGAAGGGCTACCACAAGAAGAAACATGGAGATAATCAGGCAAACATAAACAATGCCGGAAATAAATGCCGCAGCGTGGAAGCGAGAATCTCTGCGGCGGCGATACAGGAAGCAGGAACTTATCAGTATTCCCAACGGTGCAATCCAAACCGGAATAACTGAAATCATAAATGCAACGGGCGTCGAACTAAGAAAGGCGAACCAAAGACAAAGACCACCCACTGCACCGAAAATTAAGAAAAAATGGAAATAGGGAGGATGCGGCAAGTGTGCTGCACTAATAGCACGACAAAGAAAAATGAATCCAACCGGCAATCCAAGCAGTGCTAGAACGAGAAATGAGGTTCGCAGGATCGATTCTAAGAGGGTCATCGGGATTTTGGTCTCAGAAGCCTATATCATAAGAAGCGGAGCTTCCTGGTCGAGCTGGCTTTCATGCGCGCGGAAGAAACGAGCTTAATCCGGCCCGCCCACTCCACGCTATGCCATCGCCCCAAGTCCAGCTCGTCCCCAAATCCTCCAAGCCTGATACGTTGCGGTGTCCTACCGAAGCCTGTCAACCGCACGCTGGACCGGTTTGTCAAACCCATTCTTACGATCGCGGATTGGCTGCCGAAGTTGATTAACATATTGATCAAAGCCTGCAACCGGAGCATCTACCCGAATCGGCACCCTTACAGCCGACCAATCGCCTTTGTTTTTGATCAGCCATTTCCACTCGTTCTCATTCAATCTCCACTGTCCTTTCATTTCCGCTTCTGCGATCCCTGACTTCGAAAATCCCACCTTTACGATCTCGTTAATCCGCACAATCGCCGAACTCGTTGCTCCAACCAACCGACACTTGCCGTAGTCGATTGCGACTGGCACCTGGAGCGTCAATTGGTATCGGCTGTTAAAGTAGGCGACACTGTTCCATATCGGAGAATCACTCTTGCTGCCAAAATTAGAAATGAAGTGATCCACGTTCTTGGCTCCAAAGATAGCCTCAACTTCTTTCGGTAGAATCAGTGCATTCACTCCATGTTCCACCACCTTATCATGGCATTTCAGCTCACTCAAAATGTCGGCGGATTGGAGAGACATGGTGCAAAACAACGCGAGCAAGAAACAAAGAAACTTCATATAGGAGTTTGGGAACGCAGCCATGAGAGGAGAAGCGAAGCTTCGCGGCCGGGGCGATTGACGCGCGCGGAAGAAACGATCTTAATCCGGCCGATCCACTTGTTTGCAGCCATGATTCCAGAAAAGATAGATGATTGTTGTGTTGAGTGCCACGACCACAGTGGCCTTGAGTAAAATACGCGCCAACTTGTATCGTTCGAGGAGATGAAGCTCATCCTCCCATGCCGCCTTTGTTTCGGGGGATGGATGCGAATGCCACTCGGATAAGGCTGACATTCTTGGTTCGGCTCGATACGCATAAGCGCCGCCGGGAGGCCCGGAGCCGAACTTGGGCACGACCAGCCAAATCACGAGTGCCAGCAGTTGCACTGAAATCAGAAGCGTAACTGCGATTTTAGCTTTTAACCGCTTCACAGTTTGGCCGAAGAGAATTGTCGCTAAAAATGCTCACAACATGCGCGGGACCTCAGCCTAATAAAGTATCAGCGTCGGATGGTTCAACAAATAGAGGTGTCGAGGAAAAGCGTGGGGGTTCAAGGTTCTCCGCGCCCGCTGTTCGCGGTCGGAATCGTGAATAATGGGAATCTTCGACAAGCTCAGGATGACAGTTCGTCGAGCGCACTCGCAGTTCATCGCCAGCTGCAAATGTCGTCCGAATGGGGATCATCCGGCTCGTCCTTCTTGTTTTTGCCGGGCGACCAGACACGTGGATTTTTCGGATCGGAAACTTCAATGCGATACGGACTGCCCCACGGGTCATACCATAGGCCATTTGCTAAACCGTTTTTTGGCACGTTGGGATTTTTTACGGGATCAACGTCAACAAAAACAATCTTGCGCGGATTGTCGCCCAGCAAAGCGCGAAGCATCGCAGCATGTTTTCCACTCGGCGGCATTTCATACTCAACTTGGTATGATTTCACTGCGGCAGAAATAGTTGATACATCATTCCTTGCCTGCGTCCTTCGAGCGGCGTTGGGGTCGCTCCCTCCTGGAAATAGTATTCCCATTAGAATTGAAACGACGAACAGAACACCCAGGATTCCCGGCAGCCACTTCTCCAGGACGAGAAATAGCTTCTCAGACGTCATAAAAAGTCGGTTTCGTTCGGCACTGGCTCAGTATAACGCTTCACGACCTTCGGCTCCGTCATTGGCAACACGGATACGGCGGCGCTGATGGCGAACCCGCGTGTGACAATGACTTTCTCAACTCCTTCGCTCCGTTGAGCGCTTCAAATAGTAAATCACAAATCCGAGGGCAAGGATCGAGATAAAGGTCCAGAAAATCGCATCCAACGCGGTGAATTTCGACTCGTGATTAATGCTTCCGCCAGAGTCCACTGAATAAAATAATGTCGCGATAACTGCCAGTTCCACGATTCCGGCAATCATACCTTTGAAGAACGGGTGCATGAATTACGCGCCTATTACTGGCTAGGCGCAGTCATCGGTGCTCCTTTAGCCAATCCTGAATCGACGTGGAGCAGATGAGTGCCTTGCCCTCCTTTTGGTCGTGTTGCCACCGCTGAAGCGCCTCGTAGTATCTCTCGGGATATGCGCCTCGTGTCCTGAAGGGGCGAGTGACGCTGCGTTTGAGCGCATCGGACCGAGGCGCAGGGATGGAGATGGGTTGATGGTTCCGGACCTCTCCGGTGAATGCTTTCGTAAATCCCAGCCAAGGCTGCACTTCAAAGTTGATGCTAAGCCTATGGCTTCTCATTGGGATTAGCTTGTGACTGCTGTAATTCCGACGGCTTGTTGGTTGCGCCAGGGTAAAAGAAGCGTGCGATCTGCGGAGCCATGAAAAGAAGCCACACGGCGAGCAACACGTGAACAATGCCATAAGCGACGTAATTCGTAGGTTGGGAGTGCAGTAAGCTCTGCCACTGCGCATGGACAGCGAAGACACCGATTGCGTCGTTAAGGCCAGCGAGTGCCTCGGTAATGCCAAAGTATCGGAGAACGAGCGTGAACCAGTCGCGTGGGGTCATCTGTTGGAAAGTGTCATGCGAACCTCGATTGTTGCAAAGCGTGAAATAGGCCTAACGAGAACAAGATCAGCCGGTTGGCTTCATCGCCTTGGTTAGACCATTTGTGTGATTGGTGAGCCGGCTACAACATAGTAAACCAAATCCTCCACGGTCTTGGCGGGCTGGAAAGTCTCCGGCGGCTTCCGGTGGCAGCGTGACAAGATCTCTTGGGCTGCGTCATCCAAATCCTCGTCAACGATGCCGTAAATACGGGCGATGTCATCCCCAGGGCGCACGGGGAAATCTGATACCGCATCGGCCATCGATTCACGGAAATAAGCGAAAGTCGCTTCGACGACCTCGGTGGGAACAGCCGCTCGACTGAAATGAAGTGCAAAATCTTGGTAGCTCTCGCCGCACCGGGCCGCCGCGATCTTGCGAGTCCGGGTGCGGATGCGCCAAGTGCCTGCGAAGACGAGGAACACAAACCCGAACAGTATGACTACGATCTCCATACCCATCCGATAAGCCTCTGGCACCCGCCCACTGAATCCTGACGGCGATATGCGCTTGGAATAGCCATGACCTCTGAAATTCTCACATGTGAGAATTTCTTCGATTAAACTTTCTTAGCGGTAGGTCGATCGAGGCCGACCATGCAAAGGAAAGGACCATAAATCACGCTCTGAAACCTTCCACAAATCCTGGCCAAGGTTGCACTTCAAAGTTGATACTAAGCCTACGGCTCATTTCTGAATGACTTGGATAGGAATTGCCGCCTTCTTGTAGTAGCTCAACGCTTCTCTGGCTTGTTCTGTCGTCAAGACCTTCAACTTGCGGTGGGCTAGCACGTCCTCGTCCGTCGTCCCGGATCGCTCCAATAGAAGTCCGATGACGTCTTGCTTCTGTGGAAGCGTTCGGGGACGGGCGGAACAAAAGGCTTGGTATGCCTGGGCGATGGCCTCAAACACCGAAATCTCGCGATCTGGGTCGGCATCATGACGGAAGTCGTCGATCCACTTCTCTAGTGGACTGTAATCGACCTCGGCTAGAGCGGCTTGGAGCTTGCGGAGTCGCTCGATCTGCTGCGGGGTGAGCGTGGCGTGGCGAACCGGTCCCGGCTTGAGCTTCTCGGTCTCAATGCGCTCAATGCGCGGCGTAGGAGCCGCTTGGCCGTTCGAGTCAGGCGAAAGCACAAGGCTGATGATGAACGTTGCGATAATGCAAATCAAGAAATGAGAGGTAGCTTTCATTCGGTGTGCGCGGAGTAGGCCTAACGACCCCAAGCTCAGCGACAGGCGAAGCGGGCGCAGCACCTGCATGGCGGGCGGAAAGGCGGCGGTGGAAGCAGCTGCCGTGACGCACGGAGCGGTTCGCTGCATCTCATGGTCAGGCGCTCCGGCTCCGTTAGCTTGGGTCATTGTCAGGAGTTAGATTTCCGGCGTAACGGAACTCGAAAGCCTCGTCATCCGCTGCGCGCTCGAGATGCGGCAGTTGGCGTGACGAGAGATGGTAGATGATGTCCGTCCGCTGATATGGTCCATCGTGGCGGGTGAACACGAGTCCGACGGCGAGCAGTCCTTCTGGGTTGCGGCGGACTCGAGTAACTCCGGTGCCCTCGTAGCTCAGGCCGTCCTTGGTGATGAATGTGGCGAAGACCTTTTTGTCGTTGAGTTGTTCGTAGCTCCAAGCGGACTTAAGCCAGCGAGTCTTGCTGACAGCGGGCTCGGTTGGTGTTGATTCAGATTCCATGATCGTTCGTTACAGGGTGGACGTAAAAGCGCCTAACGACCCCAAGCTCAGCGACTGCGGATGACGGCGCAGCCCATGCGGAAAGGCGGCGGGGGCGCAGGCGGTGGAAGCATGGGCTGTGACGCCCGGAGCAGTTCGCTGCAGCGCATGGTTCGGCGACGTTGAGTTCATTGCGTGGGCGCTGGCTCGACCTCCTCAATGTATGAGATGCTGCTCTCAGAGAGATAGACTCGCCGTCTGTCAGGTAGCTCGACCGCAAGCCAGCGGCCGAAATGGTCGTAGCTACTAGACAAACCGCCAGACGACTCCCGAACGGTCTTTCCGGTGTAGCCGAGTATCTTGACGTTCTCGTAGGTCTTGTCGCCTTTGTAACCGCTGAGGATCAAGTTGTAGCGGCGAGAGAAGTCGATGATGTAATTCTCTTTGGGGACTTCTTGGCCGGCGATGGTTGGTGCTCGCTCCGGTCGGGAGGAAAGCGTGCCCTGCAGAATCAGGAGGCCAAAGAGTCCACAGATGCCGCCGATGATTAGGAATCCAAAATCGCGTGATTTCATGGAAGATGTGCGCTAGTCGCAGAACGAGAAGTAGGCGAAATGGGGTTTTGCTCGTGTGTTTCGTCTAAGACCGGAAATCGTATGCCGTCCATGAGTAACCCTTCGCCTAAATCGCCGGTCATTTCGCCTAAAACGGAGCAGGAGGGCAAGCCCAAACTCCGCGATGAGGCGACCATCCCGGCGAGCTCCTCCACCTCGACATCAAGAAGCTGGGCCGCTTCCAGCGCCTCGGTGTCCGCGCCACCGGCGATCGCACTTTGCGCAACCCGGGTGCCGGCGTCGAAAGTCTCCAAGTCGCCATCGATGATCACTCCCGCCTGGCTTTCGCCTGTCTTCTTCCAGACGAAAAGAATCCCCAGCGTCCTCAACGCTCTCCACCAGGCCATCGCTTTCTACAAAGCTCATGGCAGCATCACCATCCAGCGTGTGCTCACCGACCGCGGCTCTTCTATCGCTCTCATGACTTCGCCGCCGAGCGGGCGGGCACCATCGCGCAACCGCAATTTGCAACGCGAGACGCTGCGCGCCGTCCTGCAAACGCGGAGCGCGACGGATGCGCCCGCGGGCCGGTGTTTCATCCAAGATATAAAGTCCGCAGAGGTGCGCCGTAAAATGCTGACATT
>JAXDQV010000305.1:0-27340 GCA_034667645.1 Chthoniobacter sp.
TAGCAGTTCGCTGGAACCTCTGCGGACGGCTGGTTATTTCGGAACCAGGAACAAGGCGTAGAACACGATCGCTTCCGCGAGCGCGATGGCCAGAATCGCCTGCACCAGAATCGGTGTGGCCGCGCCGGGATTGCGGCCGACGGCGGACGCCGCGCCCATGCCGATAAGTCCGACGCCGATGGCCGCGCCAAGTGCTGCGAGCCCTACGTGAAGGCTTCCGGTCAATTCCGCTAGTATTGGTAGTATCATATTATTTTCGGTTGGTTGTTTCATCAGCGACCTCCGCGGGAACCACGGTCCGATCGCCGAAATTTTTCTAATGGTGCGCGGCCTCTCCGTGTCCCGGTTCGTGTTGCGCAATGAGGAGAGTGAAGACAGCGGTCAGGAGCATGAAGACCAGCGCCTGGACGAAGCCAACGAGCAGCTCCAGGAAGTAAAAAGGAATCGGGATCAGCCACGCGAGCGATGGCACGACGTGACTCATCGATTCGAGCATGATCTCGCCCGCGTAAATATTTCCGAACAGCCGGAAGCTCAGCGAGATCGGCCGGAATAAAATCGAAACGATTTCAAGGACGCCGACGATCAGGAAGACGAAAATCATCAGCACTTTGAGCAATCCTGTCGTGTCACCTTTCGGTCCGAAAATGTGCATGATGAAACCACCCGGGCCGTTCGCCTGGATAGCCCAGAAGATCCAGCACATGAAAAAAATAAACGACATGGCGAACGTCATATTCAGGTCGGCATTCGCCCCGCGCAGGAGTGGCCTGTCCACATGCGAGAGACTCATTGATCCCTCGGTCGGCCCCCATCCAATCGTGCCAACGCCGGGAATGAGGCCGAACCAGTTTGTGAACAGAATGAAGATAAAGATGGTCGCGAAAAACCAAAACGTTTTGCGCACGAGATCGTGTCCGATCACTCCTTCGAGGAACTTGTAAAGACTCTCGACGAGCCATTCCCAGAAGTTCTGTGCGCCTTCCGGCACGTCCTTGATGTTTCGGGTGGCGATTTGTGCGAAGACGATGATCCCGATCGCCACGACCCACGTGACCACCATCGAATTGGTGATCGCAAAGCCGTGGCCGAGATCAACCAGTCTCACGGCAAAAAGCGGAATCCCGTGTTCCTCTTTTTCCGCGTGCTCGACGGCTTCCGCTGCGACGCAAAGCGCCGGCAGAACCAGGAGCATGACCGCGCTCAAGAGCGGAATTAGGAGACGGGGGAACTTTCTGGAATTCATCATGACCACGGGGGCTCAGCGTTCTCGAACCGGCGCGTTCCCGGTTGCTCTGACAACTCGAAAATGCTGAGAACCCGAATGAAATATCGCAAGCAAAAGTTTGGCAAGGGGTTTTGTGAAATTTTTCACAAACTTTTTCTTCCACCTCAATCCCGGGAAAGTCGCAACCATTTCAGCAGGAGTTTCGGCTCCAGTTTAATTGTGGCGAAAGACGGACGCACGCGCCCGTAACGCGTGAGCAGGTGCTTTAATTCCCGTGTCGTGACCGCCGTTGAAAATTTGCTGCGGACGAGGTTCAAAGCGCATTGACCAAACTGCCGGGCGATGTCGCGTTTGCTTAACAGAGTGTCGAGTGCGTCAGCGAACGCGGCAGCGTCTCGCTCCCGGACAATTCTACCAGTTTCGCCTTCGGCGATCATTTCGGGGACCCCGGCCAGTCGCGTGGAGACTACCGGCAGTCCGCACGCCATCGCCTCCATGATCACCGTCGGCAGATTATCCATACCGCCATCCGCTTCGCGGGTGCAGGCCAGGGCGAAAACCCGCGCGCCGGCGAGGAATCGCTTCACCTCTTCCTCGGTGCGCGGTCCTTCCAACGCGACTTTTTGCTTGAGACCCAACCGGCCGATCTGGGCGCGCAGCTCAGCTTCCAGCGGTCCTTCGCCGATGATGCGGCAGTAAAATAAAGTTCCACGATTCCGCAGCAACGCGCATGCGTCGATCAGCGTGGAGAATCCTTTTTTTTCAATCAGGCGCCCGACGGAGACGATCTTTGGAATGCCGTCTTCAAATGCCGCCGCCGGAAATTTTTCGACCTGGATGCCGTTATAAACCCGGTGGATTTTTTTTGCGTCGCGCGGGAATTTATCACGAAGCCACTCTCGAGAAAAATCCGAAACGGTCACGACGGCGCGTGTATCCCGGACGAGATCTTCGAGACTCACGGGAAATTGCGTTTCGCAAAAAATGTCGTTCGCGTGCGCGGTGAATGAATAGCTGATGCCCCAAAATTTTCGGATCCACCAGGCGGTGCGGGCGGCGATCCCGGCGAAATGGACATGCACGTGGCGAATCCCTCTACGCTTTAGTTCCAGGCCGAGCCAGGCGGCTTCATAGAGTCGAGTTTTGTCGCCGCGGTCGCCCCATGTGTTGAACGTCTCCCAGACCTCGGAGCGAATTTTGTGCGCTTCGCGTGCGGCGCGAACGGCTTTGGTCAGCGCCTCGTCCTGCGGCAGGTAAACGACCTTGTTCGTCAACTCCATCGGGAAGCCTTCGGGTCGTTCGGCGCCGCGAATGGAGTAAACCGCCGGCTCCATTTTTTGCCGGGACATCTCCTCTACTTCGCGAAAGCAAAACGTCTGGGTAAAAGAGGGAAACCGCTCGAATAAATAAGCGAACGAGTTTCCTCCACGTGCTTCCCCGCCCGTCATCCCGCGTGCAGTGGAGGGATCCGGTGGAGGCTCATTGAAAGCCTTACTCGATCCCCGGCCGCCGCCGGCGCTTCGCTCCGGATGACCAGTCGGCGCTCCAGATTCCGGGTCCGGCAGTTTCCCGATCTGGCGCACCTCATCGTAATAGGACTCCAGTTTTTCAATCTGCGCACCGTGCTCGAAGTTCGCATGCACCGAAGCGCTCGCGGCTCGTCCCAGTGCGAAAAGTTGCGAAGGATTTTCCGCCAGCCGCAGCATGTTTTGAAACAGGGCGTCGTGATCGCGCTCCGCGGTCAGCAGGCCGGTGCTGCCATTTTCCACCGCCTCGGGAATGCCGCCATGCAGCGTCGCCAGCACCGGCAGCCCGGTGGACATCGCTTCGAGCATCGAATTTGGGATTCCTTCCTGGTTTTGATCTGCCGTCAGCTCGCTCGGATGAACAAAAACGTGCGATTCCGCGTAAAGCGCGCGCAGTTGATGCTGCGTCAAAAACCCGCGGAGCTCGACGGCGTGCGCAATTCCGAGCTCGCGCGCCAGTTCCTCGATCTCCCGTTTCATCGGGCCGTCGCCGGCAATAACGAAGCGCGACTTCGGGAAACGTTGGTTAAACAACGCGAAAGCCCGCAGCGCAGTGCGCAGGCCTTTTTTCGGAATCAACCGGCACGCCTGCACGAACCGCCACGCCCCGTCAGCAGGCGCCTCCCGCTGTTTCAATGGAAAATCGTCGAGCGGGATGCCGGTGCGGTTGATCCGGATTTTTTCGGGCGGGCAGCCGAGTGCGAGCAGTCGCTCCCGCAGCGAAAACGAACGGGCAAGGACTAGCGGCGAGACCTGAAGCAATTCGCGCAAGTTCGCTTCGTATTCCGGTTGATGCGGACGCAGCATCACATCCGCGCCGTGGAAGGAAACCAGGCACGGTTTTTCCCAGCCTTTGATGAAGGGCAGCAAATGCACCCCCGTGTGGCCGAAGTAAATGTGCATCAAGTCCGCATGACGCCGCCGGAATATGCGCATCATGCCTTGGAACTCGCCGCGATAATAAAGCGCGGGACGCTTCCGAACATGTTTGAGCCAGAACCGCCGAATGAAGTTTTTCCGCGGCTTCCGCGGCATCATCTCCACATCACCAAACGGGAACTGCTCGGCCTCGATGCGTTCCTTGGCGACCACGAAGGTGTCGTAACGCCGCAATCCGGTTACCTGCCGGAAAATATGCAGCATTTCCGGCTTGAGAAAAGTCGTGCAGTAACTCGCGACGATGGGCTTGGGCATCAGCGCGCAAGTCTCGTCAGCGCGGTGCGATTTGCCAACGAAGTTTAAAGTCCGCAGCTTTGGGCCGGATTCTACTCTGGCTTCCAGCCATCCGTGCCGCCGAGGACTGTTTCCAATGTGATCTTTTCAGCTTCCTCTTTAGTCAGCTGCTTCGTCCACGGTGCGCGTTTGTCGGGGTGAGCCCCGGGCCCTCTGGTGTTATACTCGGCATACCGCGCAGTTGTTTCGTTCTCCGGCTTGCTCCAGTTATTCCAGCCTTCCGGCTTGATGTGATCGCCCATTTCGCAGTTGAGATAAGTAACGCTGCCGTATGGCCGCCAGGGACGGCCGAGGTCCGCCATCGGAGGACCGCTCGACGGCTTGGGCGTGGCCGCCGCGCCCGTCGGATCCACCCACGGGGCAGGATCGCCGGTGAGCTTGCACTCCATGAAGACAAATCCATAAGGATGCTCCTGCGGCGTGCTCGCGGCAGTGATATGGCCGCCGTTCTTGCTCTTGATTTCGCAGTGGTCGAATACAGCGGTGCCGTCGCCGTATATGAAGTCCACCCGGCCTTCGATGTAGCAGTCCTTAAAGTATTGCCGCCCTTTGTTAATCATTAGCGTATCCTGCCAGCCCAGAAGCCGGCAGTTTTTCAGAACGATGCGATCACCATCGATCCGCAGAGCAAGGGCTTGCCCGTGATCACCCGAGGTGTTTTGGATTGTTAGTTTTTCGGCGCGGAAGTTATCGGCAAGAACGTGCATGCACGGATTGAACTTATTCGCCCCTTCGGGAATCGGGTCTTTCACGTTTCGATCCCACGTGATGACTGTTTTCTCCGTGTCGTCGCCTTCCAAAGTAACGTTGGACTTGGTCGCCGGCACGATGACGGGTCCTTGATAGATTCCGGCTTTTATGTGGATGACTGAGGTTTCCTGGCTGTTGTCCGGCACAGCGGCAATGGCTTCCTGCACCGTCTTGTAATCACCGTCGCCCTCGGCGGAGACGGTGATTCTTTTTCCTTCGGCGAGCGCGTCGGCGCAGCTAAGGAAAAGGAAGGCGAAACTGCAGAGGCCACTGATTGGATTGCGTAGAGATAAGAGTGAGGGGGTCATGGAGATCATAGGTTCGGAAAGTCGGATTTGTTGGAATAAGTCACTTGAGGTAAGGAGCCAGGTCCGGCACCGCCTTCTTCAGTTCTTCGGCGACGATGGGGCCGACCAATGCGCCACCTTTTTCGTTCAAGTGAGTCCCATCCACCGTTTGCGAGGCACCTGCGGTGGTGTCTGAGTTTTTGGAAGTAGGATCCGCATTCTTCATCGGCGAAATCTCCAGCACCTTATCCTTCCCGAGCTTTTCATAAAGCTCGATCGATCGGGTGTGCAAATCGATCAGCGGCACCTTTTTCTCCACAGCGATTTCTTTTACCACATCAACCCATGGCTGGAGCTTGGAACGGATTTTCCCGTCCTCACCCCATTGCCGGCGGCTTAGCGAGGTTACTAAAACGGGCTTGATGCCCGCGGCCTTTGCATCGTCCACATATTGGGTCATGAACTGCTTATAGGTCGTCTGCGGATCAGTCTCACGGTCACCGTGGCCGGGCTGGTCGTTATGGCCGAACTGAATCAGCACGTAGTCAGGTTTCAGATCCAAGGCCTTCTTCCACGAACCTTCAGCGATAAAGCTTTTGGAACTGCGGCCGCCTTTGGAAAAATTGACACATTGCGCGTTCTCTTTGAGGCACTTTGCGAATCCCTGGCCCCAGCCGGCGTTGTCGGTGACCGTCGAGTCACCAACCAAGGCGATCATGATCTTAGGCTGAGACGCTGCGCCCTCGGCAAACGCAGTGAATCCGAAGAGCAGAACCAGCCCGGCGATGGAAGCGCGGAGCGAGCTGCGGCGAGTGAAGGTGGAGAGTAAGGTCATCTGTTGTGGCTGGGAGCGGGGTTGGGTGCAAGCGGACGCGGCAGAAGCCACGCTAATTGGGGGGAGGGTCGCAGGAAATGACTAAACACCACGGGCGGAGATCGCCAGCAAAATGCCCTTTGCTCTACTGGCGAAAGGGAAGGCAGAGTGGTTTTTCCCACCCCGAGGACGATTGGGCATGCCGCCTGCTAAATAAGAAGTCATGAAACTGCTGAAGCCTCTTCGTCGCCTGCCGGCCAAACCTTTTCGCTATGAAATCGTTTCGTGCGTTTTCGAGAGCGGCCGGGTCGTTCCCGGCATGTGGACCGGAAACCGCTGGTGGTCGGACAACGGCGAAATCGAGCCGACCCGCTGGCACCGCTGAAGGGCGATCGACAGATTACCTGCCGTAGAGACACCGGGCCAGGTAGCCCGAAAGCGCCGTGAGCCGGTTCTCTGCGCGAAAGTTTTCAATTTTCGCGCGATCCACCTCAAGCGCCCGCTCCCAAAGCCACGTCAGGTTGTCGGAGCTCACCGTCAAAACGTCCTTGATATGCTTCGGATCGTCCACGCGCGGCGCTTTGACATCAAAGCAGACAATCCCCTCGTAACCCGCGTCCTGTAGCACGACGAGCAGAGCCAGATCCTTCAGCGGCTCGGTGTAACCGAAGGGAAGGTCCTGATCGTAGCGCTGACCGTCCTGCGCGTTGAGGTGGATGTGAAAGAGCTTTCCAGCTTCGAGGCACATCTCGACGTCCCACAAATAGTCGAGGCCCGCGATCCGGCTGTGAGCTGTCTCTGGATTCAGGCCGAACATCGGCTGCACGTCTGCATCCAGACGGCTGATCAGGTAAAGCGCCTCGCCGACATTCGCGAGATACATGTTGGCGCGGGGCTCGTTCGGCTTTGGCTCAAGGCCAAAACGGATTTCGTCTCCGAATTTCTCCTTTGCGTAATGCCCCACCGCATTGAAGCCTTCAACGAGGCGCTTGAAAGCGTCGCGCCCGTTCTTCGCGAGGATGAAGTCGAATCCTTCGCGGCCATTCCAAAACACCATCACCTTCGCGCCCAGA
Source organism: Chthoniobacter sp. (assembly GCA_034667645.1). Classification (GTDB taxonomy): domain Bacteria; phylum Verrucomicrobiota; class Verrucomicrobiia; order Chthoniobacterales; family Chthoniobacteraceae; genus JAJPJG01. Next base: position 6,912 of record JAXDQV010000305.1, read on the forward strand.
ATGTGAGTGGTCTCCACAGCGCGTTTGGCGTTCTCGAGCGCTCTTGCGCGCACACCCGCATCGTTCGAGGTCATGCCTCCGTCTTTGAAAAGAGTGTCGGCGAAAAACGAGGGCGTATACATGGCGCACTTGAGGCCGTTGGCCGCGGCGATCTTCAGTGCGCGCTCGGCGTCTTGCGCGGGAATTTCATGATCATGCGCTTCGTAGAAACTCATTCCAGCCTCAGCGAGAAGCGGCAGGCGATCGAGAACGGGAATGGCATCGCGCGTCGGACCGCCAAAAGGATCGCCCCCGGGCCCGAGGTTCCAGACGCCGGCGCCAAGGCCGTTGATGCCTGCTTTGTTTTTGAGGAGATAAGGATTGGGCATGATGGGAGGTGGTTAAATAGAGCGTTGAGTCTTGCGCGCACACATGGTCATGAAAAGTCCGCCGCGGGTAAAGTGAGAATGACTTCCAGGCCGCGCGGATTGCGGTTGTGCGCGCTGGCCGTGCCGCCGCAGGATTCGATGCACGTTTTCACGATCGTCAGGCCGAGACCCGTGCCGCCGGTCTCACGGGTGCGGGAGCTGTCGGTGCGGTAAAAAGCGTCGAAGATGAGCGGCAGCTCCGCCTCTGAGACACCCGGTCCGGAATCGGCAACCGCGATCCGAAAGTTCGCGCCGTCGCGAGTCGCGGTGACCTGGATCTTTCCTGTCCCGGCGGCGTGCCGGAGGGAATTGCGAAGCAAATTGGCGAGCGCGCGGATGAGGAGATCGGAATCCGCCAGCACCATCGCGTCCGGAGTGACGTTCAGATCGATTTCTTCGGGATTCTGCGTCTCCCGGCGCGCGGCTTCCCTGGCGGCATCGAGCACCGAGACCGGTTGCAGATGGAGGGCCGCCGCTCCGAACGACGCCTTTGAAAACGAGAGCAGTTCGTTCACCAAAGCGGCGATCTGCTGCGCCTTCTCACTCGCGGAGATCGCATACTTTTTATTTTGCTCGTCGGTCCGTTCCTCGAGGATCCCGAGCGCCACCTGCAGCCGTGCGAGCGGAGAGCAAAGCTCGTGTGCGATGTCTCCGAGAAAGCGCTTTTGGCCCTGCACGAATCCATCGAGGCGCGCGGCCATCTGGTTGATCGCGGCCCCCAGCGTGCCGAGCTCGTCGCGGCGGCGCGTGCTCACACGGCCATCGAATTTGCCTTCGGCAATCTGGCGCGTGGCGTCGGTGATTTGCGCGATCGAGCGCGTGATGCCACCAACCAGCGGCAGCCAGAACAACACCGAACAAAGAATCGCCGCCACGCCGACCTTCAGCCATTGGGTCATGTCGAAAATCAGGCCGCCACTGCTGAGCGAAGTTGATTCCGAAACGAGAACCACGTGCAACGGCTCGCCGGCGAACGGGTTGTCCACTCGGGCGCTGACCAGCAGCCAGTAACGTGTCGGCTCCGTGGTGCGGACGAGTGCGCGCACCGGCGGATGCCAGCGCCTCCGCATCTCCTCCCGCGAGGGTCCGGGCGGCGTGTTGCGGTCCATGGGCGGGCGCCGCAAGCGTCCTTCCGGCGAGCCGGGGATGCGGGCGCGCACCTCAGACGGCAGCGGCGCCACATCGCCGATAAGATGATTTCCCTCGTCATCGAACAGTGCGAAACGCACGTGATACGCCGTATTGAAACGCTCCAGCAGTCCGGGCCATTCATCAGGATTGGAGGAGTTGAGCTCCGCCACGATCAGGTCGCGTGTGGCATCGATCCGGAGATGCGCGCTGGTGGCGAGCAGCCAGTCGAAATCGAGATTGAACTGCGCGTTGAAGAGCAGGGTGAAACCCGCCGCGAGCAGGGTCAGGTTCAGGAAAAACCAGAACAGGATTTTTACATAAAGCGGCAGGCGCAGGCGCCTCGCACTGGTCATGGATTGTCGGGATTGATCAGCATGTAGCCGACGGCGCGGAACGTTTTGATAAAGCGGGGATTTTTCGGATCGTCTCCCAGTTTTTTTCGCAGTGCCCAAATGTGAACATCGATCGAGCGATCGAGCCCGTCGTATTCCCGGTCCGCGATGCTTTCGATGAGCTGATCGCGGGATTTCACGCGGCCCCGGGCACGGGCGAGGCTGAGCAGCAGCTCGAACTCCAGTGGCGTGAGCGTCAGCGGTTTTTCATCCAAAAGAGCGAGCCGCGCGCCGGGATTGATGCGCAACGGTCCGACGACGATCTCGGCTGCCGCTTTTTCCTCGGGTGATTCGGCGGGCTGCAAGGCTCGGCGCGTCACCGCCCGGAGCCGGGCGAGGAGCTCGCGCGACGAAAAGGTTTTGGGGAGATAATCATCGGCGCCCATCTCGAGACCGACCACGCGATCGGTTTCTTCCCCGCGCGAAGTCAGCATCAAGACCGGCACGTCGGACTTTGCGCGGATGCGCTTAAGCACTTCAAAACCGTCGATGCCGGGAAGCATCACATCGAGGATGACGGCGTGAAATTTTCCGGCGAGCGCGAGTTCCGCGCCTTCGCGGCCATCGTGTTCGACCGTGAGCTCGTAGCCGAGCGGCTCAAGGTAATCTTTGATCAACGAGCACAGCTCGCGGTCGTCATCCACCAGAAGCACCTGCATGCGGCCATCCGGGCCGTTTTCGCTGTTCCGCTGTTGCGTTGGGAGGGGCATTCGTAGAGGATTCGAGACGCATGTTATCCCCCGGCAGGCAGGAAGACTGCATTCTTAACTCTCACTTAACAATTTTGTTTGCCACTGCCAATCGGGGCTTAACAAACACGTCTTACCTTCTTTTTCGAAGACACGCAGACCCTGCGTGTTTTGTGAGAAAACAACAAACAATGGCGTCGCAGCCGGCGCCGCAAAATTAAGCAACTTATGAAAATAAAGAAAACGACAACCCTTGCGACGCTCGTCGCCGCGACGCTCCTCGCCCGCGTTTCCGTGGCGCAAGATGCACCGCCCCCTCAACCGCCCGACCAGCAACAGCGTGGCGGTGGCGGTGGTGGAAACGGCGGTGGCAATAACTTCCGCCAGCAAATGGCGGACCGGCTCAAAGCCTCGCTCAAGGCGACCGATGAAGAGTGGGCGGTGATCCAACCGCTCCTCGAAAAAGCACAGACCGCGCAACGTGAGATGGGTGGGCGTGGTGGATTCGGCGGCGGTGGACGTCGCGGACAAGGCGGTGGTGGCGGAAATCCCGGCGGTGGCAACGGCGGCGGGGGCAATCCTGGTCCTGGGGGCGGGGGAAATCCCGGCGGCGGCGGCCCTGGCGGCGGTGGCGGCGGAACGCCGGAACAGCAGGCGCTGCGCACGGCGCTGGATTCCGACAGCACCTCGCCCGAGGAGATTAAAGGCAAGCTGGCAGCGCTGCGTGAAGCGCGCAAAAAATCCGCAGCGGATCTTGCGGCTGCTCGTGAGGAACTGGCGAAAGTCCTGACGCTGCGTCAGGAAGCCGTGCTCGTTTCGATGGGCGTCCTCGAATAATACAAAAGTGACTGAGGCCCCTCCCACCTCAACAGAAACCGCAGTTCCTTCATCGGACCTGCTGTCGCGCATGGTCGAGAGCTTCCAGCTCTCGGCCATGGACGCGGCTGTTCTGGAGCGTGCGCGCGCCTCGGGAAAAATGCAGACCGATTCCGAGGAGTCCGTGCTGCAGTGGCTCGCTCACGAATACGGCCTCGGCTACACGGCGCTCGAAAACGTCGATCCCGACAAGGAGCTCCTCTCACAGTTTTCCGCTCGCATTTTGCTTCGCGAGGAACTGCTGCCGCTCGAGCAAAAAGATGGGATCATCGAAGTCGCGGTCAGCCGGCTTTTCGCCACGCCTGGCCTCGACAGTCTCCGCTCGTTCACCGAGCTGCAGTTGCAGCCGGTGCTCGCGCCGCGCGAGGCTTTGCAGCGCGAGATTAAAAAGCATCTCGGCGTTGGTGCGGACACCCTTAATTTACTCGAACAGGAAGAAGGTTTTCAGGTCGTCTCGGACGAACACGCCGACGACGGCGATCTCGACAAGGCGGCCGAGGACGCGTCGATCATCCGCTTCGTCAACCAGGTGCTCGGCGACGCCGTTTCCATGCGCGCCTCCGATGTGCACGTCGAGCCGTTCGAGCACGAACTGCGCATCCGTTATCGCATTGACGGACTTTTGCAGGAAGTGCCGGTGCCGGCTCAGATCAAACGCTTCCAGCCGGCAATCGTTTCGCGCATTAAAATCCTGAGCAATCTCAACATCGCCGAGAAGCGCGTGCCGCAGGACGGCCGGATCAAGATTCGCGTGAAAAACACCGAAGTGGACATCCGCGTTTCCGTGATCCCGATGCTCCACGGTGAGGCGACGGTCATGCGTTTGCTGCGGCAGGATGCGGGCGTGGTGGGTCTGGTCGGCCTTGGAATGGCGGATCGCGAGCGGCAGCTTTTTGAAACCGTGCTTGGGATGCCGCACGGAATTGCGCTGGTGACCGGGCCGACCGGCAGTGGTAAAACAACGACGCTTTACAGCGCGCTCACGCAAATCAACGACGCCGTTCGCAAGATCATCACGATTGAAGATCCCGTCGAATATCAGCTCAAGGGAATCAACCAAATCCAGGTCGCCGAAAAAGCCGGGCTGACCTTTGCGCGCGGGTTGCGGGCGATTCTGCGCCACGATCCCGACGTGGTGCTCATCGGAGAAATTCGCGACAAGGAAACCGCGCAGATCGCCGTGCAGGCGTCGCTCACGGGCCACATGGTATTTTCCACGCTCCACACCAACGACGCGCCGGGCGCGCTGACGCGGCTCGTGGATATGGGCGTCGAGCCTTATCTCGTCGCGTCCTCGCTCGAAGCGGTGATCGCCCAGCGGCTCGTCCGTGTGCTTTGCGCGGAATGCAAAACCGAGGATCTCTCCGCGCGCACCGCGGCCTTGCGCGAGCGGATCGAGGCATTGCGCGACGTGACCATTTTCAAGGCAGTCGGCTGCAAGGCGTGCCGCATGACGGGCTTCACCGGCCGGCAGGCCATTTTCGAGCTGATGACGATGAGCACCGCCATTCGCAAAGTCCTCCTCCGCGGCGGATCGAGCATCGAGATCAAGGACGAGGCGCGGCGCGAAGGGATGCGGAACCTGATCGAGGACGGCTGGCGTCTCGTCGGCATGGGAGTCACCACGCCTTCGGAAGTGCTGCGGGTTTCTAAGGAAGAAAGCGGCGAGGCCTTCGCGGCCATCCAGTAACGCACGATGGCCGTTTTCGAATACCGAGCACTGCAACCCAACGGCACGATTGCCGAAGGGCGGCTTGATGCGGGCGGACGTCAGGAAGCCGTGCGCATCATGGAAGAGCGCGGGCTGACGCCGGTGAAACTTTCGGAGACCGATGGCGCGCCGGAGAAAAAATCCGCCGCCGGATTCAAGCTGCCGGCGAAAGGGCAACTGTTTGGCGTGTCCAAGCGCGTGCCGTTCGCGGCGCTCGAGGATTTCACGCGTTCTCTTTCCAGTTTGCTCGCGGCCAACGTCCCGCTTTCCCGCGCATTGACGATTCTTTACAAGGAAACCTCAAATCCGGCAGCGGCTGCGAAATGGCGCGAGATTTACGATCTGGTGGTGGACGGCGTGCCGCTCGCCGTCGCGATGAGCCGCTCGCCGGAAGTTTTTCCGCGCGTCTATGTCGCGATGGTCGAGGCGGGCGAGGCGGGCGGATTTCTCGATGTTGTGCTCGCGCAGATCGCGGATTTCCAGGCGCGCGAAAAGGAGCTCCGCGCGAAGGTCACGTCCGCGATGATGTATCCGGCAGTGCTGCTTTTCCTCGCGGTCGCCGTGTTGATTTTCCTGATGGTCTTCTTCATCCCGCGCTTCCAGACGCTCTTCGAGGGATTCGACGCCGCGCTGCCCGCGCTCACGCAGGTGATCGTCGGCATCAGCAATGTTATCCGGCACTACGGGCTTTATCTCGTGGCCGCGATCGGAGCCGCGATTTACTTCAGCCGCGCGTGGTTTCGGCGTGAAAGCAGCCGCCGGCTTTGGGAGTCGTGGCTTTTGCGCACGCCGGTCGTCGGTCCGCTCATGGCGCAAATCGCGATGGCGCGGTTTTGCCGGATGCTCGGGACGCTGCTCGGGGCGGGTGTAACGTTGATGAGCGGGCTGTCGGTCGCGCGGCGTTCGCTCGGCTATCAGGTGTTGATCGATCTGGTCACCGAATCGACCGAGCGCGTGCAAAAAGGCGAAGCGCTCGCGGTCTCACTGGGAAATGCGCGCGCGCTTTTCGCAGGCTCCACGCTCGAGATGATCTCCGTGGCGGAGGAAAGCGGCCGTCTCGACACCGAGCTGATGCGGCTCGCGAACACGACCGAAGTCACCCTCGACCGCCAGTTGAAAACCGCGGTCGCGCTTGCCGAGCCGATCATGCTTTTCCTGATCGCCGGGCTCATCGGCACGATCTTCATCGGGATGGTCATCCCGATTTTCACCATTCAAGACTACATCAAATAAACACAAACTTATGTTAAACAACCGTCTTCACTCCGAAATCTTCCACCGCCAACGCCGCCGCGCTTTTACGCTGGTGGAAATGCTGCTCGTGCTCGTCATCCTCGCCGTGCTCGCCGCGATCGTGATCCCGAAATTCGCCGGCCGGTCCAAGCAGGCGAAAGTCACCGCCGCGCAATCTCAGATCAACTCGATGGAGATCGCGCTCGATGCGTTCGAGGTGGATTGCGGGTTTTATCCTCCGGGAAACTCCGGCCTGAACGCGCTCGTCGAGCAACCGGCGAATGCGCCGGACTGGAAAGGCCCGTATCTGAAAAAAGGCATTCCGGCCGATCCATGGGGCAATCCCTACGTCTATAGTTTTCCCGGCAAAAACAACCCAAGCGGCTACGACCTGATGTCCGTCGGTCCGGACGGACGCGTGGGCGGCGACGACGACATCACAAATTGGGATGCGAAAAAGTAGGCTCCAATTTTTCGGTGCCGCTTTCACGCTCGTCGAGCTCGTCCTGGTGATGACCCTGCTGACGATCGTCATGGCGATTGCTGCGCCGATGCTTTCGCATTCGCTGCGCGGCCGGCACTTGAAGGAGGAGGCGACGCGCTTTCTCGCGCTGACCGAATACGGGCGTGATGAAGCGATCTCGCAAGGCGTGCCGATGATCGTCTGGGCCGATCCGACTGCGGGGCAATTCGGCGTGCAGCCAAAGCCGGGCTTTGTCGGCGTGGATGGGCGCGCGCGCGAGCACACGCTGAACTCCGACGTGCACTTCGACACGGCGGATGGAACGCTGGTGCAAAAGGCCGCGAACTTGATCGAATTTGCACCGGACGGCGCTCCGGAAGCGGTCAACATTGAGAACGTGAAACTGGCCGACCGTTACGGCGCGACAACGGTGATCGTGAAGTCGGCGGATGGTTGGGGTTACGAAATCGCACCGGTGGTGCAGCAGTGATGAACAGGCACTCCGGATTCACTCTGGTCGAAGTGCTCGCGGCGCTCGCGTTTCTCGCGATCCTGCTGCCGGTTGTCCTGAGTGCGCTTTCGATTTCCAATCGCGCCGCGGTCGTAGCGGAGCGGCGTTCACTGGCGAGCGAGCTGGCCGAAAACCAGTTGAGCCAGCTTATCCTTTCCAACGCGTGGGCGACCGGAGACACCCGCGGGGACTTTGGCGTGGACCGGCCGGGATATCGCTGGGAGCTGAAACGTGGCGACTGGACGAGCGGGCTCGGGATGAGCGAGCTGACGATGAATGTGTTTTATCAGGTGCAAGGCCGTGAGGGCAGCGTGACGCTCGTCACCCTGGCCAACGAAGCGCTGACGACGGGGACCGCACCATGAGTCAGCCGCGCTTCACGCTCGGGAAAAACGGCTCGCTCCGTGGCTTCACGCTTATCGAGATTCTGCTCGCGCTGATTGCATCGGTGGTGATTTTCACCGCGATCTACGGCGTTTTTTCCAATGCCGTCCACCTCCGCGACAACGCCACGCGGCGCATCCGTGACACCCGGCTGCGCGAACGGGCCGTGACGGTGATTCGCAACGACCTCGAGAACGCGATCGTCTCCGGGGGCGCCCTCGCCTCGACGCTCACGACGACGAGCAGCAACGCGAACGTCAACGCGAATACGCCTGGCTATTTGAAGTTCACCACGACCACTGCGCGCAATTCCGCGGACGAGCTGCTGGGTGATGTGCAGGAAGTTTCCTACGCGATCGCCGAGGACAAAAACTCCGAAAATCAGCGGGCGGGAATTCTCACGCGCAGCGTGGATCGCAATCTCCTGGCGCAACAGCGCGAGATTACCCACGAGCAACAATTGCTTTCCGGCGTCGAGTCTTTTGCCGTCTCGTTTTACGATGGCCAAAACTGGAACCCGACCATTGAGATCAGTGGTTCGGCGACGCTTCCCGAAGCCGTTCGCGTGACGATTCAGCAGGCGGCGCTCGCCGAAAAAGATCGCCCGCCCGCGCCGATCGATATCTTCGTGCCGTGGACGACGCAGCGCTCGGTGGTGACGAGCGGCACCTAGCAACGCGATGAAACGGCACACGCACATTTTCTCGAACCGTTGCAAGGGCTCCGTGCTCATTGTCGTGCTTTGGGTCTGCCTCGGACTGGTGAGCGTTGCTTTGCTTTTCGGTCATTCGATGGCGATGGCAAACCGCGGCTCGAACAACGAACTCGCCGGACGAGAGGCGGAGCAGGCCGTGGATGGAGCGGCCCGTTACGTCGAGACGCTTCTGCTGAATTCCGGCACGTCGGGCGCGTTGCCCGAGGAGACAGCTTATCAAAGCGCCGCCGTCCCGGTCGGCAAAGCGTCATTCTGGTTTCTCGGCCTGCCGTTGGCGACCGATCTCGCCACCAAGCCCGCGTTCCGGCTCGTGGACGAAGGCTCGAAAGTGAACCTCAATACCGCAACGCTGGCCGTCCTCGAGGGCCTGCCGAGAATGACGGAAACGCTCGCGAACTCGATCCTGAACTGGCGCGGCACGCCGGCCACGCCCCAAGCCGCTGCCGGCGATGCGCAGATTTACGCGGAGCGAAAACCGGGCTACCGCCTGAAATCCGCGCCGTTCGAATCGGTGGAGGAACTGGCGCTCCTGAACGGATTCGATTCGACCCTCCTTTATGGCGAAGACACGAACCTCAATGGCGTGCTCGATCCCAATGAAGACGACGGCGACAAAACTCCGCCGGCCGATAATTCAGACGGAAAACTCGATGCCGGGCTCCTGCAATACGTCACGGTTTTCAGTCGGCTCTCCGCCATGCAGACGGACGGCACCTCTCCGCGGGTGGATGTGAGCAAAGCCGGCCCGGCATTGACTGATTTGCTGACGACGAAATTCGGCGCGGATCGCGCACGGGCGATTCTCCCGCCGAATCCGCCGAACCGGACTTTTACGAGCCCGTTCGAGTTTTACGTCGTCTGCGGCACTGCGACCACAGGCACCAACGGGATCACCGCCGACGAGTTTGGCCAGATCGCGAGCGCACTCACGACCACGGGCGGACTTTATCCCAGCCCGATCAACGTCAATACCGCAGGCGAAGCGGTGCTGGCGTCCATCGAGGGCCTCGCTGAAAACGCCGCCACCGTTGTCGCCTCGCGCCTCGGCCGATCGCAGCAGGATTCCAATATCGCGTGGCTCGCCGACGCGCTGAAACCGGACGTCGCCACGGCGCGGCAAATCGGGCGCTGCATCACGGGCGAGAGTTATCAAGTGAGCGCAGACATCGCTGCCGTCGGCGAACACGGGCGCGGCTATCGGCGCACCCGTTTCATCATCGACACCACCACCGGCAAGCCACGGATTATTTATCGGCGCAATCTGGGCGGGCTCGGCTGGGCGCTCGGCAGCGAAGTGCGGCAATCGCTTTTGGCGCAAAAGGAAACGGAGACGACGCGATGAAACTTAATCTCGCGGAGCTCAAAAAACGCTGGCAAACGCGCGCGGTTCTCGCGGTGACGATTGATTCCGACAAAGTCATCGCCGCCGTGGTGCGTCGCGAGTCGCTCGGGAATCCGCCCGCGCAGTCGGTCTCGATCCCGATCGGAGACGACGCCGTGCTCGCGCAGCCGGAAAAGGCCGGCCAGGAACTGCTGGCCCAACTCGAGGCCGCAGGGATCAAGGAACGCAAATGCGTCGTTTGCATTCCGCCGGCGTGGGTGATGAGCGCGGCGACCGATTTGCCGGAAGTCAGTTCGGAGGACTTGCGCGGCTATCTGGAAATCCGCGCGGAGAAAGAATTTCCGATACCGACCGCCGATTTGCGTCTGGCGCATTGCGCCTACGTTTTGCCCGATGAGAAAACGCGCGCCACGCTCGTGGCGATCCCGGTGCGACGGATGGAAGCGGTGGAGAAAATGCTGGAAACGGCGGGTTGCACAGCGGTTTCGATTTCGCTCGGCCTCGATCGGTGCGTGATGAAAGGCACCTCGCCGGCGGCGATGCATTTCCTGGCGAACGGCTCCCACGTCGATGTGGTGATCGCGGCGGGCGGCGGAATCGCCACGTTGCGCACGCTCGATGCGTCGCCGATCTCGCCCGAGGGAGCGTTCGACGCGGCCGGTTTTTGCCGCGAGGTGCGGATCACGCTGGGCCGGCTTCCCGAGCCGATCCGGAAACAGGTTCACGATGCGCATTTCGGCGGGATGAAAGTATCGGCGGAAGCGCTTTGCGTGAAAACGCGCGACTACCTGCGCGGCATGGGCATCGAGCCCGCGACGATTGACCGCGCTCCGCATTCCGCCGGTGTCGCGCTGGATGCGGCGGAAAATTATCTCCAGCAGCAGCCGTCGATTTTCGAGTTTGTCGTTCCGACGAAGAACCGCTTCGAGACGCTCTTCACGCGCTTCGACAGCGATCGTCGCCGCTGGATCGTCGGCGCGGTGGTGACGTTTATCGTTCTGCCGATCCTGGCGTTCATGGTGCAGTCGCATCGCGAAAGCAGCCTGACGAAGGAATGGGAGGGGATGCGCAATCGCGTGGGCGATCTCGAAGTTTTGCAGCAAAAAATCCGCACCTTCCGTCCGTGGTTCGATCCGGCGCCCGAAAACCTGCAGGCACTGGAAGCTTTGATGTCGGCCTTTCCCGAGCAGGGCGACGTCTGGGCGAAGAGCATTCAGATCGGCGAGGAATCGAAGGTGACGTGCTCGGGCTTCGCGCGGAATCAGACGGTGATGCTCGCGATGTTCGACCGGTTGCGCGCGCGCAAGGATATGTCCGGGCTGCAAGTCCAGCAGGTGCGCGGAGAGAATCCGGTCCAGTTTTCATTCGTCTATAAATGGAGCCCGCCCAATGCGCAGTGACCGCCGCCAGCTCCTTTTAAAAATCATCGCAGGCGCCATCGTCGGGCTGTTCCTGCTCGATCGCATGGTCATCTCGCCCGCGATGGCCGGCTGGAAAGATCAGAGCGAGCGCATCGCGACCTTGAAGCAGAAAGTCGAGCGGGGAAATCAATTGCTGGATCGCGCGCAATCGATCCGCCAGCGCTGGACGCACATGATGAGCAACGATCTGCCCGAGGATGTCTCGGCGGCGGAGAATGAAGTTTTCAAAGGCATCAGCCGCTGGGCGCGCGACAGCCGCGTGAGTTTTACCAGCCTGACTCCGCAATGGCGAAGCCACGACGAGGGCTACGACACTTACGAGTGCCGCGCCGCCGCCACGGGCGATCAGGCTTCGCTCGCGCGGCTGATTTACGAAATCGAAACCGACCCGCTTCCGGCGCGCGTGCAGGAATGCGAGCTCACTGCTCGCGATGCGAAAGGGGCGCAGCTGAATCTCAGCCTCCACTTCAGTTTTGTGCGCCTGAACACGGCTGTGGCCGCCCCGGTCCGGTCAGCACCTGCCCGCGAATGAAAGCGCTCCAGCTATTTTTCGCGTTTTTTCGCAGGTGGGCAATCGCCGTCGCCGTGGTTCTCTTCACAGCCAGCGCCGCGGCGCAGAAGGTGGCGCAGAAGGCAGCGCAGACTGCTCCGGTGGAGAAAGGTTTTGCCGCCTTCAAGATGGCGCGGACGCGCTACGTGTTTAATCCCGATCGCCGCGGGCCCGTCACCAGTGCGTCCGTGCAGCGCGAACCCACCGTGCAGTCGCGGCCGAACTACCTCGCGGTGACCGGCGTGATGATGACCTCGGGCAAAACGGTCGCCTTTTTCTCGGGCTCGCAGCCCGCGTATAACAAAGTCGCCGGCGTCGGCGCGACCCTCGGCAAATTCACGGTCGCTTCCGTCACGACTGCACAGGTGGAACTCACGAGCGACGGAAAAACCGTCGTGATTCCCGTCGGAGGCCAGCTTCCCATGGAAGGCTCAGCCCCGGCGCCGAGCCCCGATCCATCGGCCACCGTCTCGACGACCACGACCACTACCGCTACGACCACGACCACAACGGTGGCGCCTGCTGCAGCCGATGGTGAAACCTCTTCCGAAGCCAGCCCAGCCGCGTCACCGGCGACGGCGGGCGCGACTGATCAAAACGACGTGATGAAACGCATGATGGAACGCCGACGCCAGCAAACCCAATAAATGAAACTCCCCAATCTCAATTCTCTTCGTGTGCTCGTCGCACTCACGCTGCCGGCGATGGCCGGCGCGCAGGATGCCGAGCCGATCATCCCGGCCGCAGCCACCACCCCGGTTCCCGCTCCCTCTGCTCCTCCGGTCGTCGCCGTCGTGCCTGTTCAACCGCCGCCGGCCGGAACGATCGTGCTCAATTTCCAGGGAACCCCGCTCGACGATGTGCTCACCTATCTCAGCGACGCTGCCGGTTTTGTCATTTTGAAGACGGTGCCGGTCACGGGCACGGTCAACGTGGTCAGCCGCAAGCCGGTCACACCGGAGGAGGCCGTGGATCTGCTGAACGCCGTGCTGATAGACAAAGGATTCACCGCCATTCGCAGCGGCCGCATTTTGAAAATCGTGAACCGCAAAAACGCCCAGACGTTCGACTTGCCGGTGAACATGGGCAGCGATCCGGAGAAAATTCCACACAAGGACGAGATGGTGACACAAATCCTGCCGCTCCGTTTCGGCGACCCCGCGAAACTCATCGAGAATCTGCGTCCGCTCCTCTCTGCCGACGCGACGATCAGCGCCAACGAAGGGAGCAATTCCATTCTGATGACCGACACGCAAACGAACGTGCGGCGCATCGCGAAAATCATTCAGGCGATTGACACCTCGGTCTCGAGCATTTCCAGCGTGCACGTTTTTCCGCTGCAATTTGCGGACGCAAAGGATCTCGCCGCCACCATCACGCAGCTTTTCGCCACCAGCCCGGCCAATCGCGGCGCACAAACTCAAAACCAGGGAGGCGGACGAGGTGGACGTGGCGGCTTCGGAGGTTTCGGCGGTGGCTTTGGCGGCGGGCCGGGAGGAGGGGGCGGGGGGCAACCAGCCGCCGCCACCGATGCGCGGCAGGCGGAGATGAAGGTGGTGGCCGTCGCCGACGAGCAAAGCAACTCGTTGATCGTGAGCGCGCCCGACGAAGCGATGCCTACCATTGCCGATCTCGTCACCCGCATTGACACGAGCATTACTGACGTGACCGAAACGCAGATTTTTCGCCTCCAGCACGCCGACGCGACTGAACTGACCGACGTTCTGAACAACCTTTATGCGGATACTTCGGGCCAGGTTTCTCAAAACGCCCGCAACAACCAGGGCGGCCGCGGTGGCGGACAGCAGCAGGGTCAAGGGGGGAATGCGGCGGCGGCGACTGGCCGCAGTCAGCGCGCGTTGCTCCAGTCGCGCGTCGTCTCAGTCCCGGACCCGCGGACGAATTCGATCGTGGTCAGTGCCGCGCACGACACGATGACGCAAGTCGCGATGACGATCGGCCGACTCGATAGCACCGACGCGAAAAAGCAGCGTGTGTATTACATCCCTCTCGGGCATGCCGACCCGGAAAACGCCGCGGCGATTTTGCGCGGAATGTTTAGTGGGCAAACCAGCTCCACCAGCACAACGCAGGGCGCATCCAGCCGTCTGACTCAGCGTCAGGCGAATGGCGCCTCTGCGGACGCTACTTCTGGAGTTGGGGGAAACTCCAATACCGGCGGAGGAACCGGGGGCTTTGGAGGGCGCTAACGCGGTGCTGAATAATATTATGAGCAAAATTAAATTTTCGCGGCGGCTTTTGAGAATCGCGGCTTCAGCGCTCGGAGTTTTCATCCTTGGCGCATCCGCTTTGGCACAGAACAACATCCGGCCGAGCGCTGCCGCGACCAGGGGTGGCACTGCTGGTGGTGCTGGAACTCGCAGCACGACTCAAAGCTCCAGTTACAGCGCGGGCGGCGCACGGCAATACCGCAGCAACACCTTGATGGGCGATGCGATCATCCAGATCGATCCCGAGAGCCGTTCGCTCGTGGTCATCACCGACGAAGACACGCACGCCGAGATCGAAAAGGTGGTGAAAAATCTCGACCTGCCAAAGCCTCAGGTCTTGATCAAGGTCCTGTTTTTGGAGGTGACCTATAACAAGGGCCTCGATCTCGGAATTGAGGGCGCTTACAATTTCAAGGTCGGCAACGGTATCCTCTCCACAACGGGAACTGGCACTACGACCACCACCACCACCGGCAGTAACAGCCTCGGTGGCACGACGACGAGCGTATTGACTGCTACAGCGCCGATCACTTCCTCTGCAAGCGCTGGCACCGCCGCTGTCCAGAGCATCTTCGGGCTGGCTTCCCAAACCGGTAGCGGATCGTTCCTGCGCTTGAGCACCGACGACTGGTCCGCCACGCTCCGGGCGCTTGCGACGAAAGGCCACCTCAACGTCCTCTCGCGTCCATCGATCCTGGCGCGGAATAATCAGGAAGCCGTCATCACCGTCGGTCAGGAGGTCCCCTTCGTCACCAATAGTCAGACGACGGCGCTCGGCCAGACCATCAACACGATCCAGTATCAGGACGTCGGCATCATCCTGCGCGTCACGCCTTTCATCACCACGAACAACAACATCGAGATGATCGTCGCTCCGGAAATATCTGCGCTTTCAAATCAAACCGTGCCGGTTTCCGCGGGTGTGAATGCTCCGGTGATCAATAAACGATCCGCCGAAACCGTGGTCGTGACCCCGCACGCGACGACGGTCGTGATCGGTGGGCTCATGGAAACGCAGCGCACTTCGTCCGTTGATAAGATTCCGCTCCTTGGCGATATCCCGCTGCTCGGAATGGCCTTCCGGCACACGATTACGGCGGATGTGAAACGGGAGCTCCTCATTTTCCTAACGCCTTATATCGTGAATACCACCGAGGGGCTGAAGGATCTGACGCTCGACGAATTGAACCGGACGGAGATGACCTCGAACGCCTTTACCGCCGAGGAAATCGCGAAGCATATGGATACGCTGAAGCTCGAAACGGCTCCCAAGGCGGTGAAAGCGACCACGACCACCACGAAAGTGGAGCGCTCCACGGTCATCCTGAAAAAGCCCGCGGCAAAGTAGCCCCGTCGCAGAACTTCGAGCCCCCCTGATGCAAGACGACGTCAAAAAGATCCTTTATCATGCCACCACCATTCTGGCTCGGCTCGACGAAATGGCGCACGAGATCACGCGTGATTATCGCGGGAAGGAGCTGACGGTTGTTGCGATTCTCAACGGCAGTTTGATGTTCATGGCCGACCTCCTTCGGCGCATTCCATTGCCGCTGAAGCTCGATTGCATCAGCGTCTCCAGCTACCATGGCAGCACCGAGAGCAGCGGACGGGTCACCTTTGACCAGCTTTCCCTCCCCGATATCCGCGACCGCCATGTCCTGATCGTGGATGACATCCTCGACAGCGGCCTGACCCTCACGGCGATCCTGGAAAAGCTGAACGCCGAGACGAACCCGAAAAGCCTCAAGATTTGCGTGCTGTTGCGGAAGATGAAGGCGCGCGTCGAGACCGTGGATGCAGAATACGTCGGGTTCGACATTGGCGACGAATTCGTGGTGGGTTACGGACTCGACTACCAGGAGCGCTATCGGAATCTACCGTTCATCGGCGTGTTGCGCCCGGAGTTGATCGGCGTTTCGTGAAAGTCGGCGTCGAGTTCTTTTCGCGACTGAAGGACGTGGCCGTCGACAGTGCGATTGTGGTCGATCTTCCACACGGGGCGACGCTGGCCGAGCTGTTGCGCGTGTTATTCGAGAGATTCCCGCGACTCGCGGAATGGGATGCGCACCTGCTGCTCGGTGTCGGCGTCGAATACGAGCAGCGCGACTACGTTCTCCATGAAAACGACGAAGTCTCGATCATGCCGCCGGTGCAGGGCGGTTGACGCCCGCGCGTGCCTGCACCCAGTCGAACTCACGCGCGATGCTCTGCTCGACTCCACCGCTCCGAAGCTCGGGCGGCAGCACGTCGAAGGTGTAAGTTTCGATCTCCCAGTGCGGCCCGCGGCCGTCAGCGATCAACCGGAAAAACTCCGGGCTGAGCAGCGGCGCCGTTGAGTGGAGCGCGCCGAATTCCTTACAAAACAGCGGCACATGGAAATGCACGCGCGCCTCCTCGACCTCGAGCCGTGGCAGCTCCTGCAGCGCTTCGGGCAAGTCGACCCACGAGTGCAAAGTCGCCGCGGATCGGCTTCGGGCCTTGGTTTGGTGCAAATAAACTGGTTCGCAAAACGGCTCCAGCGCGGCCCAGCTCGCTGCCACGCCCGGCGCCCGCAGCGCCGCGCTGAGCTGCACTTTGGAGATGCGAATCTGCGCCGCCTCAAAGCGCCGCAGTGACTCGACCGGGTCCTCGAATTGCATCGCGACGTGACACGTGTCGAAGCAAACGCCGAGGTGGCGATTCAAGATTTCGACGCCGGCAAACGGCGCGCCCAACTTCCGGAGCGGTCCGCCGAAAAACTCAACAGTCTCGTCAGTCGTTTCCAAAAAGCAGGACGGCTCCGGTTCCAATCCGAGGTGAATTGTTTTGCCGGTTTTCTTTTCCAGTTCTGCAAGATGACCCGCGCATTGCGCAAGATTTCGAACCATCGCGCGCACGTCATCGTCGGTGGCAATCCACGGTTTGAACGAGCCCGGCACGGTGCTGATGCTTCCCTCGATTCCCGGCGGCAGAAGATCGGCCAGGATGTCCGCGAGCAGATTTGTGTAATTCCGTCGCTCGCCGCTGCGCCAGTCCGGCGCGTAAACCTGCTCTTTCACGCGGCCGCCATGGAAGCGACCGAACGGAAATCCGTTGATCGTGAAAACGTAGAGGTTTTCGGATTCGAGAAAACCTTTGAACTCTCCGCGCACCTTCGTTGAAGCCAGTTCGCGAGCCGCAAGTTCGCTTAAGCGCAAGCCAAGCCCGAAGCGCTTTCCGGGCGCGACGCGATCGCGCACCTCCAGTGCGTGCGTCTGAATCGCTGCGAAATTTTCACCCCAGCTTTCGCCGTGATGAACGTTCAGGCAATAGGTGAGATGCGTTTCCGGAGCCGCAGAGATCAACATTTGGAATGTCAGACCGGCGGCGACAAGTCGTGGCGCTTCAGCTCGGCGATCGCTTCCCGCATCGCGTGGAGATCGATCTCGTGCGATTCGCGTCGTGCGCCGATGCCATCGGGAAACGTGATGCAGAGCTCTCCGCCGAGATGTTCCTGAAACTCACGGAGCCCGTCGAAGATCTCCTCACGATCCAACTCTTCGCGCCAGAGCGGAAACCCCGCGGCGCCGAGGCTCGCATAAAGCGCCGCCCGATCGCTTTCGCTCAGCCAGCCATGCCGTGCGGCATAGGTTGAATCGAGGAGGATGCCGGCAGCGACAGCGTCTCCGTGGGAAATGGCGAAGCCGGACATGAGTTCCAGCTTGTGCGCGGACCAATGTCCGAAGTCGAGCGGACGGGCGCGCCCCATTTCAAAGGGATCGCCGCCGGTGCGGATGTGTTCGAGGTGCAGCTCGGCGCACCGGCGGACGAGATGGCGCATCGCTGGCTCTTCCCTGCCTCGCAATTTCGCCGCATTCGCACAGAGGAATTCAAAAAACTCCCGGTCCCGGATCATCGCGACTTTGAACGCCTCCGCGATCCCGGCGCGCCACTCGCGGTCATCAAGGGTGCGCAAAAACTGGAAGTCGTTGATCACGGCAAACGGTGGCGCAAAGGTGCCGAGCGCGTTTTTCCCCCCGCGAAAATTCACGCCGGTCTTCACCCCGACTCCTCCGTCGTTTTGCGCCAGCACAGTCGTTGGCACGCGCACGATGCGGAGCCCGCGATGCACGAGCGACGCCGCGAAACCGACCGCATCGAGCACCGCCCCGCCGCCGACGATCACGACGAACGAATGCCGGTCGAGATGCAGGTCCAGCATTTGGGCAGCCCATTTTTCGGCAAGGGCAAAATCGTTTTTCGCCACCTCTCCTCCGGGCGTGAGTTGCGGCGGCCCCGCGAGATCGAGCACGCGATTGTGCCTTTCAAAATAGTTCGCGATTTCACTCGTGATGTCGGGACGGGAAGCCGCCACATTTTCATCCACATAAACCGCTGCGCGCCGCCGCCCGGCTTCGCGCAGGCGGTCGAGTGCGTTTGCGAGCGTCAGGTTTTCCGGCGAAAAAACATCATCGGTAAAAATGACGGGGAACTCGAACGGAACGTTTAGTTTTTGCTCAATGATCATGCCTGTCTGTCGAGCCACACCTTGGTCAGCCGCGCGAGCGCGAGCAGCGAATCAGGATGTGCTGGAAAATCGAGCGAGGAGGACCACGCCGCCATGCCGTCCGCTCGCCCGTGTGTGCCGCGAATGCGCGTCGTATCGGTGCTGACGCTGATGGGGGGCCAGCCGAAAAATAATTCGCACGGGTCGTAGCCGGGCTTGTTGTGAATGTCCACGTGCGTGGCAAAATCAGGCGCCTCGCGTTTTTCCCGCCACCAGGGATAGGCAAACCACGCTCCCGGCTCTGCCACCAGAAGCAGATCGCCGCCGCGCGGGTGAAGAACGCTGCGCACCAACTGTTCCTGCCGTCCCAGCACTGCGTCGACGCCGACGAGCTTCGCAAGGGCTTCCCTGGCATCGGCGGTCGCTGTTTCGCCGGAAGTGAAAATGTGCGCAACCTGATGATCGACCATGGCAAAAGCATCGCTCGCAAAAAAATCTGCGTAGCCCATTTGTTTAACGCTCCGTTGCGACATCAAGCCGGCGCCCCGCAGCCGCCGGTTTGGAAAAAGTGCGCCGCGCGTGACCGGCTCGATTGCATAGTCGCCGTAAAACAGCACTTCGAAATCGTGCTCGGCCGCTGTCGCTCTCAGTTTTTGCAGATAAGAAAGGAGCACTCCGCGTGCAACCGCGGCCTGCGGACTTTCCGGACCGTAACGCTGCAGATCGTAGTCGAGATGCGGGATGTAACTGAAGAGCAGGTCGGGCGCGTCGCGCATGCGCATGACCGCACAGGTCGCATCCACAATCCAGTCGCTCGATTTTCGCGAGGCGAGTGGACCCCAATAGTTCATGAGGTTGAAGGGGCGTCCGATCGCTTTCTTTAAACGCCCGTAAAGATCGCGCGGCTTCGAGTAGCAATCCTGGATCATGCCGCCGGAGTGCTTGTGAATCGGCGCAGGCGAGAGCACGAGGTCGAGCTCCTCGCCGAGGCTTTGCTGCCAGAACATCATGCCGACGCGCTTCCCGCTCGCGCGGAAATTTTTCCAGATCCGTTCGCCTTCCACCAGCGCGGCGGACTGCTCCCAGAACAGCACTTTGCGCAGGTCGCGAAAAAAGAGGCCATTGCCGATCATGCCATGGCTTTGCGGCAGCGAGGCCGTTCGGAACGATGCCTGGGCGGTGCAGGTTACCGCAGGAAAAAATGGAGTTGCGGGATGAAAATCCTCTTCGCCTTGCACGAGGTTCCATCCGAGCGCGGCGACTTGAACAACGAGAAGTTTGGGCACAATCAGCTTGCGTAAAAACGCCTGCCAACTATGCGGCTAATCGGCACGAGCGCAAGCAGCAGCAAGGCGGCAGCGCCGCCGAGCCAGCCGGTATTTGAGCCTGCACAAAACGCGGCCTGGATGAAAAGAAGCCCGCGAATGAAGGCGCCGATGAAAGGCGGCAGGCTTGCATCTCTGGCTCGCGTTAGTCGCAGGGTGACCGCGGCGCAGGCGGCGAGTGCGAGCGCGAAGAAGGCAAAAAAAGTGACCGGATTTACGTGCGGTTGCCAGGCCGGAAAGACAACAAGGCCCGCAATCAGCGCGAGCAGCGGAAGTAGTTTGGCCGGGAATGGCGCCCCCGTTTTCGTCTCAAACCTCGCGAGGTGTGTGACCGCAGTGATGTAAAACATGGTGATACAAGCCGCGACGATGGCGGGCGCAGTGACGAACCCGGCGAACGCGGCCCCAAGGAGCAGGCTCAACGCGCGGCACAACCCCATGTTCATCGCACCGACGAGCACCACGTGCTTCGACCAGAGATTGTAAATCGTCAACGAGCCGGCAAGGAACGCGCCGATGATGAGAGTCATTTCATTTCCAGACGCGCAAATCAGAATGCCTGCCGCCAGCAGGCACGTCGTCA
>JAXDQV010000306.1:0-15536 GCA_034667645.1 Chthoniobacter sp.
CACGGCTTTTTCAACTGCCGGCCAGAAAAACCGGACGGTGCGGTGCCCGAGTTTGAGGAACGGAATCTTCCGCCGCCTCATCATTTCCTCGATTCCGCGTTTGGTGGACCCGAGCCTTTCGGCCAGCTCCAGTTTGTTTAGGTAGTTTTTGTCGTCGTTCATGCACGCGTTTTCGCACACATGAAGCATTTAAAACGGGACAGCCGCTTTACTCGTTGTCCCGATTTGCTGATTCCGAACGTGGCCCAGGTGGGCCAATCCTCTTCAAACCTACCCGCGAGAGCGTCTTTTTCACTGTGCCGGAGTCGAGATCGTAGTTTTTGCTTTCCTGACTAATCCGCTCCGTCAGCTCTTCCCAAGTCCATTTGCCGCGCCGCTCCTCGATTTCCTTCTGCAACAGGAAAGCGGTATTGTAAACGACGAGTCTTCGTTGCAAATGCGCATCCTGTTCTGTGTCCGGTGGCCTGCGCATTCGCAGCACCCTCAAAGGAAACTCCATGCCCTTTGTCAACCCTTGCAGGAAATCGATATGGTCCTTGAGATCTTGCTCTTTGGCTGCCTCGCCAGCCGCGCTTTTGATTTTTTCCATGCGCGGAAAAAATCGCGTCACAAATTTCGCGGTGAACGAAATCACTTCACCGATACTTCCTTCACCCCACACCTTTTCGATCTTCGTGATCTGCGCCGGCTTCAAAGCCATCAACGCCGGATGCACGCGCGCTAAACCGCGGCATATTACCCATTTCGCACCTATAATGCTGCCAAAAGCCCGGCTGTTTATCTCCGGCTCTTTCAGCCCGAAGTTTCCTTCAAAAGGAAGTAAGCTTTTATAGAAACAATTCGCCGCCCATTGCGGCCATTCTATCGATTCGTCAGTCGATCTTCCATCTTCCGCCGGATCAGTTTCGCGTAATAGCGAATGACACATATCCGCTTCGAGCTCGAGAAATTGCTCGAAAATCGGCCCGAACCATTTCTTTTTTGCCTCCCTAAACATTGTCTCAAGTTCCTCGAAGGAGAGACGGAATGGCTTACTGTCAGGGATAGGGGTCTTGGGCTTGTCGGCGGAATTCACGGTGTTCCTGAGCACTCAGGGACTGGGATCAAAGAGAATTATAGGCCTCATGCGTGCCGATCCAAACCCACTCGACGGTATCGCCCACGATCTGCCCAACCGCGCGGTAATGGTCGCCGATGCGCACGGAAAACCGCGTGCCGCTCCCTCCCTTTAGTTTCTTGAACGCCAGCGAGGGATGGTTGTGATTTTCCTGCCAGAGCTCGTAATTCTTGCGGGCTAGGCGCTGCACATGCGCCGGAAGCGCCTCATAATGCTTCCAGAACCGCGAAGTGGCCTTTGACTTCACTCCGCCGGCCAATCCCGCAGCACGCCGCTCTCACGTTCTTCTTCCGCCTCATGGAAAAGGGCATCCAGCTTCCCCGACGCGGAATCCGTTTCGATCTGGGCATCCCACGCCCCATTGTCCCGCTCCCGGATAAACGCGGCCAGTTCCGTCAATTCTTTTGGTGAAAGCTCTTCCACGGCTGTTTTAAGCTCCACAAGGCTCATGCGGAATAACTACGCAGCGGTCTCCGTCAAACGCAACCAGCTTTTGCCGGTTCGATCTGCCCATATCTCGTCGCAGGACCTGTCGTAGTTTCCCAAGTGCCAATAAAGTGCCAATAGAATGCGCTTTTATGCGTTATTGTGCGACAGTTTGTGTAACAACCGAAAACATGGATCAAATCGCCGCCAACCTAGTGTTCATGCGGGTTACAGAGGAAAATTGGGTCTGGGTTGGGAGGGACTCGAACCCTCAACCAACGCCTTAAAAGGGCGCTGCTCTACCATTGAGCTACCAACCCGCTGGAAAAGGGGAGCTAACTACTGCACGCACCTCGGTCATGCAAGAAAGATTGTCCCAGGATGCGCCCCTCGGGCCTTTGGTCTTTTGAATCGAGTGGCGTTTCTGCGTAGGGTTCCCCTCTCGTGCGCAATCAAAGAATCATCTTCGTCACGGTCGCGGTCATTGCTGCCAATCTGCTGGTCGGCGTGTTTTTCATGACTCGGAGCCGGCCATCCACGCCTGTCCGATCAGAAATATCGACGCCGCAACTGGCCGCGAACGCGATTCAGGGCCGCTCCGTTTTCTACACGGCGGCGGCGCGTGAGATATTGCACAGGCTCCGGCCGGAACTGGCGAGCGAGGCGGAGGAGCAGAAGTTTTTCCAAGCCACACAGGATCCATCTGCGTGGCGCCTACTCGATCACCGATTGCATTTCGATGCGATCTGGCTGTGTGGGGACGCGAACGGATATCGGCCGCTCCTGCGGCACTTGCTGGAGACGCGCGACTTCGTGCTGACGTATCTCGATCACACCAGCGTCATTTTTGCACGACCGCCCGCAACCGCTTTCAACGCCAAAGCTCTCGACGCAATGAAAGAAAAACTCACGGGGCGGGACCGGATGATTTTCCTCGTGGGCGCGGCGAACAAACTACTCGCCATAGGAATGCTGCCCTTGGCGAAAGGCTATCTCGACGAAGCAATCCTCTTGGATGGCGGCTCGGCAGATGCTCGGACCCAGCTCGCTCTTTATCACGCCCAGCTCGGCGAATGGCGGGAGGCACTTGACGACTGCAATCGGGCGCTGGACCTCGACGCGAAGTTTCCGGCGGCGCTCGCCGCCAAGGCGCAGATCCTTTTTGGCTCAAAGCAATTCAATGCCGCGCTGGAAATCTCGCAGCAGGCGCTGGAGGCGCATCCGGACGACCCGGCCAATCTTTTTCTCGACGCGAAGATCGCGCACGAGGCTCATGCTTTTCAGCGGGAAATCATCGCCATGCAAAATCTCGTTCGACTCGCCGAGAAGGCGGGGGCTCCCGTCTCCGGCTACCGGATTTATCTCGCACAGGCTTATGCTGCCGACGGGCAGGCAGAGCCGGCGATCGAGCAGTTTGAGAAGGCGCGCTCTGCGGGCGATCTTTCGCCGGAGCAAAAACGGTTCGTCGAGGACTCCATCGCTCGCATCAGAAGCCGCGTGCATTCCTGACCGCTGCGAGCTGGTGTCGCCAGGATTCCAATGAGCTTCGTCCGAGCGCGGAAGCACCGGCTCGTAGAAGGATTCGGTGGACCTCCCCACGAGTCACTTTGATTCGCCGCGCCGTTTCCAGCGGCGGATTCGCGTGCAGGAGGGCGAGCGTGCGAACTCCGATCGCCCAAGGAACAAGGCAGGCAAAACGGAGCAGTCGATGGCGCAGCGCCTCGATGTAAACCTGCGCGTCGGCGAGATATGTTTCGGCTCGGGCGAGCCAAAATTCCACCACCGGTTTTGCTTTTTCCGTCGAGCTCAGAACCTCGTCCGGCCCTACGACCGCGCGCGCGAGTTCATCACCGGGTAGAAAGCAACGGCCGGCCCGCAGATCGGCCGGAAGATCACGCAGAATGTTAACGAGTTGCAGGCCCTTGCCGAAATTGCACCCGAGCTTGCACATCGTTTCCAAGTCGAGGCGCGCATAATTTCGCACATGGCGAAAAGCGATCCGCGTCCAGAATTCGCCGACGCAGCCAGCCACGAGATACGTGTATTCCTCCAGCTCTTCGGAGTTCGTGAGGGCAACGATGTTTCCTGAATCGCCGAAACGAACTACATCGAGTTCCTGGCCACGTATAATTGGCCGCAACACAGCTCGAATTTCGTCGCGATCGGCTTCGGGAGTCGCTTGCAGCCAGGCGAGGCAATCCCCTGCCCGCTTGATGAGACGGCGCTCCGAGGGATCTGCGGGAATAATTTCATCCGAAAGAGAATGGAGATTTTCAGCCTTTGCGCCTTCTTCGATCATGTTGCCAAAGGCGCGCAAATGTTTCAGCCGCACTTCGGCGGGCGCATTGGTGGAGTCGGCAATCGTATCGCTCGCACGCGCGAGGAGATAGGCGAGCGAGACGGGCTCGCGCAGTCCGCGCGGCAAAGCACGCAACGTGATGTAAAACGATCGCGAAACCGATTTCAGGATTGCCCCGCCGAGCTCCGCGCTCATTTCGGCCAGACGCCTCCAATGTCGATTTCCTCCGGCGCGGACCGGCCCAAGCCCATCGCATCCGCAGTCTGCAAATAGGTGGCTTGCCCGGCGAGTGACGGTAAATGAGCCTGCGCACGCCAGTTTTCTATTTCGCGTAGTGCTACGGCATCGAGGGCGACCGGATCCTTGCTCGCGAAAATCGTTGCGTAGGCCCACGCATAGCTCGGTTGAAAATCGGGTCCGCCGGCGAACTGTGCGATTAAGCCATCAACAATGTTTAACACCACCTTCGGCCCGATCCGCGCATCCCGATACAGTTCGCAAAGCGCGGGATCGGGCGCCCGCACGAATCGGCGCCAGTTGTCCACGTTCGGAATTGTCGCGTTATAAAGACAGCCGGCGACGCCGCAGCTTTCCGCGCTGCTGAGCACCGGCACGTTGACGATTTTCGTGAGCTGGCCGAGCACTTTGCAAAAATGGCTTTCCCCGCTCAATTCTTCCGCCTCGTCCCCCGAACTGCGCCCCGGCTTTTTGCGTGTGAACGAGGCGTCGCCCCAAATCAGTTTTCCCATCAGCGGAGCGGTAAAAATGGACCGTGAGTCATATCCCGTGATCGGTTCCATGGAGCGGACGATGTAGTTGCCACGCGGAAATGCGGACATGTCAGCGCGATCCCAGACGATGATATTTTTACGCGGCACCCCGGCCCTCATTATCCCGTCCGCCACGGTTTCGACGATCGTTTTGTGGCTGGAGAAAAAGGGGCCTCCGCTTGCTGCTACCTTGATCCCCACGCGATCTGCGGGCGTCACCAGCGTGCTCCACGCGTCGCTGGCATCGGCCTTTCCAGTCACCGCGAGGAGTAACGCATTCACCATTTTCCGGACGAGCTCCGGATTTTCTGCGTAGCCGGATATGGCCGTCGAATCATGCGCGTAGAACACCGTCGCCCGTGGTCGAACCCCTTCGGCGAAGCAAGAAGACGAAACGCAAAAGCAGGTGAGGAAGACCGACCGGAGCACAGCGGCGACTATGTCCGCGGCCTTTTCGCTGTCAACGAACGGGACTCGAGACCGACTCAGTGCAAGGTCGGCGCCGGCGCGAAGTCCTGTTGCGAAACCGCGGGGCAGTATGTGCCGATGAGTTCGCGCTTCCACCACGCTCGAGGATCTTCGCCGTGACGCGTGAATTTGTAATCGTAAAGAAGCGCCCTCACGAATCGGGGCGGAGCGTCCGGGAAGGGATTGTGTCCAAGTAGCGCCAGCACGTCCGGCGAGCCTTCCAGCAGACGCGCGAGGAAATTCACGAACCACGGATTTTCCCGCACGCTGCCGAGTGCGGCGAACCACATCTGCCAGTCGAGCCGAGGCTGGTGCGGCGCCACGAGGCCCGGCGGGCGCGTCACGTCGCCAGGCTTCCAGCGGAATTCGTAGGCGCGCCAATCGATTCGATCGTTGCTGCCTTCGATGATGATCTCGGGCCGGGACGTCGTCATCACTGCGAACAGTCCGTAGTTGTTTAAAGATCGGAACGGAGCGACCGCGCTGTAAAGGCTCGCCAGCGGCCTCGGCCATGGCACCGACAAGTTCATCGTGCCGGCGAGTTGCATGGTCGTGACACTTGCGCAGACCGCGGCGAAGGGAGCGACCACCCACGCCGGCCAGCCGCCAAGCCGCTCTGGCGCTTGCTTCGCGAGGAGCCGCCATCTGGCCGGCCAGACGTCGTCATCCAGCAGCAGGACGTAAAGCGACGCGGTGAGAAGATTGAAAAAGCAAAAATTCCCGCTCGCGGCAATGAGTCCCTGCAGCGCGACCATCGCGCCGCATCCAAGCCGCCGGACTCGTGCGGGAGCGAGAATCGTGAACGGCGCGGCAAGTTCGACCGCGAACATCACGACGATGGAAAATTTATGCCACGCAAGCGGCGTCTGGTTGAAATACCAGCTCGTCCAGATCGGCAGCGGCTGCGTTTCGTAGTGATATTTCAACGCCGACAAAGCGCGCCATGTCTGTTCGCCGTTCGCACTCGGAGGAGCGTTGAGTTTGACCAGGCCGGACTCAAAGGTGAGCCGGAACGCGAGCCAGAGCAGCAATGCAAACGCGATTTTGGAACCGGTGGAATTTGCCCTCCAGTCGGGCCGCAAGCGCAGGGGTGGAACCAGGAAAATCGCGATCAACCCGGCCTCCAGAAGCAGCGCGTCCCATTGAAAACCGAGGAAGGTTTGTCCCGCGACCGAAAGCGAAAGGTAGCACGCCCAAAGTCCGATCAGCGCGGCGCACGGCCAGACGTTAAAAACCAGCGCGGCCGACAGCACCAATCCCGCCGCGCAGAGGCTGACCAAAAAACCGTCGCTCGCGTTGATCCAGCAAAACGTGGGAAGCAGGCGGTAGCGTGGACTGCCGAGTTGCTCGCGGGCAAACTCGAGATAATCGGTCACCGGCGATATGCCACGTTTCCCGATTAGTCCGCGCACCTGGATGAGGAGTGAAAAAAAGGCGATGAAATCGACTGCGCCGAGGAGTCGCAAAAACAGCCACCGCGCGACCAGGAACCGCGGCTTGCGAAATGACCCGCCCCAAAGCAGCCGCGTCAAAAACGAAAAGGTGGTCCGGTTGTTCGCAACCAGGCGGTAGGCGATTCGCGCGACGTTGCGGAAAAAAGGAACGCTTCTGATCGCGCGAAATGGCAGCGGCTCGCCACCGGAAATTTGATAAGCCCGCAGGACTGCGTCAGCCCCCTGCGACACTCCTCCGCCCGGCTCGATGAGCTGGACGGCGTTTTGAAAATCAAGCGCCGGTATTTCCGGGAATCGTTCCGCGACTTGCTGAGAACGCCGGTAGGCGATGCGTCCCTTCGTGCGTTCCCGCCAGCGTGCGATCCAGAACCGGCAAAAACTGCAATCGCCGTCGTAAACCATCAGTGGCCGCTTTGGCGGGAGCCTGGCGTGCTTCGACTTCATCATCATGAAGGGTTACGCAGCGTGAATGCGCTGCGCGCGGGTTCAGCGCACAATGCCATCCGCCAGCCAATCCAGGTCGCTGGTCATGACTTTCTGGGCGATGCGATATCCACGGCGATCGGCATTATGTGAGACACTGTGAAACAAGCTGTCGATGCGCAGGCGTGCGGTGCGGCAAAAAAAGTCGGCAAGCTCCACGAGGTGCGGCTTGTTTTCAGCGCTCGTCCGCAATGCTTGCGCGCGCGCGCACGTGGCGATGATGGCAAAAAGCTCCGTGCCAATATCCACGAACCGGCCGAGCAGCACCTGTTCGCGTTCCAGCTTCGGGCCAAATTTCGCCATCGCGTGAAAGAGACTCCTCGCCAGCCGATGCGCGCCCGCCGCGGCGTAGCGCATGTGCGCCGCCATCGGCGCGTCGAAACGATTTCCGCCGCCGGCCGGCAGCCACTGGCGCGGATACCACCGGGCATAAAATCCCGTGGCTCCCGCTGCTGCCTTGATGCGCGTGCGAAGCGGCAGTTGCGAGTTCATCATCGGGGCGCCGATCTTCAAATGCGGATCGAGCGCTTCGCGGGCGATGAACAGCCGCATAATTTCGCTCGATCCCTCGAAGATCGTGTTGATGCGGGAATCGCGAAAGAGCCTCTCCACCGGCACCGCTTCCTCGCCGCGCGCGGCGAGCGATTGCGCCGTCTCGTAGCCCCGCCCGCCGCGAATTTGCATCGTGTCATTGACGATTTCCCACGCGCGCTCCGTTCCCCAAAGCTTGCACAATGCTGCTTCCAGGCGGACATCCGCCGTTTTGTCGCGATCCACGATGCTCGCGGCGAAAAGCGTCATCGATTCCATCGCGAAAACATTCGCGGCCATCCGGGCGATTTTTTCCGCAATCGCCGCGTGCTGGCCGATCGGAGCGCCCCACTGCACGCGCTCGCTCGCCCACTTGCGCGTGATGTTTAAACAACGTTTCGACAGGCCCGCGCACGCCGCCGGCAGCGTGAGCCGGCCGGTGTTGAGCGTCGTCAGCGCGACGCGCAGCCCTTTTCCCTCGGCGAGCAAAATGTTTTCGCGCGGCACCCGCACGTTGGTGAAGCGCACCACGGCGTTGTAGAGCGCCTTGAGTCCCATGAACCGGCAGCGCCGCGTGACCTCGACGCCAGCCGTGTCCATGTCGAGCAGGAAGGCTGTGATTTGGTTGCGCCCGTTGCGCGACGGCGTTTTTGCCATCACCACGATGACGCCGGCCTTTACGCCGTTGGTGCACCAGAGCTTCTCGCCGTTGAGGATGAAATGGTCGCCATCGGGCTCCGCGTGCGTTTCCATTTTGGCCGGATCGCTCCCGACTTTCGGCTCGGTCAACGCGAACGCGGAGATTTCGCCACGCGCGACTCGCGGCAGAAACCGCCGTTTCTGTTCCTCGGTGCCAAACATGATCAGCGGCTGCGGCACGCCGATGGACTGGTGGGCGGAAATTAGCGCGGTGAGATTTCCGCAATAACTGCCAAGCAGCATTCCAGCGCGGCAGTAGTTGGTTTGCGAAAGTCCAAGCCCGCCAAACTCCGTCGAGATCTTGATCCCGAACGCGCCCAGGTCGGCGAGCCCGGTGATCACGTCGTCCGGAACCTCGCCCGTGCGATCGATTTCATCGGGATCGACGCGTGTTTTCAGAAACGTCTCGAGCCGTTGCAGAAACGCGTCCCCCTGGTCGCGGTCCTCCGCGCCTTGATGCGGGAAAGGATTAATCTGCGCGAGGTTCAGCCGCCCCATGAACAGCCCGCCGGCGAGCCCGCGCTCGGCCTGCGCCGATTCGCGCGCCGCCTCCGTCAATTCGAGAGCCGCGCGCTGCTCCGGCGACATCCGCGACGTGTCGATGACGGTGGGTGAGTCAGGCGGCTTCATAGAATTTTTTGCCGCTCGCGGCCATCTGGCTGAGCAACTCGCATGGTGCAAAGTGCGGGCCGCCGACTTCGACGAGATGCGCGAGTTCTCCGCAAATTTCCGACAGCCCGCTCGCGTCGGCAAACCGAAGCGGTCCGCCGCGGAAGGGAGCGAAACCCGCACCCATGATCATCCCGAAATCCACGTCAGCGGCTTCCGCGACCACCTTTTCTTCGAGGCAGCGCGCCGCTTCGTTGACCATCAGCAAGACCATGCGCCGCTGCAGCTCCATGCGTTCCAGTCCTTCTGCCGCTTCGCTCGCGCGAAATTCCGCCGCTTCCCGGTTTGGCGTCACCTCACCGTTTTTCGAGTGCACGTAGAATCCGCGTCCGCTCTTTCGCCCGAGCATTCCAGCCCCCATCATTTTCGTCAGCACCGTCGGCACGCGCATCCGATCCGGAAACTTCGCGGCGAGAGTCGCCGCGACATCGACCGCGATATCCAAACCGACTTCATCGATCAGGCGCAGAGGTCCCATCGGCATTCCGAAATCGAGCATCGCCTCGTCGATATCCGCAGCCGTCGCGCCCATCTCGAAAAAATGCCCAGCCTCGACCAGATACGGCAGCAGGATGCGGTTGACCAAAAACCCGGGGCTGTCACGGACGACGACCGGCAGTTTCCCGATGCGCTGCACAAAGGCCACTGCCCGCTGAATGGTTTCATTGCTGGTTTCCCGGCCGGTGACCACTTCGACGAGCTGCATCTGATGCACGGGATTGAAAAAGTGAATGCCCACGACGCGGCCGGGGTTTTTGGTCGCGCTGGCAAGCTCCGAAACGGACAGCGCCGAGGTGTTGGTCGCGAGAACCGTTTGCGCCCCGGCAACTTCATCGAAACGCGTGAAGATCTGCTTTTTCAAATCCATTTTTTCCACCGCGGCTTCAATCACGAGATCAGCATCGTGCAGCGGCACTTCCGTCGCCGCGGGAGAAATCCGGTCCATCCCGTCGCGAGCTTCGCGCCTTTCCAGTCTCCGCCGCTTCACGCCGGAATCGTAAAGTCGCGCGATCCGCGCCATCCCCGCGGCCACCCGGTCTGCATCGATGTCGCGCAAAACCACGCGTTGTCCGCGTGCGCTCAGCCATTGCGCGATCGCCGCGCCCATTACGCCGGCTCCGATCACGACGACTTTTTTTTCGTCCGGATGAGGGCTTGAGACGGCCGTTGGCGCGACGGTCAATTTCTTTGCACGTTCCTGAAGTCGGAAAATCCGCAAAAGGTTTCGTGCCGCTTCCGTGCGCGCGAGTTCGAGGACCGCCACGCGCTCGCGCGCAAATGACTCGTTCTCGTTCCACACCGACGGAGCGCCCGCCACGACCTCGAGCGCTTTCGGCAGCGCCGGATAGTGGCCCCGCGTTTTCCTCTGCAGCTTCGCGCGCACAAAGGGCGAGATCACCGACGCGATCGCCGCACTGACAAACGGAATCTGCCAGGAGCGTTTGTGCCGGCGCGGCAAACCATGGGCGATGACGCGCGAAGCCGCGCGCAGCAAGTATTCGCGGGGCGCGAGCGCGTCGATCAGGCCGAGTCGCAGGGCTTGTTTTGCCGCCGGAGTTTTGCCGCCGAGAATGATGTCGAGAGCACGCGGCACGCCGATCAGGCGCGGCAATCTTGTCGAGCCGCCCCATGCCGGCAGAATGCCCAGTTTCGTTTCGGGCAGGCCAATTTTCGTCGCGCGGTCCGGTGTCGCGATGCGGTAATCGCACGCGAGGCACATCTCATATCCGCCGCCGACGCAGGCGCCATGAATGGCGGCGATCGTCGGCATCTTGAGCGCGGCGAGTCTTTTGAAAACGCTTTGGCCCAGTTCGATGAAATGTTCGAGTTCTGTCTCGCTCGCGTTTTGCAACGCATTCAAATCTGCACCCGCGATAAAAATCGACGGTTTCGCACTCATGAATACCACGCCTGCGATCTGTTCGTTTCCGGCGAGCGCATCCACCTGTTCGCCGAGCTCGTTGAGCGTCGCGCGGTCAAAAATGTTCGCCGAGGAATCGGGCCGATCGAACGTGACCACGCAGATTCGGTCATCGTTAATTTCGTGGCGAAGGTTCGGCATGTTAGTCGCGCTCCAGCCAAAGTGCCGCGCCCTGCCCGCCGCCGACGCATGCGGAAACCAACGCACGCTTGCCGCCCCGCCGCGCCAGTTCTTTCAACGCCGTCAGCACGAGCCGCGCCCCCGTCGCCCCGACCGGATGTCCGAGCGCGATCGAGCCGCCATTTACGTTCAGGCGGCCGCGGGACACATAGTTTAGCATTTGTAAAACAGCGAGCACCTGCGCGGCGAACGCCTCATTGATCTCCACCAGATCCGCATCGCCGAGCTTCACCCCAGCATCCCGCTCCAGTTTCTGAATGGCAAAAACCGGCCCAAGTCCCATCCGCGCGGGATCGCAACCCGCGTAAGCGTAGCCGTTCAATCGTCCGAGCGGCTTGTAGCCCAGCTCGGCGGCGCGACGTTCTCCCATCACGAGCAACGCAACCGCGCCGTCGGTGATTTGCGACGAGTTTCCTGCCGTCACGGTTCCGAGTTTACGGTCAAAAACTGGCCGCAGTTTTCCCAGCATCTCGAGCGATTGTTCACGGCGCGGGCCGTTGTCACGCACGACCGCTGTGGAAAGATGGGGCAGATAAACGGGACAAATTTCCTCGGCGAGTTTTGCTTCAGCCTCGACTGCGCGGGCGTGCGATTTGAGTGCGAAGGCGTCCTGCTGCTCGCGGGTAATGTGTCCTTCGCGCGCGAGAATCTCGGCCGTTTCCCCCATGTTCAAGCCGCACACCGGATCGGTGAGCCCAAGCCGCAACCCGACGCGCGGCTCGAAATCCGCGAGCCGAAACGAGCTCAGTGCCGCCAGTTTTTTTCCGACGCTTTTCGCCTTGGCGAGTGCCGCGAATTTCTCCGCTGTCGTTTGTTTAAACAATAGTGGAATCTGCGACATGCTCTCCGTTCCGCCGACGAGGAATACCGAACCCCGGCCACTCACGAGCCGCTGCTGCGCCTGGGTGATCGCTTCGAAGCCAGAGGCGCAGTTTCGATGCACTGTCACAGCCGGCACTGACTGTGGAATTCCTGCCCGCAACGCGATTACCCGGGCGACGTTCGCCGCATCCACCGGCTGCGCCACACAACCAAAAATTACCTCGTCGATCAGGTTCGGATCGAGCCCCGTGCGCGTCAGCAACGCGTTCACCGCGATCCGTCCGAGCTCATCGGCGGCCAGGCCGGCAAGTTCGCCGCCCGCTTTGCAAAACGGCGTGCGGACGCCGTCGACAATCACCAGACGCTCGTCATTCATGAGCGCCTCCGTTCGGTCCCGATGCGTCAGAGTTTTGCGGCCGATGATCCACGACGCGCTGCTCTTTCAGCGACGTGCCCACACCCTGCATCCGGCGCAGTTCGGCTTCGTTGTGAAACATGATGCGATTTGGATGAATTTCGGTTTCCGCGGCAAACCGGTTGTTTAAATCGTTGCGCAACACTTCCTCTGGAGAATCATCCAGCTTTTGGACGTGGAGGATCAACTCATCCACTTCCAGCGCATCGTCGTTGACCTTACGAATCTCGAGCTGCCAGGTGCCGACGTGTTCCGCATTATCGAGAACGTGCTCGAGCCGGTTAAAATCCACGAGCGTTCCCTTGAGTTTATCGAGGCGCATCTCGCGGATCTCGGAGCTGCGTGAAATGTTGCCGACGAGCTGCGGAACATTTCTGCGGCAATGCGGACACGGCCCGTAGGCGAGCCCGCCATCGATGAAATCGCCGGTGCGATAACGCAGGACGACCGTGCCGCGGGCCGCGAGGGGCGTCCAGACGAGCTCACCGGGTTCTCGCTCTTTTCGCGGTTCGCCGGTCGTCGGGTCCACCACTTCGAAAATGCCGAGATCGGGATTCAAGTGATAGCCGCTTTGCGCATCGCCAGCCGGACATTGCGGCCACGCCATTTTCGCCTCGGTAAAACCGTAACTCGGCAGCACATCAATCTCCGGGGCGCCGAGCCCAGCTGCCAGCGCGCGTAGTTTTCGCCGCATTCCCGCGGGAACTTTTTCTCCGCCAAGGACGATCTTTTTCAACTGCGGACACTGCACTTTTTCATCCGAGGCAATGCGGAGGACGTGGTAAATGAACGTCGGCATTCCGATCAGCACATCCGGCTTTATTTTTTTGATGAGGCGCAGATTGCCCTCGGTGCCGAGCGTTTTTCCGCCACCGGAGCTCAGCACGAACACGCCGAACGCGGTGCCCGCGTAGTGCGTCGCCCAGAACGCGAGATGCGGAGCGAACGGAAACATGTTGATCATTCGCATGTCCGGGCGCGCGCCGCAGATGCGCATGACGCGGTCGCCCGCGAGCGAGAGGTTGTCGATATCCTGCTGCGTGTAGATGAATGGGATCGGATCGGAAGAACGCCCGGTGGTGCTCGTGAGCATGAGCGGGCGGAACTCGCGCTCGAATTTCTCCGTGATAGCGGCCCGGCCGTGCAGCAGCGCCGAGGCGATGGTCGCGGGCCGGCGACGCAGAACTTTTTGATCCGGCGCGAGCACGAATTTCTTCGGATCGTCGAGCAGGTCTTCCTTGGCAGTGAAGGGAATCCGGCGGAGATCATCCAGACTCCGGATCACAGAAGCCGCGAGGCGTTTGCTTTTAAAAAGCTGCCCGTAGTGCGGCGAAAACGGGACGACCACGCGGTCGAGATAGCGGCGCAATTTTTCCGCCTGTGCCTGCTCCAACGCGGGCTTAGACAGCGACTGCCAGTTCGGCGGGTTCATGCTTTTGCGCGAGCGCCTTGAGTTGCGGGAGTTGATCTTCGGCGACTTTCCGACCCAGCGCGATGTATTTCCCCGGGTGGGTAAAATCGTGCCAGCGCGCGTCGCAGTCCCAAGGACGCAAAACCACATCGGCTTCGCGACCGGAGTTTTCCGCCACGCGGGTTTGCACGCCGTGGATACTGCGCAGCATGATGTCGAGCACGTTCCCGCGCGCGAAGTAGTTGAGATGCTTGTTAAAAAATCCGCCGAGGGTGAAGCGATGCTCGTGCCGATCCCGCTGTTCGCGCTCGGCATCGAGGCAGTGGCGGAGCCGTTCGGGGGTCGGGATGGTGTTCACGGCGATGATCCGCTCGATGCCCATTTCGCCGAGCACGTCCACAGGCAGCGGATCGGCGATGCCGCCATCGATGAACACCTCGCCGTCAATTTTCACTGGCACACAAATACCAGGAATCGCGATGCTCGCCTGCACCGCCCGCGCCACTTCTCCCGTGGAGAAAACAACGCGCTCAAGCGTATCGAGATAGGTCGCGACGACCCGCAACGGCCGATACATTTGCGAAAAATGCGTCTGCCCAATCGAGCGGCGCAACCGCTGGACTGCACGCTCGGTGCGCAGGAATCCTTGGCGCGGCGGCATGACGGGATCAAAAACGTAAAGCAGCCCCCAGCGTCGCTCCACTTCGCGCGCAATCTTTTCGCACGTCTGCCCGTCGTGCCCGTAGGCCCACACCGCGCCGACGTAGGCGCCCATGCTGGCGCCTGCGACCGCATCAATCTCGATCCCATTTTCCTCCAGCACCTGGATCACACCAATGTGTGCGAGTCCCTTGGCGCCGCCCGAGGAAAGCGCCAGCCCGACCCGGCAGCGGCCAATCTCGCGCGCGAGAGTATTGATCAGTAGCGGGTAGTTCCCTCCGCGATCCATGGTGCCTTCCGAGCCCGTGATGGGATAGCCGCGCATAAAGGAATGCACCGGATGTCCGAGATGCGATAGGTCCGAGGCGAGCTCCGTGGCGAAGCTGCTTTGTTCGGCGCAAACTATCGGCTTCACATGCCCGCAACATCCCTTGGTCTGCGCGTCCAGCTCGGTGATCAGCAACCGGAAGTTGTAAAAGTTCTCCGTGCTCGATTGCAGAAAAACGTAGCCGAGGTCGGACTGAATCAAGGCCTCGATCGTGGAGGCGACGCCGATCACACTGCTTAGTTGCACGATGACATAGTGAAAGTGCGCACCGAAGTGACTGAGCAGCGACGCGATGTGCGCCGCCTCCGCGGGCTCCTTGCCCACCTGGATGGTTAGTTCGTGATAGCCGTTACTGTTCTCGTGCAGTTCTTTCGCAAAGCAGAACTCTCCGTTGACGGCGGGTGCGAGTGCCGCCCAGTCGGCTAGCGACAGCCGTTGCCTTACCGGGACCATATGCACGAGCAACAAACTTTCCCTGGTAACCCGCACCACACTTTTGGCCAGCCGCTGCGCGAGCGCATGCTCATGCACCTCGGGAGACAGGCAAAGCAGCGACACAATCCGCCTTTCGGACCGGCTCGAGTGGCCGCGTTCCAGTTTCAGCCGCTGGTTGATGGATTGTGAAAATCTTCCGGCAAGGCTCGGTTGCGCGGTAAAGAGTTTCTGCAACTCGCTCCCGGATAGTCGAAGGAGGATGGAATGGGTAACCACCCGCACCGTGGTCCGATAGGGATCCTGGTTGAGCAGCTCGCGTTCGCCGAGCATGTCGCCCGGCCCGAAGACTTCCCGTGCTGTGTGGCCATTATCCTCGCGATGCGACTCACAGCGGCCGCTGATGATCAGGTAGATGGTTTCGCAGGGCTCGCCCTCGCGATAAACGATG
>JAXDQV010000307.1:0-8365 GCA_034667645.1 Chthoniobacter sp.
GTAAAAACCGTGGGAGCGGAGGATCAGGAAGAGCTGGTGCAGGATGCCATTGCCACCGCCGCCCAGATGCTGGAGCGCCTGGAAAAGCAGGGCAAGCAAGTCACGCCCGGCAACATCGCTTATTATACCATTCTTCACATGAAGAGTGGGAGGCGGAGTCACAGTTGCGGGAGAACAGACGTAATGGGCAGCGGCACCCAGCTCGATCACAAAAGCTGTGTGCTCTCGGTGGAAACCGAGGTTGGCTACGATCCCGAACTCGATGAACCGGTGCGGCTGGGGGAACTGCTCACCTGCTCGAAGGATGATCCCTCCCTGGAGGCGGGGCGCAACCTCGACTGGGAAGCGTTCATAGAGAGCCATGACTACCGCTATGGGGTGATCGTGAAGTCGACGGCGGAAGGGAATTCGATGGTGGAGGCGGCGAAGGAATGCCACCTCAACTACTCCACCGCCATCGGGCTGCGCAACCGACTGGCAACAGAGCTCAGGGAGTTCATGGGCGAAGAGGCCGTGGCCGATAGCGCCCGGGTCCCGGCATGGAGAGGGAACATCATGGCGGACAAGGAGAAGGCCGCGTGCAGGGTCGATCGCCGACGGAGTTGATCGCCGCCGTTAACGCGCCACGGGAGGAAAGGGTCCAGGCGAAAGCTTGCACCCTTTTCTTTAGTATCCCTAACTCTTCAATTAGACTGGAGGCCTAATGAACTCGGAATTCATGGAAAAAGCCTGGAATAAGCTTGCGCGGCGAATCCCGAGCTGTCTGCGGCGCTTCCCGGACCTGACGAACGACTTCTGCCGCGAAGGCGAGGTTAAACTACGGGTGCCGTTTTACGCACAGACTGACCCCTATTCTTGCGGCGCCATTGCAGGCTGGATGGTCGTGGAAACCTTCCATCCCACAGCCAGTTTCGCCGGGTTCTACAAGATCTGTCGGCCTGACCCGCTCAACGGCACGCCAACCCACCGGCTCATCCGCGCCCTGCGCGTTTTCGGGATCGGTGTTTCCATCCGCCGGGATCTGGATTTCGACGCGATCGCCAACGCCATCGAATTCGGGTTTCCGGTGATCGCCGGCGCCGGAAACGAGCAATTTGATGACGGCGATCATTGGGTTGTCGTCTACGGGGTTGCCCGAAAACGGCGGCGCGTATTTGTCTGCAACAATGTCCGCCACGGCCACAGTCGGATCGAAATGTCCTGGCGGGATTGGAAGGCCTGGTGGAATCCCGTCGGCGAGGGCCTCGTCTGCTGGGGTAAGTAGTTCGCGACTAGGTCTGCCACATTCATCGGCTCAATCGTCGTTCGACTATTGAGGCAACTTAGCGCCCGACTTCACAACGAAGAAGGGCGTTCAACCCGGCGCATGAACCGACGGTTCATCGTGCCCAAATCCAAAACTAGAAAGGAAACAAACTATGGTCGCACTTCTGCAACCACCCCCATCCAAACGCCCACGTCCCAACCTGATTCTCCATTGCGGAGCGCGGGCGGTCTCACGTCACCAGGTCACCGAGGTTTTCACGCCTCGCAACACACCGAGCTGGCAGCCGATCCCGCATATCGACCTTGTCACCGAAGTCGAGCGCACACTCAAAACCAACCGGCTTATCGTTGGCACCCAGGCGCACAGCCTGACCCATGACGGCGCTCGCTACTTCGGTCTAATGGAAGTTCAGCGTGATCAATCCGACGACGATTACACATGGGTCTTGGGCCTCCGCAACAGTCACGACAAGACCTTTCCCGCCGGCATCGCGGCCGGGATGACCGTCTTCGTCTGTGATAACCTGTCGTTTTCCGGCGAGGTAAAACTGGCTCGAAAACACACCCGCTTCATCATCCGGGACTTGCCGCAGCTTGTGCAAAGCGCTGTCGGCAAGCTGATGGATCGATGGCATCACCAGGACACCCGGCTTCGCGCCTACAAGCTAACGGAGTTGTTCGATCGCGGCGCGCACGACCTCGTGATTCGTGCCTGTGATGTCGGCGTCTGCCCGAACAAACTCATCCCGAAGGTGCTGCGTGAGTGGCGCGAGCCCCGGCATGAAGCATTTGAGGCCCGCAATGTCTGGAGCCTGTTCAACTCGTTCACCGAAGCATTGAAGGGCAATCTCATCGAGCTGCCCCGGCGCACGGAAGCGTTGCACGGACTGTTCGACACCCATGTCGGGCTGCATTCGCTGTCATGAGCGCCCCGACGAAAATCGAGCGCGAGCATTACGCGAAGCTCGTCGGCCGGCAGATCACTGCGATCATTTGGGAGGAACTTGAAGGACAGGCGTTGCCCGATTCTTCTGTTGACTGGCTGGGACCGCGACGGAAATGCCGCCACGGCTACCGTCCTCATGGATCCGGAATGCAACGGTCCCGGTCATCTGGATCACAACCTGTAATACGAATATCACACCACGTCGGTCTCGACAGAGAAAGAAACCCGCGCCACGGGTTTCTTTTTTTGCTCCCGGATTGCGAGTAGGCGGCGGCAGCGGCATTCTCAGGCTTCAGACATGGAGGCCAAAGACGCATACATTTGCTACAATCGAGCCGATGCCGCATGGGTGGAAAAGCTGGCAGAGCAGATTGAGTCGGAATCCATCGACGGAACGGATTCTGGACGCCGTTTGAGCGCCTTCTTCGACAGTTGGGACATTGATGCCGGACAAAGTCTCATCGATCAAATGAACGCGGGCATGGATTCCGCGCGTCACGTAATCCCCGTTCTGTCCCCAGAATTTTTTGCGGCTGATTGGCCACGCTTCGAGTGGAAGCACCTCGTCGCTGAAGACCCGAATAACATCCGCGGCAAACTAATTCCAGTTCTCCTCAGAGATCTGAGTTTGGATGGCGCGACACGGATCAATTATCCGGCACCCTTTCGCGACCTCAAGCATCTCGATTTTCGGAAAGCGGCCGACTTCCGACGTAGTTTTACCGAACTCGTTCGTCGTGTCCGAAATCTCCCGCCAGAGCGTGGACAACGTCTCGCTCCGATGACGAATCTTGCGCCCACGTTGCCGGTGGCCAATTCTGTCGAAGCATCATGGCAGCCTGATCTCGTCAACGATCTCCTCCTGTCCAATCTCCTTCCCGTTCTCAAACTGCCGAATCAAATCGCCAGTGCCACCACGGAGGCGCGTTCAAAGAAAGAAGTGTGGGAAAAGGCTGCAGGCGCTCCTCCATTCATCTTGAAGGAGGGACGCCTGTTCACATTCGCCAGGCTCTCCGATGAGGATTGCCCGCTGCGAGCCGCAATCAACCCTGCCACGATTCGTAGCGAGTCCCGCCACGATTGGTTTATCCATCAGGATCGGTTCCGCTGGTTGATTGAAATGCTAAACACCAGCCTTACCTCCCATTTACGTTCGGTGTGGATTCGGCAGGATGGAAAAGGCCGATTCTTCTTTCTGCCCGGCGAGGGTGAAACCGACCGCGTATGTTCGGTGCCCGGTGGACGCGCACGGGTCGTCACGGCAAAGAAGTCGAATCCTCAGACTGGATCCAGCTTTTGGGTCCACCTTACCGCACGGATGCGCTTCCAGCGCATCGGCGAGAGACTGTTCCTTTCCGTCGAGCCTGCGTTCCTCTTTACCACCGATGGCATGAGCAGTGTCGCGGGAAAAAGCGCTGGCAAGCTCTCGCTCCTCTGGGGAGGGAGGCAACAGAATGTGGACATTCTTCGCAACCTGCTCTTTTGGAGTGGCGTGCTTGCACGCGGTAAGGACCAAATTCAGATCACAACGGGCGGAGATCCACTTCTCCTTGGTCGTGTGCCAGGCAGCGCCCGGTTGAGTGTGGGAATCGCTGGTGACGAGGTGCGCGTCGGCTCATTGCTTGCTCAAGCGGATAGCGACCTCGATCAGGCAGCCGCGGACCTCGACCTGGCGGAAGATGACGACGATGAATCCGAAGAAGGCACGGAATAGATCCTCAGTTCGACCTAATCGGTCGTCGAAAAGGAACGCTCAGCGACCTCTCGCCGACGACTTGATACAGTCTTATCCTCCGATTTTTGATGCGTTTCATCTCGACGAACCAAAGTTGGTTTTTGGCGGCGGCTTCACGTCCGTCGATCCGAAGATGGGGATCGAAACATACGGGCCTTACGGCATCGACGCATCAGCCTCACGCACTGTTCGCGTCGGTTTGGTCGGCACCGGCGAAGGCATCCAACGATTCATCAGCTTTCTACAGCGAGGCCGCGGCCCCATAACCGCAGGATTCAATAAGAGAAACAAGCCGCTGGACCCGCTGACGTTTCCGGATTTTCCCGGCTGCTCCGAGGCGCACACCTTCCGTTGCACCCTGCAGGCCGAATCTTCCGCGCATCATCGCACGATTCACGCCGAGCTTTTCTCCCGCGCTGTCGTAGGACGTCCTGCTCAAGAAAAAGTGGCCGCAGTCGTGCAGCTCTTGATGCCACAACTTGAAGCTCTGGCCGAACTCGATCCCCGCCCGGACGTGGTAGTCTTGCTGCTTCCTGCAGTGGTCGAGCGCGAGTGCGCCACGTTGGGAGGGGCATTCGCCGGCCGAAAGATGCAACTCACGCTCGGAGAAAAGTGGGAGCGTAAATTGCAGCGTGAGACCACCCGCACCGGCCAGACTTTTTTACCGTTCGCTTTCGACTCCGA
Organism: Chthoniobacter sp.; assembly: GCA_034667645.1. Lineage (GTDB taxonomy): Bacteria > Verrucomicrobiota > Verrucomicrobiia > Chthoniobacterales > Chthoniobacteraceae > JAJPJG01. The sequence goes on from JAXDQV010000307.1 coordinate 4,632, forward strand.
GGAAGGTGGGGAGCAAAAGGAGAACCGCGCATTCTTCAACATCCATCACGCGATCAAAGCGCACGCGATGGGAACGGGACTCACCACACAAATCGTTTGGGAAAGCACCTTGGACGATCCTCACCTCTCTTCCGTGGCGTGGAACCTTTTTGCAGCACTCTACTACAAGGCTGGCCATCACCCTTGGCGCTTACAGTCCATGCCTGATCGCACCTGCTTCGTCGGCGTTTCTTTTTTCAAGGAAACGCCGCACGCCGATGCTGAAATGCAGACTAGTCTGGCGCAGGTATTCGGTGCCGGGGACGGCTTGGTGCTCAAAGGAGAGAAAGCGATCTACGATAAGCGACGTGATCGTAAGGCGCATTTGGATGAGCAAGGCGCGGAGAAACTGTTGCAGCAGGCAATCGCGCTTTATGAGCGCCATCACAACGGTCCGCCAAACCGCGTAGTTGTGCATAAAACATCGCGGTTCTGGCCGGAGGAATTGCGCGGATTTCGCCGCGGCCTCGGCAGCATTTACCATTTCGACTTTCTCGCGCTTGAAACTCTCGGCACCCGATTTCTGCGGATTGGAAAAAAGCCGCCACTTCGCGGAACGGTCATTCAACTGGCGGCCCGAAATTACCTTCTCTACGGCAACGGCTACGTGCCCTACTTGCGTTGCTACCCTGGCAAACGACTGCCTCGCCCTCTCGAAATTGTGGAGCATCACGGCGACTCACCCGCGATAACCGTTTGCCGAGAGATTCTCGCGTTGACGAAATTGAATTGGAATAGTTGTGCCTTCGGCAGCAGCGAGCCAATCACCATTCGCTTCGCAAAGAGCGTCGGTCGTATCTTGGCCGAATTGCCCAAAGGGGCGGTGCCTCAGACGCGCTATCAATATTACATGTAGGCGGAAGTGGGCTTGCTCATGCCTGCCTTGCCGTTCTCACCGCCGCATCCAATCGTCGGTGTAGCATGGAAGCGAGTGTCATCAGGTCCAAGGCGTCGTGCTCCGTGATGACCCAATTCACTTTGGGGCCGTGGGCGGTCACGTTGCGGAACGCGCCGAACATCCCGATGAAAAGATTCATAAGCCCGGACTGTTCGCTCTTGTCAGTTTCCGTCACGAGTGGATTGAAGGCGAGAAAAGGCATTCCAGCTTGACCGAGAGACAGGGTTTTCATCGCGAGTTCGCCAGCGTCACCTGTCAGGCTCGTTTTTGCGCGGAGCTTTTCGGAAACGCTCTTGGTCGCTTCTAAGACGGCGTGAAAATAGTTCTCTTGCAAAAGCTCAGCTCGACAAAAAGCCAGCACATCGGCGTGAACCCGGCGGCGTTCAAGCTCGGAGCGCAGGCGAGCCGCCCGCTCTTTGGCTTCGTCAATGGTGGTCGCCTTCACCACCGGCCCAAACTTTCCGTTGCCGTGCAAATGCCAACCCCGAAAAGCGAGAATCTCGTTCACGACCGTCCGCAAAGAGTCGAATTCGCCGGCCCTGTTGAGGAACCGCTTTGGCGAGAGTGCAGTCTGGATGAATTTCATTGCCAGATTACCCGTGCGGGTCTGGTTCTGAGCGTGAGCAAGCGCGTTGTAAATTCGCTGCCATTTTGAGTAACCCGACCCGTCGCCGCACTCATGCAATCCAACATCGCGGATTAGCGACCCGAGTTCTTTATGGGTGGCTGCGCCATCCAAACATTTTGCCAACGTGCCTAGATCGACCTCGCTAAACGGTGACTCCTTTTGCGGCATGCTCAAAGTCCTTGGTAGATGCGAGCGGGAAGGCCCCTTAGTAGCCCCATGATTCGTTTGCGAGCGGGGCCGCGTTGAGTTCCTGGCGGGCCTGCCGCCAATGTGGCAGGTGTCGATCCATGAGCCCAATGAAGCGGTCGTTGTGGTGTCGCTCGATGAGATGGGTGAGTTCGTGGACGATGAGATACTCAAGGCACTGCGCTGGTTTCTTGGCGAGTTCGAGATTCAACCAAATGCGCCGGGACTTCACGCTGCATGATCCCCATTTGGTTTTCATCTTCTTGATCCCCCACGCAGATGCTTTCACCCCGAGAATTTTCTCCCACTTTTCGACGATCGGCGGGATGAGGAGGCGGAGGTTTGCACGATACCAGGCATGAAGGATTCGCTCGCGACCCTTCGCGTCGGTAGTCGGGCGAACGTGCATTTCCAGGAACGCTCGATTGCGAAGGATCACACCGGCAGGAGCATCGTGCTCTTTCAAACGCAGCCGATACCTGCGTCCGAGAAAGTAGTGGCTCTCGCCACTGATCATTTCACGTGCAGATTGGCGCGGCTGGGTCTCAAAACGCGCTCGCTGCCGTTTGATCCAGCCGAGTTTCCCGACAACGGCGAGGCGAACGGCATTGTCCGACACGGCGAGAGGGGCGGCGACACGCACTCGCCCGACCGGCGGATACACGCCGAGGTGCAGGTTCTTGATGGCCTTGCGAACGATCTGCACATCCACATCGCTCACGGTGATGGTCTTGATGTCAGTATTCATTCTGCTGTTTCACGAGTTCGAGAATGCGTTCAAGCCGTTCGTCGTCCGACTCTCCGACGGCAGTGCTTTCGGGCGGAGTTTCTTGTGCAACCGCAGAGTAAGCGTCCAGCACGGTCTCGATCGCCCTTCTCACGGTTTTCACCTTTAATGGGTGACTTCGCCAATCGTCCTGAGCCCTGGCTCGCACCGCAGCATCCACCGCCATGGCCAGCTCCTCATTTTTCCCGAGGTTGTCATAAAGCGCCCGCCTCGCCGGCGTGGTGAGTTCAGTCGGGTAGATTGCCGCGGAGCCTGGATTTTTGGCGCGTTTCGTCAGTTCGACGACGCGGCGCAGATACTCCGCGTAGTCAATCGCCTCCTGTCGCCGTTGCAGGATGAGCGCATCCAGCAGCTCCGACATCTTCTCGTAATACTTCGGATTGATCGGCGACTCGTCGATGATGAGCTTGCGGACGTTATTCTCGATGGCCTCGGCGACCGCCTCCTTGTTTTTTCGGATGCCATCAGGAAGCGATTCGATGGCCGCCGCCCCTCGCTGCACGATGAGTTCGATGAGCGACAGATCGTCGAAGGCCGACACCTTCTCGCTCTCCTCGGCCCGAATGTAGGCGTCGATCAAGTGCCGCATCGCCGGCTCGTATTGTTTGAGGTCGATCGCATCCCCGCTGTGCAGCTTCACCTCGTTCCGCAGATTTTCGTAAAAAACCACCTCCTTCTTTACGGTCTCGGCCTCCGCGGCACTGTAGCCCTCCTCGCTCATTTCGTTGGCGAGATCCGCGTATGCCCGGATGAGAGAGGCGGTCAGTTTGTAGAGGGAAAGGCGCTGCGGCTCATTCGCTTTGAGCTGCACTGCATTCCCGTGGTCCTTCGAAGAAAAATAGCGGAAATAAGCGTGCTGATCCTTTTGCACTTCGACCGGCTCGCACAGCGCCCGCACCGCCTCCAAGGTTTCCTCCAGCCGCTCCCGCGCTTTGCCAAGACGATCTTCGAGCAGTCCGGCCACGTCCTCCTCGTCGTAGCCGTCGAGCGCACCGGACGTGTAATCGTGCACGGCCCCTTCCAGGCTTTTGAAGAGGTCTTTATAGTCGATGATGCAACCATATTCCTTGTCGTCCCCGTCCAGTCGATTCACCCGGCAGATGGCCTGGAATAGTCCATGGTCGCGCATTTGCTTGTCGATGTAGAGCACGGTCGCGGGCGGCGCGTCGAAGCCCGTGAGCAGCTTGTCCACGACG
>JAXDQV010000308.1:0-3265 GCA_034667645.1 Chthoniobacter sp.
CCGCATTAGACAGGTTTTATAATACTCTTCACGACCTGCCTGTAGCCATGCCTGTCGCCTTCCCTCGCTTTCACGACATCTACAGTGAAGCCGGTGTTCACACCAGTTGGGGACGTATTCCAGATGAGGATGGCGGCACCTTTACCCGCACCTTGTGCCGTTCGCTGGAAAGTAGAGCTCCACTTGTGCAGATTGCGACGTGGAATGACTGGGGTGAAGGAACGATGATCGAGCCATCACAGGAATTCGGCTATCGCGACCTTGAAGCGGTGCAAAGGTTGCGCCGCGAATTTGTTGACCCGCAATTCCCATATCAAGCCGACAACCTTCGGCTGCCATACCGCCTGTATTCGTTGCGTCGCCGGCAGAGCCAGCAACCGCTTTTAAAAAGTGAACTCGACAAGATTGCTCACCTGCTTGCGACAGGAGCATTGACTGAGGCTGAGTCATTACTGGCCCAACTGGAGGAGTCATAGAGAAAGTGCGTCAGGCGGGCACTGAGCTCGATCTGGACATACAGGATGGATCGACCCTCACCGTCAATACAGCCGAGGAAACTTCATGCGTTATGGTGCGGGACAAGGATGGCGTAATGGAATATGCGGATTAAATGTCATCGTGGCCTTTGAAGAGTTAGTCGCCAAAGCAGTCACTACGCGGCTGGTTGGCTGGAAGTTGCTGATCTGGGGAGAAGCCGGAACGGTAAGGTTCTGAGCGCTCGGCCAGACCGCCGGGGTAATGAGACTAACTAGGCCCGAGGATGCTCCCGTAGGGACCGCGGCAGTAACCTTGGTATCCGTTAACGATAAACGAGGCGCTGCTGTCGTTGAAGAGCACACTGGAAGCCGAGTGTGGGCAGCTTGGCGCACTTAGTTTTAAGTTTCAATGAGTGCCCACACGGGCGTAGCGTCGGGTTCGGTTTATGAAAACACCCGTATCCGTAGTGGAGGTTCTCGAGTCCCGCATTGCCCCGGCCAGCGTGACCGTCGTTAATAATCTCACGGCGACTTACACCGATTTCGACGGCGATCACGTGACGTTGAAAATCACCGGTGCCGGCAACTGGAACGATGCGATTTTTACGACGCAGGACAACACCAACCCGGGTGCGCCGGCAAACGCGTTGCAATTGCAGAAGATTGATTTCAATAAGGTGTCCACGTTTGACGGAACGGACATCACCGTCAGTGTGACGAAGGCGGCGAACGGCGATGGGTTGGCGGCGATTGGGCAGATCGATGCGTCGGAGCTCAATCTGGGCAAAGTCACCATCAAGGGCGATCTCGGCTCGATCCAGGCTGGCGATACCAGCGTTGGCGGGACGCCGGTCGCCGTCGCGGCGCTCAAGGTGGAGTCAATGGGCCGCTACGGGATCAGCACGCAGGGAGTTGGCGGCACGCTGGAAAGCGACATTATCCACGCGCTCGGTTCGTTGACCGTGAAACGCGACGTGAGCGGTGTTTTCCTCAACGTGACCGGCGGCGTAAACGCAAAGATCGGTGACATTTCCATCGGACAATCATTGATCGGCGGCGACGCAGCGGATGCAGGTTACATCAGGTCCAGCGGCCCGATTGGCGATGTCGATATCGGCCGCGATGCGGCCGGCGCGGGAGGCGCCTCTTCCGGCGCCATCGAGAGCGTGGGCAGCACGATCGGCAACGTTACCATCAAAGGCGCGCTCGTAGGTGGCAACGGCAACAAATCCGGCTCGATCCTGGCAAGTCTCGGCATCGGCAACGTGAAAATCGGCAGCGACGTGCTCGGCGGCGCGGGCACCGAAAGCGGTTACGTCGAGGCTAACAGTGGCAGTCTCGGCAACCTGACCATCGGCGGCTCGCTTATGGGTGGCTTCGGAACCGGAAGCGGTTGCACCGTCGCCAGCGCCATCGGCGATGTCAAAATCGGTTTTGACGTCAAAGGCGGCGGAGGCGTCGTGTCGGGTTTCGTGATCGGCAACATCGGCAACATCGGCAATGTCAAAATCGGCGGCTCGCTCAGCGGCGGCACCGCCAGTCAGAGCGGCGGCATTCAAAGCGCGGGCAGCATCGGCAAAGTGAACATTGGCCAGAACGTTTTTGGCAGCGGATTCGACAGCACCGGCTATATCACCGCCACTGGAGGAATCGACGGCGTTTACATCAACGGCTCGCTCATCGGCGGAGCGGCGAATGACAGCGGCGCGATCAGGACCCTGGGCAGCGATCATAACATCGGCAAAGTCTGGATTGGCCACAACCTTGTCGGCGCCAGTCTTGGTTCCACCGCCTCCGCCGACTTTAGCCGCAGCGGATATGTCGCCGCCACCGGCATGATCGGCAGTTTCGGAATTGGCGGCTCCGTCATTACCGGCGTGGACAGCAACTCGACCTACGACCTGACTGAAAATGGCTCCGTCCGCGCCGGGAGCTCCATCAACTCATTCAAAATCGGCCGCAGCGTGATTGGCCATCACACGGCTTTCGGCGATACGTTCGCGATCTTCAGTGCCCAAGGGATGGACAATCCCACGTCGACGACCAACGCGGCATTTGGTAACATCAAAATAGGCGGACATGTCGAGTGGGGACTCTTCCTTGGCGGCTACGACCTTGCCCTCTCGCCGAAAAATGGCGACGCACAAATCGGCAAAGTCACGGTGGGCAGCGACTGGATTTCGTCGAGCCTCGTTGCCGGGGTGCAAAACAGCGGCGGTATCAAGCAATTTGGCGCGAGTAACGGCGTCAACGACAGCATCATCGTGCCGCATAGTTTGCCGCAGTCGATCGCGAAAATCAACAGCATCACCATTAGAGGGAACGTCATCGGAGATTACTTGAACACCGGTTACAGTTTCGCCTTCGAGTCGAACAATCTATTCCCGGTGAATTACAACGGGACCACCGCGCCGAATGTTCCCGGCGTGACTGAAATCGGAGGCATTAAAGCGATGGTAATCTATCGCTTCTAGGCTGCGAGTGGCCACGCTCTTAGTCACCTTCACGAGTCCACGGCGCCAGTTCATCAGGACATAGGCTTTACCTACGCCTTCTATGAGTATCGCATGCCGCCAGAGACGAATATCCGCATCGACCTTGGGTTTGTCCTGTTACCGCTCATAGCCTCGTGGCTCGCGCTCGTTATCAGCGTTGCACTCCCAACTAAGAAATCCGAATGACGCCACAAAACGCCGCGCGATCTGCGGTGCAGCGAACCCGGCCTTTATCTGTTTAGGCCAAACACAAGGCGAATGTCACGAACCAGAACTTTGATCTTGCTGTTGGTT
>JAXDQV010000309.1:0-4287 GCA_034667645.1 Chthoniobacter sp.
TTCAAAGCCTGAGGAAAACATTCAACGCCATTATGACGAACTGGATAGACTTGACGATTCTGAGCGAGAGCGTCTCGCATCAAATGCTGACAATGAAAGAGATATATTTAAGCAGGTCGATGCAATGGTGCGAACGATTCAGATACTCGGACAGCTTCTGAAGAACTTTCCTGGCTCGCTAACAGCTACCGAAAAGATTCACATTGTTGAAGATGGTTTTAACCTCGGCTTACGTGGGCTATCGTTCATGATGCAGGCATTTGAGGAGGGAAGAGACGAACTCATCGAGTTTGTCTCTGAACGAGTGGCCCGACGCTATGGAAAGGATGCCAATGATGAGGAATTACGACGCCGGGTGCGCAGCGGACTATTTTGGCTGGTGCGCTTAAATGTATTCGGAATGATCAAGCTTATTTCTCATGGGGTGGGAGCCAAAGGTGAGGAAAATACCTACCGCAAGGTCGTTACACAGATGGATACAAATGCCGCGAAGCTTATAGAAGTATCGATCGGCTTGGACACGTTGAAAATTCCGCGGCGACGCATCCTCGAGTTGCACAACGAGTTTAAGGAAGACATCTTTAACAAACACTTACTCGCTTCACTTGTCGCTCGTCATCTCTACCTATTCGACGCGCCGAATAATATCAAAGATGAACTTTGTAAACGACTCGGTATCGAAGTTCAACAGATCGATCGAATCGACGCAGTGCTTGGAGAACATTCGAAGCGCGTGTAGCGAACCGATATTTGCAACTATAACAATGGCCAAAAGATTTCTGGAAATTGCTTTCGCGGATCCGGTCAGCAAGGCACAGCCGCGGGAAGAAATGCCGAATGCTGATTGCGGAAGTAATACTTGTAAGCCACGAAGATCAGCTTCGACGCAGAGGTGAATGCGTTGAGCATCACATTCCGTGAGACCACGGTCACAAGCAAGCATTTGGCCGAGGCATTGCGGCTGATTATGACACAGCGAAGGGCGGTTGGCCGGGTTGGAAATTCTCGACGCTCAAAAGCGATTCGGTGGGCGGGAGACGATGGAGCAGGTGGAGTTGGAGGGGCTGGAAACGGTCACCGCTCCGCTGGCGGTGCGGGAAACGCCCAATAAGGAATCCGTCGCGCCGCAGCGGCAACGCATCGCCGAACTGACGCTTAGCTGAAAACGCAGAGCTAATCTGACCCTTTAATCAGTCCGCGATGCGCAACGCGAAATAGGGAACGAGGTTCAGGAGTATGATGCCGATCTTGAACCGGGCCATGTTTCCGTAGTGGATTTCGTCGAACTTCTCAACGGGAATTTTGAACCAGCGTCCGTGAAGCCGGAACAACCGATCGTGCGCGAAGACGAAAACCCCGAACCAGAGATACAGAATGCCGAGGTTGATGATTGTGCACCAGCCGAGGACGCTTTTGAGAAGCTCGAGCGTCATGGTTCAAGCGGTCCCGGCTCTTCCGGGAACGGACGGTCGCCCGCGTAAGAGGCCGCGCGGTTACTTCGCCGCCGCCTTGGCCTCGATCTTGGCGAGCGCGAGGCGTTCGGCTTTTTTGCGGCGAACCGCGCGTTTCTTCACGTTGTCTTTGCCTTTGCAGTGTCCCATAGAGGTCGCAACAGACACGCGTTACAGGGCCGAGACAAGGGGATTCGCAGCTTTCCGGCTGAAATCGCGCCGCTGCGTCTCGTGACCGGCAATTCTTCAGCTCCGCGCGCTGGGATTCAGTGGCGCGTTTAGCGCGGGCTTACCGCCGCACCATTACCGTGGTGTGCGTGGTGTGCGGCTTGCCCTTTTCCTCGCTCATGCAGGTGCTCTCAATCTTCTTCCGGCCAACGAAGTGCAGCGTCTCTCCGTGCATGTTCATCCTGGTCGCCTTGATGTTGTCGCCGCCGGCAAAGTCGAACACGAGGGTGTCCGCGCTGCTCTTCTTCGCGTTGAGCTTCATGCGCGGCTGGTTGCCAAGCATGCAGTAGTGGGTCTGGACGAGCTTGTCGTTGCTGACGTAGTAGACCGTGATCATCTCCATCGGCGTGCCGGCGCAAAAAGTGGCCAGCACTGCGCTGCCCCCGGCGATGACGCGGACGTTCATGTTCATGGGATGCCCCATCATCTTCGGCCCGGTCCAGTCGCCGGAGAGCGACTTCATGCGCGCGAATGCGGTCCTGGTATCGATGCCGCCGGTCGTCGCGGCGCGTGCGGTGGACAATGTCGCGGTGGCCAGGAGGATTAGGCAAAGGGTCGTTTTCAAAGAAAAGTGGGTCTTCATGGGATGGATTGAAAACCAGACGCAGCCGTTTTGTCCAGCGCGAGAGCGCGGGTTGGAGCTTGCGTCATTCCGACGGCGGTAGATCATCAGCGCCATGAACTTGGTGCCCCCCGGACTCATTCGTTCTGCGTTGATCGCTTTGGCATTTGCTGCTCCCGGGCTGCGGGCCGCGGGAGCCGTGCCGGCAGTCATCAAGCCCAATGTGAACGCGCCAGTGATCGTGACCGACAACGGCGACAATTGGACGATGGAAAATGGCCTCGTCAAGGCGACGATCACCAAGCGTAACAGCCGCATGACCTCGCTGGTCTATCACGGCGTCGAGATCATGGGGCCGGGCGGCATCTGGGAACAAACCCCTCCCGGTCAGGCGACGCAGACTTTGACAATAGACCCGGCGAAAAACGGCGGGGAACGGGGCGAGGTGGCGATGAAGGGCGTGGACGGAAAGATGGACATTGAAATCCGCTACGTCCTGGAGCGCGGGGTGAGCGGCTTTTACACTTATGCCGAGTATACGCACGGGGCGGACTATCCTGCGGCGGGCTTTGGGGAAAACCGCTTCATTCTCCAGATGAAGCCGACCTTTGACTGGCTCTCGGTGGACGCCGACCGGAATATGCCGATGTGCAGCAATGACGACTTGAGCAAAGGGGTCGTGGTGCACGCGAAGGAGCAGCGAATCCTCAGCACCGGCATCTATAAGAACTCAGTCGAACACAAATACAGTTACTCGGGAGAAATGTATAGGCTTCCAGCTTATGGCTGGTCCAGCATCAAGGACCATATCGGCATCTACTTTATCCACCCAAGCACCGAATACATCGCCGGCGGCGCGACGAGGCTGGACCTGGTCTGCCACATGGGGGCCACCCTGCTGGCCTACTGGACTTCCGGCCACTACGCGGGCGGCGCCTGTTGCAGCATTCCCGCTGGAGAATCATGGAAGAAGGTCGTCGGCCCGATCTTTGTCTATTGCAACGCGCTGGCCAACCCCAAGGATGCGTCCAAAGCCGAACTGGATACTCTGGCGGGCACCGCCGGCAATCCGACGGTGCCAGCCACCTGGCATGACAATGCGATGGCGCTGTGGCAGGATGCGCTGGGCAAGGCGAAGACAGTCAAGGCGGGGTGGCCTTTCGACTGGGTCAATGGGGTGGATTACCCGCACAAAGACCAAAGAAGCACCGTCACCGGCCAATTGGCGCTCAACGATCCGCAGGCTCCTACGACCAAGCTGCCGCATTTAACTGTCGGCCTGTCCCATCCCGATTACACCGGCAACGGCAGTGCGTTTGCGCAGAGGTCGGGGAACGGAGACCTGGTGACGTGGGAACATGACGGGAACTATTACCAGTTCTGGGCAGACGGTGCCGAGGACGGCAAATTCTCGATCCCGAGCGTCCGCCCCGGCACTTACACGATGCATGCCTTTGCCGACGGCGTGCTCGGAGAGTTTGCGAAGACAGACATCACCGTCGAGGCCGGCAAGGCGCTCGATCTGGGCAAGGTGGAATGGAAGCCGGTGCGCCAGGGGCGGCAGGTGTGGGAGATCGGTTATCCGACGCGCTATGGCGACAAATTCCTCAAGGGCGATGGCGCGAATTACTGGCTCTGGGGTTGGTGCTTGCGCTACCCGCTCTTGTTTCCGAAAGACATCACCTACACGATCGGCAAGAGCGATTATCACAAGGATTGGTTTTTCGAGCAGGTGCCGCACGGTGAGTCCACCGCCTGGCTGAACCCTGCGGCGAAGGATCCGGCGAACCAGCGCTTCGGCTGGGTGAAGGCGGAGTCTTTGGAGCAATATCCTCAGAAAGATGAAAGAGGCCCATGGCGTGTTTACGGTCATGGCCGGGCGACGACATGGACCATCAAGTTTAACCTAAACAAACTGGAGCGAGGTCAGGCCGCGCTGCGGGTGGCGCTGGCCGGGTCCGATGGCAACGGCCTGGAGGTGGGGGTGAACGGCAAGAGCGTCGGGACGATCCAGACGATCTCCACCAATGCCCTCCGCTACAATAC
>JAXDQV010000310.1:0-3860 GCA_034667645.1 Chthoniobacter sp.
TCCGATCATGGGATCGCGAGTTGCGACGCCGAAGATTGCACGGAGAACGAGGCGCGGCGCAGCTTTGACCAGGCGCGCTCCGGCGCCCAGATCATCCCTCTTGAGGCTGCAAAATTCCGGAGCTATATGATGCTTTTTTTCGGCTATCGGGACGCAGAGAAGGGCTGGACGAAACAATTGCACCTTGGCGCGCTCCGCAATAACAATACGCGATTGATGCGGCAACTCGGACCGGATATCGGATTCGACTCGATCGGCGACTATTCTCAGGCGGCCTCACTCGCGCGTTATCTGGACAAGCTCGATAGCGATAACCGGCTTCCCAAGGTCGTCGTCTACAATCTGAACCCCGCCGACAACTATGTGATCGGCACGATGATCGGTAACTTTCAAGACGGCTCGATTCCCGGAAAGGTTCAATTCGGGAGCGGCTGGTGGTTTCTGGATCAGAAAGAAGCCATGGAGTGGCAAATCAACGCCCTGTCCAACCTTGGCCTGCTCAGTCGCTTTGTGGGAATGCTTACAGACTCGAGAAGCTTTCTCTCTTATCCACGCCATGAATACTTTCGACGGATTCTCTGTAATCTACTGGGCAGGGATGTCGTAAACGGGGAGCTTCCGCGCGATATGAAGCTACTCGGAGAGCTTGTAAGGAATATCTGCTTTAATAATGCACATCGCTACTTCGGCCTCGAGGTAAAGGTGTAGTTGGGATGAATCGTTGATACTATGAAGAATTTGTTCGATCTGACAGGTGAAGTGGCGGTGGTTATCGGAGCGACTGGCGTTCTGGGCGGAACGCTGGCGGAAGGACTCGCCAGCGCCGGGGCCTCTATCGCGGTGCTTGGGCGAAATCGGGATCGAGGTGAGGCGTGTGTGAAGCGCATAACGGATATGGGCGGACGCGCCGAATTTTTCCTCGCGGATGCCTCCAATAAAGAGAGTCTAACCGCGGCTCATCGTGCTGTAGAACAGTCGTTAGCCGCGCCGACGGTGCTGGTAAACGGTGCTGGTGGAAATGATCCGAAAGTTACGGTGACAGAGGAGTGCCCCTTCGAGAACATTTCAGCCGCGGCGTGGCGTGAGAACTTCGACATGAATCTTGTAGGCGGAGCAGTCCTTCCCTGCCAGGAGTTTGGCCCCGCCATGGCTAAACGGGGGAAGGGAAGTATCATTAACATCGCGAGTGTCTCGGCACATCTGCCGCTGAGTCGCGTCGTGGCTTATTCGGCCGCCAAGGCAGCGGTGATCAATTTGACCCAGTTCCTCGCGAGGGAGTGGGCTCCGAGAGGGGTGCGAGTAAACTCCATCACACCGGGGTTTTTCCCGGCGGAGCAAAATCGTGCTCTCCTTTTTCAGCAGGACGGAAGCCCGACTCCGCGCGCCGCGTCTATTTTGAATCACACGGCAATGTCACGATTCGGGCAGGCGCATGAACTAATAGGAGCGGCTGTCTTTCTCGCAAGTGCGGCAGCGAGTAGCTTTGTGACCGGCATCGACCTTCGAGTCGATGGCGGGTTCTTGTCGCAGACGATCTAACCGCTTCGCACCTTGCGCCACCTTTTTGCTTTCGCCCTGGTCGCATTCGCAAAGGCTAGCTTTGCAAGCGCGACTGAAGGACCTTCCTTCGCACCGGACGCCGTCGTGGCCGCTGATGGCAGCGCGCAATACACCGGCGTGCAGGAAGCGATCAATGGAACTCCGCAGAGTGTTACGGCCGCAAATCCCTGGAACATTCTTGTAAAATCCGGTTCTTACAAAGAGCTCATTTATGTCCAGCGCGAGAAGCGTTTCGTGCATCTGATTGGAGAGAATCCCGAGGGGACATTTCTCACCTACGACCTGAGTCCGAAGGTCCTGGGTCCTGATGGCAAGCCGCTAAGCACCTTTCGCACGCCTACAGCCATCATCGATGCCGACGATTTCGTGGTGGAGAACATCACTTTTCAAAACAACGCAGGGCAGGTGGGACAGGCGCTTGCGCTGAGAGTGGACGGAGACCGTGTCGCTTTCCGGAATTGCCGCTTCTTCGGTTATCAAGACACTATTTTTATCAATCGCGGCCGGCAATACTTTGAAAACTGTTACATCGCCGGCGCTGTCGATTTTATTTTTGGCGGAGCGACTGCCTTCTTCGAAAAATGCCGGATCGAGTGTATCGGCGATGGCTACGTCACCGCGGCTTCAACGCCGGAAACGCAGCCCTTCGGCTTCGTCTTTTCAAACTGCAAGATCACCGGGGTATCGCCTGAAGTGAAAGCTTACCTCGGCCGGCCATGGCGTGCTTTCTCCAGCGTGGCTTTTTTAAACACGGAAATGTCTGAGGTTGTCCGTCCCGTCGGTTGGCAAAATTGGGGAAAGCCGGAACGCGAAAGCACGGTGCGTTATTCCGAATATAACAATAGCGGCGCCGGTGCGGCTCCGGAGGCGCGCGTGAAGTGGGTTCATCCACTTACCGCGGAGCAAGCTGCAAAGGTGACCTTGCAAACCGTGGTCGGCGGAACCGATGGTTGGAATCCGCAGGCGGGCAAGGTTGAGCCGGCGGCGGGGACAAAGGAATCGACGTCCGCGCCGGACCCGTCTCGAAATCCCGAGTCGGGAGAACGAAAGAAAGACATTCAGTATGGTATGGCCGACGGCGAACCGCTTCTGCTGGATGCTGCGATACCCGATGGGCCGGGACCTTTTCCGGTGGCGGTCATTGTGCATGGTGGCGGATGGAGCAGTGGAAGCAAGGAAGGCGACACCGCTTTGCTGGTTGATCCACTCACCAAAGCGGGACTCGCCTCGTTTTCGATCAATTACCGGCTTGCTCCGAAAGCTCGCTGGCCGGCCTGCTTTGAGGATGTCCAGGCGGCGATCCGGTGGACGAAGGCTCATGCGTCCGAATACAAAGGGGATCCAAACCGGATTGCCCTCATCGGGTATTCCGCAGGTGGTCAGTTGGTTTGTCAGGCCGCAGTGTGCGCAACCGAAGACACACGCGTGCAGGCGGTAGTTGGATTTTCCGCGCCGACGGACTTGGTCAGCGATTCGGAGCGGCGCGGCGGACTGAGCATATCACTGCGAAATCTCCTGGACCGACCAGAACAGATTGACGACGAAACCCGGGAGATATTGCGCAAGCTGTCGCCGCTCAACTACATCATGCCCGGTTTGCCGCCTTTCCTGTTACTCCATGGCACCGCAGACAAGAGCGTGCCTTACGAGCAGTCGGTGAACTTTCAGAAGAAGCTTCAGGAAAACCAGGTAACTTGCGATCTTGTGACAATCCAGGACGCCCCGCACCGCCTAAGCGAATGGGGCAAGATGGATTCCAGCTATGCCGATAAGCTAACGGCTTGGTTACAACAACGACTCGGAAAGCCGTAAACATCAAGGCTTACCGCGAACCGGAAGCCTCAGGTCTTACGATCAGCGTTGGATTTAGTCGCACGCTCCCCGCGATTCCCCGCTCTTGGCCCCGCTGACTACAAGCTTGCGCCCCATAAAGTCTTTGTCATGAAGCTCGCTGACGGCGCGCTTCGCCTCGGCGATGCTGGTCATTGTCACAAAGGCAAAACCTTTCGATTTCTCGGTGTATTTGTGGCTGACGATCTCCGCACTCTGCACTTTGCCCACGCCATTAAAGAGGTCAAAGAGGTCGCTTTCGGTTGCATGGAAGGAAAGGTTTCCAATGTAGAGCTTCGGAGAGGTAACTTCGATGCTCTCTGGCTTATGAGGTTGACGTCCTCCTCGCTCGCGCTCAAAGCGCTCGCTTTTTGGTAATCGACTACTCTTTGAGGCGCCCGCTTTATTACCCGTAAAAAGCGCAATGTATCTTTCCCAGAGCGTAGGGGGTTGAGGGGTTACTGGCTGAG
>JAXDQV010000311.1:0-4191 GCA_034667645.1 Chthoniobacter sp.
CGCGCTCCAGAGGTATTCGCCGACATTCTTCGGATCGGGCAGCAGCACCGGTGACCAGATTTTAGCGAGCACCAGCGAATGCCAGAGCGCCACGACTCCAGCAAAAAACAGCAGTGATAAAAAGAGACGTCTCATCAGTTTTTTGTGAGGTCGAACGACCAGCAAATCATTCCGCAACCTCCGCTGTGACATAACCCTTCAGCGCGCGCATGATTTCGCTCGAATATCCGGCCAGCTCGACGCTGTTGATGTCGCGCGGACGCGGGAGGTCCACTTTGAATTCCTCGCGAATCCTGCCCGGATGTGGGGAAAAAAGGACCACGCGGTCGCCGAGGCACGCCGCTTCGCGGACGTTGTGCGTCACGAAGACGATCGTCTTTTTGCGCGCGGCCCAGATTTTCTGAATGTCGCCGTAAAGCTGCTCGCGCGTGAGGGCATCGAGCGCGGCGAACGGTTCATCCATCAGCAGCACGCGCGGGTTCGGGGCGAGCGCGCGGGCCAGCGCGACGCGCTGTTTCATTCCACCGGAAAGCTCGTGGATATTCGCTTTGGCAAATTTTTCCAGACTCACGAGCTGGATGTAAAACATCGCCACTTCGCGGCGTTCCTTATCATTGAGGTTCGGCTTCAGCTTTAAACCGAACAGCACATTTCCCATCACGCTCAGCCATGGAAATAGCGCCGATTCCTGAAACATGACCATGCGATCCCGGCCGGGATCGGTGACTACTTTCCCGTCCGCGAGAACCTGACCCCTGTCCGGCTTTTCCAGACCGGCGATGATGTTGAGCAGCGTTGATTTCCCGCAGCCGCTCGGCCCGACCAGGCAGACGAATTCGCCTTCCTCGACGTTGAGCGAAACATCGTCGAGCGCTTTGACTACGCCTAACTCAATGCGGAACTCCTTCGACACTCCCTCCACGGCGAGCTTCGACGGCGCGATGTTTTGCAGTTCCGCGCTGAGCGTAGGCCCGCCAGCTTTTCGTCCGAGCATTAGGGCGTTTCGAGAAGCTTTGAGGTATCGGTCGCCCCTTTGGTAAAACCGGAATCCTTTGCGTCCTGCACCGCTTTGTTGAGCAATTCGCGCGAGACTTCGTTCGTGAAACTGATCCGTTTCCACGCTTCGGAGAGCGCTTCGGAGGAAAAGTCGGTCTTCGTCTCTGCCTTGATTTCTTCCCGGAAAAGCTTTTGCGCTTCTTCGGTATGCGTCTGCACCCATTGGGTCAGCTCCGCGTTCGCCGCCGCGATCTTCTTCGCGAGGTCGCGCTTTTCATTGAGGAATTTCACGCTCGAGACCAGCCACGTCGTGATGACCTCCTTGTCCTCCAGGAACACTTTCGCTTTTCCCTCGGAGGTGAGCCGCGTGACCCAGGGCTCGACGGTCCAAACTGCATCGAGATCGCCTTTTTGAAATAGTCCCAGTTGATCGGGGTTGTTCGTCGGCAGCACGATGGCGTCGCCGCCGAGCTGCGTGATTTTAAATCCCTGCTGCTTCAACCAGGCGCGGCACGAAATATCCTGCGTGTTGCCGAGCTGAGGCGTGCCGATTTTTTTACCGCGAAAATCTGCCGCGGTTTTGATCCGCCCATCGGGCTGCACCACCAGCGCCGCTCCGCCATTCGCCGCTCCTCCAATAACGCGGATTTCCTGCCCGACTGATTTGAAATGCGCATTCAGCGCCGGCCCGGAGCCGACATAAGTCAGGTCCACGGAGTTCGCAAAAACCGCTTCCATCGCCGAGGGGCCGGCGTTGTAAGTAAACCACTGGATTTCCACACCCGGACCGAGGCGCTCCTCGAACCAGCCCTTGCCGGCGCGTGTGAGCCCGTGGGCGATCACGCCCTGCGCATGCGTGATGTTTGGGAAATGTCCGAAGCGGATGATCGTTTTGTCTTCCGCCAGCGCACTGGTCGCGAGCAGGAGAGTGGTGAGGAGTGAGGTGATGACTTTCATGGCTTTAAAGGTTTTAACGGTTTGGCTTTCGGCGCGAGCCGCGGTTCGAATTCGATTTTGCCGCCGAGAAATGGCAGCGGCACCTTGTCGCGGCGCATCTTGCGGAGCGTAATTTCCACCGTGTCGGCGAGCGTGTAACGATCGAGGATATTCGCGATGGAATTGCGCACATCGAGCATCAGCATTCGCAACCCGCAATGCTCCTCGTCGGGGCACGTGCAGCGTTCGTAGGCCGTCAGGCTCACGCACGAGATCGGCGCCAGCGGCCCGTCAATGAGCCGCACGATCGCGCCAAATTTGATCTTCTTCATCGGCTTCGCCAAAAAATATCCACCGAGCTTCCCGCGCCTGCTGTCCACCATCCCGGCCACCTTGAGCTGCGTCAGGATTTGCTCGAGAAATTTAACCGGCAGCCGCTCCTGCGCGGCGAGCTCGCCGATCTGCACCAGCTCACGGCCGAGCTCCTGCGCGATCGCGATGTCGATCAGCGCGCGCATTGCATATTCGCCTCGTTTGGAGATTCTCACGTGTATCTATACTGAATTAGTCAACTTACGAATCGGCGAGCCGCCATGGCAACAACTTTCTGATCCGGGTCAGATATTCGCGGCGTAGGAAATGAGCCTACGATACTCGGAAAGGATCGCACGCAACGCCAAGACAAACGCCTTCCGCTGCAGATCCACGGCGGCGTGATGCGGAGTCTCGAGGACGATTTCAAACGGCGCAGGATGCGCATCCGGCGGAGCCGAGAGAATGCCGCCATAGCCGGAATGAATGATGCCCTCGACCGCGTGGAAGCCATCGATGTGGTCGTTGTTGTTGCGCGGCAGCGCGGCCTCGGCGGCGGCGAGCGCGGGCGCGAGAAGGTGGCGGGTTAGTGTCGCTCCGCGCACGAATCCGTAAACGCCTTCGCTGGTGTCATCGGAGTGGAGGGAGATGATCCCGTCGAATCGACGGCGACGGATTTCCTCCTCGAGCAGGTTGACCTCGGGCTCTGGCGAGTTTTTCCAGAACTGCCGGTTCAAATCGAGACCGCAGCGACCGTGTCGGGTGCCATCCACATAGCCGCTTGGATTGCACATCGGATAAATCCAAAGCTGAAATTCGCGCGCAAAATTCGGCTCGCTCTCGAGTTCCCGCACGAGATCGATCAGGCCGAGAATGCCCGCTGTTTCGTCTCCATGAATGCCGGCAAACAACCCGAGCGTGATGCGTGGTTTCACGATTTGCGTCCGCTGAAAAGCAAAGCGCGGCAGCCAGAACCGATCTTCCCCGGCGCGCCAGAATCCAAGGGAATCCGCGCGCAAGGTGGTGGAGGTGCCGACCTGGATGAAGAGCGGCAGCAGCAGTTCCTTGATTGTCGGCCGCGGATCGCCCGGAGAAATTGCCAGAGAGGCCGGCACGGTTTCCTGCACCGACAGGCCTCGCGGCA
Organism: Chthoniobacter sp.; assembly: GCA_034667645.1. Lineage (GTDB taxonomy): Bacteria > Verrucomicrobiota > Verrucomicrobiia > Chthoniobacterales > Chthoniobacteraceae > JAJPJG01. Next base: position 3,389 of record JAXDQV010000311.1, read on the forward strand.
AAACGATTTCGCTCTCTTCCTGCGCCGGCATTTCGCTATTCATACTCGCTGAGTAGGGATTGCGCAAGCACTCGGGTGAACACCGGCTTCAGCCCGTCGTAGGATGGACCGGAACCACGAGAACCGGACAGCCCGCCCGTCGCAGCACCGCGGAGGTCACACTGCCGGCCAAGAGGTGATACAACGCGCCGTGGCCGTGAGAGCCGAGAACGATGTAGTCCGCATGCTGTTGCACGCTTTCGTGGAGAATCTTCTCCGCGACCGGCCCCTGAATTTGCAGCGCGATCACATCCAGACCGGGAAGCGAGGCCTTCACAGCCTCCAGTTGTTGATGCTCCTGATGCACATCCCCGGCCACCGCGATGCGAATCGTCTCGGGCCCAGTTTCGTATCCAACGAATACAGGTTCCGGCTCCACGACGTGCAGGAGGACAATGCGCGCGCCGAAAGCTTGGGCGAGTTTTTGCGCCGCAGCCGCCACGAGAGGAGTGGCATCGGAAAAATCGACGGGGGCGAGAATTGTTTTCATAGTGCGTGGCGCAGCGTCTCGATCACCCGCGCGATCTCCTCCTGCGTATTATAGAAATGCGGCGAGAGCCGGATGTATTGCGCGCCCGCCCGGTCGAAGCGCAGCGAAGCGACGATGCGGTTTTGCTCGAGCGCGCGAAACAGTGCGGGCATGTCGGCGATCGCGTGTCGAAAGGTGGTGATCCCCGACGCATTCGCGCCGCTTTCCGGCCCGATGATTTCAAAGCCGAGCGCCGTCACACCGCGCACGATCTGCGCCTTCAATTCCAGCAGCC
>JAXDQV010000312.1:0-9696 GCA_034667645.1 Chthoniobacter sp.
TCCATCTCGCGCTGCATGATCTCGAGTTTGCTCAGCGGACGTTTTGCCCGCACTTCCTCGAGCCATTCGTCGAGAAAGGCGATCTCGGGACTGCTGCCGAGCGCTTCCGGGGTGTTGCGCTCGCTGAACACGTCCACGATTTTTTCCCGTCCGCGCTCGATCTGGCGGACCGCCGCCACGAAATCCTCGCGCTCCAGCTCGATGGAAGCCTTGGCCCGCGTGTTCATCATGATGACGTAAGGGCGGAATTGCTCGAAAGAGGTCGCCAGCTCTTCGCGCTCGGCATGCTCCAGGACGAAGTTAAACAGGTCGAGATTGCGCTGCGTGTCACGAACCACCGAGGGGAAATCGTTGAGCTGAAAAAGCGAGATGTAGCGGTGATAATACTGGATTCCCTCCTGCTGCAGGTCGCTGCAGTCGTCCTGCGAGAGGGTGTAAGTCTCGTTGAGGTCCTCCTTTTCCTTCGCCATCGCGCGGTGGTAGGCGAGCAGCGACTCATAGCCGTGCGGCCGCGTTCCATCCGGCCGGCCGTGAATCTCCATCTGGATCAGGCCAAGGTCGATCCGCAGTTGGATTTTCTCCTTTCCGTCGCCACCGAGAATCTTGCGCACTTTGATCTGACCGGGTTCGTGGGGCCAGTCGCGGAGCAGATCGTTTAAATCGAGGCTCATCTGCGAGAAGTATCGAAACGGGTGAGTGCTTTGTCAACGCAAGCAGGGGCGCGGTTTTCCTTGCCACGAAAAACGCGCCCGCTAATTTCGCACCTCCCCTCGCCTAACCAAGAAGGAGAGACCAGATGCAGCCACTATTTACCTATAACGTCGTCCCGAAACTGCCGGCCGAACTCGAACCGCTCCGTGAGATTGTCTACAATCTCTGGTGGACGTGGGAACCCGCGGCACGGAAGCTTTTTCGCCACCTCGACCCGGACCTGTGGCACCGCACGAATCACAATCCGCTCCGCATGCTCCAGCTCTCGCGCCAGGCGCGATTGCACGAAGTGGCGCAGGACGATGATTTTCTCCGCGACCTGAAAGCGGTGCATCAGAAGCTCCAGGATTACCTCGGGCGAAAGGACACCTACGGAAAAATACGCAAGGGATCGCTGAAAAATCCGGTCGCGTATTTTTCAGCCGAGTTTGGCTTTCACGAGTCTTTCCCGAACTACTCGGGTGGCCTTGGGATTCTGTCCGGCGATCACTGCAAATCGGCCAGCGATCTCGACATCCCGTTTGTCGCTTTCACGCTCTTGTATAAGGGCGGTTACTTCCGCCAGCAGATCAACAAGGAGGGCGTGCAGGAGGCGGTCAGCCTGAACCAAAGCTTCTCGCATCTCCCGATTACGGAAGTGCTCGATCAGAACGGGAAGCCGATTGTGATTGGCGTCTCAATCGCCGGGCGGATCGTGCACTCGAAAATCTGGCAGCTCCAGATCGGGCGCATCACGCTTTACCTGCACGACACCGACATCCCGCTGAACTCCGACGATGACCGCGCGATCACCGCTCAGCTTTATGGCGGCGATCACGACATGCGGATCAAGCAGGAAATCGTGCTCGGCATCGGCGGCGTCCACGCCCTGCACGCGATGGGCATCACGCCGTCGGTGTATCATTTAAACGAAGGCCACGCGGCTTTCATCTCGCTCGAGCTGATCCGGCGGCAGGTGAAAGACAACAAGCTCGATTTTTACTCCGCGCTCCAGATCGTCGCGGCGGGCAACGTCTTCACCACGCATACTCCGGTGCCGGCAGGCAACGACGCCTTCTCGCTCGATTTGATGCGGCTCTACTTTGGCGATTATCCCGCGCAGGTCGGCATCACGTTCGAGACGTTCGCGAGCTTCGGGCAGTTCCGGCACAGCGTCAGCGAGCCATTCTCCATGACCATTCTCGCATTGCGCATGAGCCGGCATGCGAATGGCGTGAGCGAGCTGCACGGGCGCGTGTCGCAGGGACTCTGGAAAGACGTTTGGGCCGGCGTGCCGCAGGACGAGGTGCCAATCACGAGCGTGACGAACGGCATCCACACCAAGACGTGGGCGGCGCCGGAATTCATCGCGCTTTACGACAAGTATCTGCCGGGCTGGGAGGAAAACTTAACCAACCCGGAATTCTGGCGCGGCGTGATCGAAATTCCCGATGAGCAGCTTTGGGAGACTCATCAACTTCTGAAGGGACGCCTCGTGGAGTTCGTGCGCCAGCGCGTGCGCGTGCAGCGGGAGCGGCTTGGCGAATCGCCCGAAAGTCTGCGCCACGTGAACCGGCTGCTGAATCCCGAAGTGCTCACCGTCGGCTTCGCGCGCCGCTTCGCGACTTACAAGCGCGCGACGCTGCTTTTCAGCGATCCCGAGCGCCTGCACAAACTGCTGACCCACGCGGAGCATCCCGTGCAGTTCGTCTTTGCCGGCAAAGCGCATCCGAAGGACGAACCGGGCAAGCGGTTCATCCAGGAAGTTTATCAATTCACGCGGATGCCGGAGTTTGAAAACCGCATCGTTTTTGTCGAGGATTACGATCACTACGTCGGACGCAGACTCTATCAAGGCGTCGATCTTTGGCTGAACAATCCTCGCCGTCCTCTCGAGGCGAGCGGCACCAGCGGGATGAAACTTCCACCCAGCGGCGGCCTGAACCTCAGCGTCCTCGACGGCTGGTGGTGCGAAAGCTGGAACGGCAAGAACGGCTGGGCGATCGGCTCGGAGATCCCGGAAACCACCGAGCAGATCGATCCGAAATTCGAGGACGAAGTCGACGTTAGCAGCCTCTTCCACATCCTCGAGGCGCAGGTCGTTCCGCTTTACTACGCAAAACCCGATGGGCGTCTTCCGATCGCGTGGCTGCAACTCATGCGCGAGTCCATTCGCAGCGTGGTCCCGATGTTCAACACCCATCGGATGGTCAAGGAATACGCCGAGCGCCTTTACGAGCCCGCGGCCTCGAAGCGCATGGAGCTCGCCGAGAACGGCGGCCGCAAAGCCGCGGAGATCAGCGAGTGGAAAGCGAAAATGCGCAAGGACTGGCCGGCGGTGCGCATTGTCGAGGTGCAGAACCCGATGGCCGGCCGCTTCAGCGTGCTCGTGGGCGATTCCCTCGAAATCAAGGCGCGCGTGCACCTTGGCGACATCGATCCCAAGCTGGTGCGCGTGCAGGCCTATTTCGGCGAAGCGAGCGACTCCAGCACGATTCATCGGCCGACCATCGCCGATTTCGATGGCGCAGAAGCGCTCGGCAAAGGCGATTATCTTTTCCGCGGAACCATCCCGGCCAAAGAGAGCGGCGCTTATGGATTCAACGTCCGCGTCATCCCCGCGCACCCGATCCTGGCACAGGCTCACGAGCTGCGGCTGATCACTTGGGCACGGTGACGAAGCTTAAGCCTTTCGGTTCCAAGTGCATGTTCGGCACTCCTTTGTGCTTTTTGTATTTGCGCTCTAAGTTCTCGCCCCATGTTTAGCTGCTCCACCTGCTGGAACTCCGGCCGCCACACCAATGGCGGGGCGATGCTCCAGGAAATTCTCGATCTCGGCTTCGACCGCGTTGAACTCGGCCACGGCATCCGCCTTTCGCTGATGGAAGGTGTGCAAAAGTTTTACGAGGCCGGGAAGGTCAAGTTCTCGACCCTGCACAATTTCTGCCCGCTGCCGATCGAGGTCACGCATGCTGCGCCGGACTGTTACGAGTTTTCCTCGCATCGCGAGTCGGAGCGCGAGCGGGCGGTAAAGCTCACGCTGCAAACCATCGACTTCGCCTCCAGGCTTGGCGCGGGGCTGGTGGTGCTGCATCTCGGCCGGGTGCCGATGGGACCCGTCACCGACAAGCTGGTGGAGCTGGCCGAGAAGGGCGAACATCTCTCGCGCAAATACGTGAAGATCAAACTGAAGGCCGTGAAGGAGCGCGAAAAGAAGGTCGCTCTCTATTTGCAACGCGCCAAGGACTGCCTGACGCGCATCATTGATTACGCCGGATCGCGCTACGTGAAGCTCGGAATCGAAGGCCGGTTCGGGTTTGAAGAAATCCCGTCCGAGCGCGAAGTGATCCCGCTGCTCGACGAACTCAACACGACGAACGTCGGCTACTGGCACGATTTCGGGCACATCCAGGTGAAGGAAAATCTCGGGTTCGTGGATCACGCCGAATGGCTGGCGCAGATCAGTCCGCGGATGCTCGGCGGCCATTTGCACGACGTGCAGTGGCCCGGCACGGATCATCGCGCCCCTTTCACCGGCGCCATCGACTACGGAAAACTGGTGCCGCTTTTGCCCAAGAATTGCCTGCTGGTTTGGGAGATGAGCCCGCGGCGGAAAGCGGACGAGATCCGCGAGTCGTTGCAGAAGTGGAAAGAGCGGTTCGGCGAGTGAAGAAGATTATTTTCACCACGCTGCAGATCGTCGTCACGCTCGCGATTTTAGTCTGGGTTTTTCATGACCCGAAGAAGCGGGCCGACATGGCGCACGCGCTCGCGCAGGCCGATAAAACCTGGATTCTCGCGGGCATCCTGGCCTACGGCGTCGTCGAAATCCTGGCGGCCATCCGCTGGCAGATTTTGCTCCGCGTGCAGGGAATCTCGCTCGGCTGGTGGCGGCTGACGGCGCTGCTGATGATCGGCATTTTTTTCAATTTGTTCATGCCCGGCGGCACCGGCGGCGATGTGATCAAAACGTATTTTTTGCTGAAGGAAACACCCGGTAAAAAAGCGCAGGCGCTGCTCGCCGTGCTCATGGACCGGTTGATCGGATTGCTCGGGTTGATCTTCCTGACCGCGATCATTATCGGCCTGCGCTACGACTGGCTGACACAGGTCGAGGTCACGCGCAATCTCACCTGGACGCTGCTCGCGATTCTCGCTGCGAGTCTCGCGGGAATCGGGTTCTCGTTCGTCGTCACCGGCTTTGGCCTCATGCACAAGCTGCCGTCGCGAATGCCGTTCCACGACAAATTCGTCGAGCTTTCGGTGGCCTACAATCTCTACGCACGCGCGTGGCCGGCCTCGCTGCTGGCTTTTGCCACTTCCATCGGCGTGCACATCGCGTCGTTTTACGTGTTCTTTTTCGCAGGCAAGGCCCTCGGCGCACAGGCGTCGTTCTGGGACTTCGCGGGCGTGATGCCGATCATCAACACGATCGCCTCGCTGCCAATCAGCGTCGGCGGCGCGGGAGTGCGGGAAAAATTGTTCGAGGAAATGCTCGGAAAGCTCTGCAACATCGACCCGGCTGTCGCCGTGGTAATCTCACTCACCGGTTTCATGGTGCTGGTGTTCTGGGCTGTCGTGGGCGGGATCATCTATGTTTTCTACCGGCCGAGCGAACACGTGAAGATGAGCGAAATCACGCACACGGTCGCCGCGCTCGAGCACGAGATTGCCGAGTCGGAGTGAGCGCAGTCAAAACTGCGCGGCCTTTTGTCGCCGTCAATTTCGCGCTGACTTTCGACGGCAAGATCTCGACGCGAAATTTCACCCCGTCTGATTTTTCCTCAAAACGCGACAAGCTCCGGCTCCTGGAGATTCGCGCCACGGGCGACGCCTTGCTGATCGGGAAAGGGACGCTCGAAACGGAAAACATGTCGATGGGATTGCCGGACAAAGAGCTGCGCGAAGAGCGCGTCGCCCGCGGTCAGGAGCCTTATCCGATGCGCGTCATTGTTTCCAACTCCGGCCGAATCAAGGCCTCGCTTAAAGTTTTTGCGCAGAGCATTTCGCCGCTGATCATCTATTCCACAAACAAAATGCCGGCTGCGGTGCAACGGAGGATTTCGTCGCACTGCAGTCTCCACTTGCATGAAAGCGCGACGGTCGATGTCGGCGCGATGCTCGCGCACCTGCGCTCATTTTACAAAGTGAAGCGGCTAATCTGTGAAGGCGGACCCACGCTCCTGCGTTCACTGCTGGCCGACGATCTCGTGGATGAAATCAACATCACGTTTTGTCCGCACGTTTTCGGGGGCAAAGATGCGCCGACTCTCACCGGCGTGCCGGGCGATTTCCTGCCGCGCAGCATTGCGTGCAAACTGCATAAGATGGAAACGATCGGCAACGAGTGTTTTCTCCAGTATCGCGTTTTGCGTCCATGAGCCGTTGCGGCGCTGGAATTCCTTCCCAACTCACGACACTTTGGCGGATGTCCTGCTTCCCTCTGGCCCGCGCCCTTCTGTTTCTCGGCTTCGCCTTAAACGCGTTTTCCGTCTCGGCGCAGTGGCCAAGCGAGCAGCATCGCGCTTATTGGAAGCAGGGCAAAGGCGAGATCACGAGCTACAAGCTTACACAGTCGCGTTACGGGGAACTGCACACGGGCGAAGCCGTCCTCATTTTCGTGAGCGAACCATTCTCGCGCTCGAAACAGGTCAAGCTGGATGACTGGGAAAAAGCGGGGAGCGACGCGGTCGAAGTGTTGAAGCTCAATTTCACGAAGAAGTTCCTGACCGGGATTTATCCTTACTCGTTGATGTTTTCCGCATTCACCCCGGCGGACGGATCGCCGACGCTAAAAACCTCGATGACTGGACAGGAATGGTGCGGCGATGTTTTTGGCCAGCTCAACTTGCGCGGCGATCATTACGAGGTGTCGAGCTATTCCTACTTCGAGTCGGCCGGCGACACACAGGGCCAGCTCCCGGCAGCGCTGCTCGAAGACGAAATCTGGGCGCGGATTCGCCTCACGCCTGACAAGCTGCCAACCGGAGAGTCGCAGCTCATCGCGGGCAGCTTTATCTCGCGGCTTGTGCATGTGCCTTTGAAAGCGGAGCGCGTGCGGAGCGATTACTTTGATCCCGATCCGGCACGGTTTGATGCGGCGAAGATTCGCGGCTATCGCGTCGAGTTTCTCAGCAGCTATGAGCGCGCGCTCGAAATCTATTTTGAGCGCGCTTTCCCCTACTCCATCGTGGCATGGGAAGACAGTTACTCGGAGTTTGGCAAAGGTCGGATGACGACGCGGGCCGAACGGACGAAGACGATCATGCTCGATTATTGGACTCATCACAAAAACGCCGACCGGAAGCTGCGAGAGCAGCTTGGCCTTTCCACGGAGAATTGAGCGTCGGCCTTGTTCGGTGTAGGCCTACTCGTCCTCCTGGTAAATTCGATAGGTGCGAGACTTACCGCTCCGTCTTCGTTAGCGCTTTGGGCCAGCCATCGGCACCCCATTCGAGCGGAACCACATTCAGCGTGCCGCGTCCGCGATTGCGTGCGTCGTAGTAATGGTAGCTTAGCCAATCCTTGCCGCCTTCGCTGAAGATTCCGGCGTGTCCGGGACCGATGAAAGGACCGTCTGACTCCAGGAAGGTTGAGCCGCCGTCGCGGCGCATGTCGATTCCTGCACGGTCGAGATAAGGGCCGGTGATCTCCTTGCTCCGGCCGACGCGAATGTTGTAAGTGCTCTCGATCCCGCGGCAGCATTGTCCCCAATTTACAAACAAGTAATAAAAGCCTGTGTGGCTGTAAATGTAAGCGGCTTCAATCGAGCCATGCTTCGCCAGCGAGTAAACATTTGCGGCAGGTAAAAGCCGCAGCCCGGTCGCCGGATCGAGCTCGATGAGCTTGATCCCCGACCAGTAAGACCCTAAGGCCAGCCAGAGCTTTCCGGATGCATCCGTCGTCACGCACGGATCAATCGCGTTGAAGTCATCGCGCTCGGTTGTTTGCACAATGATTCCATAGTCTTCCCAGTGGTAGGTCGGATCGCCCGGATCGAGTGTCGAGTTGACGGCCAGGGCGATCGCAGAAGTCTTTTTTCCGAAGGTGGAAACCGAATAATAGAGAAGGTATCGGTCGCCAAGATGGATGACGTCGGGCGCCCAGAAGTAGCCTTTGTTATCCGCGGCCACGGTGGTGATCCAGGCTGGCGGCTCGGGAAAGACTTGAGGCCCCATCTTCCAGTGCACGAGATCGGACGAGCAGCGCGAGCCCACTCCCATTCCGGTGGAGAAAAGCCAGTATTGATCCTTACATTTCACGATCGTGGATGGATCGTGGGCAGCGATCATCGCGGGTTCTGCCGCCTGCGACCACGCCACGAGTGGCAGCAGCAGGCAGCCGAGGAAAGCGCATCGCACGCCGCTGGAATAGCAGAGCTGGATGCGCTTGCCAACCGGGCTCAGCTCGCCTTGGGGCCGCGGCCTGCTCCCTTCTTGTTCTTGAAGCAAGGCCTTTTCGCGTCGCCAAACGGTGCGGCGTTGCGCGAAGCAGAAGCATGCGCGACGGTGCGTGGCTTCGCGCTCGACAACTCCTTTTCGGCTCCCCACTTTTCCCCGCCCATGCACACCGGCAATTCGATCCTGATGCGCGCGCCGCGCGAGCGCATTTTCGAGACGGCGGCCGACCTGGAGCTTTGGCCCCGCATCCTGCCGCACTACCGTTACATTCATTTCTACGAAAAAACGCCGGCACGGAATGTGGTGAAAATGGCCGCCAGCCGGTCGGGAATTCCTGTGGCGTGGACGTCCGAGCAGGTCATTGACCGCGAGAAATGCGAGGTCCGCTTCCGGCATTTGAAAGCGTTCACCAAAGGCATGGAGGTCGTGTGGACTTTTACCGAGACCGGCGACGGAGTGCTCGTCGAGATCTTGCACGACATGAAATTCCGGGTGGCCGCGCTCGCGCCGCTGGCGGAGAAAATCATCGGCGGATTCTTCATCGAGAACATTGCGAACCGGACACTCCTCTGCATGAAAACGTATTTGGAAAATGCGAAATAGCCGCCGCGCAGTCATCACGGGCATGGGACCGATCACCTGCATCGGCACCGGCAAGGAAGCGTTTTGGAATGGCATCCTGGCGGAGAAAAGTGGAATCACCCTGATCGAGGGTTTCGATACGAGCGAGCTGCATGCCCATTGCGGCGGCCAGATTCGCGACTGGAATCCGGCTCAATTTTTCCCGCCGCACCGTTTGAAGCGTCTCGATCGTTACGCGCAATTCTCGGTCGCCTCCGCGTTGCTCGCGCTCGAGGACGCGAAGCTGCCATGGTCCCGGGAACGGCCACAGCAGAGGGTTGGCGTGAGTTTTGGCACGGCCCTCGGCGGAATCGCGAACGCCGAGGCGGAGCATCAGCGTTTCTTAAAAAAAGGCGCGCGCGGCGTGAACCAGACGCTCGCGCTGCAGGTCTTCGGCGGTTCTGCACATTCGAATATCGCCATCGAATGCGGCTTTCGCGGTCCCGGCACGACGAACTCGAACTCCTGCGCCAGCGGAACCGTTTCGGTTGGCGAAGCGCTGCGCTACATCCGGGACGACATGGCGGACGTCATGATCGCGGGGGCGGCGGAGGCACCGTTGAGTCCGCTGACTTTCGGCGCGTTCGATTTCATCAAAACCATGAGCCGCTGGGCGGGAGAGCCAGACCATGCGTGCCGGCCCTTTGATCTGGAACGCGATGGCTTCGTCATGGGCGAAGGCGCCGCCAGTCTGGTCATCGAGGAGCTCGGCCACGCGCGTGCTCGCGGAGCGCACATTTACGCGGAGGTGCTCGGCTACGCGCTCAACAACGAGGCGTATCACATGACCTCGCCGCTCCCGAGCGGTGAAGCCGTCGCGCTGTGCATGCAGGATGCGCTCGCGGACGCCGGCATCGCGCCCGCGCAGATCGACTACATCAATGCCCATGCCAGCAGCACGCAGCTCAACGATTCCAACGAATGCGCGTGCATTAAAGCGGTCTTCGACGGCCACGCTTCCAAGCTTGCGGTCAGCGGGACCAAG
>JAXDQV010000313.1:0-3170 GCA_034667645.1 Chthoniobacter sp.
GAGGCGATTTGCGTGGCAAGATCAGCGAGTCCGCCCGGACGATCGCTAATCATCGCAGTAAAACGGCAGAGACGGCCGTCAGCTACGAGCCCGCGTTCGACCACTCGGCTCAAAACGTTCGGATCGATGTTTCCGCCGCAAAGGAGGAGGACGACGCGTTTTCCCGCCAGATCGGAGAGTTGGCCTGAGAGGCAAGCAGCCAGCGGCGTGGCAGCAGCGCCTTCGACCACGCCCTTTTCCAATTCGACAATGCGCAGGATAGAAACGGCGATTTGTTCTTCACTCACCACCACGGTGCGATCGACCAGCGGGGCCGCCGTCGCGAAAGCGTTCCTCCCGACTTCCGCGATCGCGAGGCCATCGGCGAGGGTCGGATGAGTTTCGATGCGGACCGGTTTCCCCGCACGCATGGCTGCGGAGAAGCTGGCGACATGATCCGCTTCCACGGCGATAATTTTTGCCTGCGGCCGGAGACTCTTCACGGCGAGAGCGACACCGGCGAGCAGACCTCCGCCGCCCACGGGAATGACGACGGCATCGAGATCGGGCACTTGTTCGACGATCTCAAGGCCCATCGTCCCTTGCCCCGCGATGATGGCGGGATCGTCGTAGCCATCGATATAAGCGAGGCCGCGTTCTTCTCCAATGGTATGCGCGTGCGCCTTCGCTTCCGCGAAATCTTTTCCGTGCAAAACTACAGTGGCGCCGAGTTTCTGGCAGTTACCGATTTTGATGAGGGGCGCGTACTTCGGCATCACGACGGTGGCCGGAATGCCAAGGAGTTTGCCCTGGTAGGCGAGGGCTTGCGCGTGATTGCCGGCCGAGGCCGCGATCACGCCGCGCTTTTGTTGCTCTGGCGGCAACTGCGCCAGCGCGTTGCGGGCACCGCGTTCCTTGAAACTGCCGGTGCGCTGCAAGTTATCGAGCTTGCAAAAAATCTCCATGCCGGTGATCTCGCTCAGCGGAATCGATTCCTGGCAGGGCGAATAATAAACCGCGCCCTCGATCCGCTTTCGCGCCGCTTCGATGTCCTTCAACGTGATCACGCGAAGGTTTAATATACCTCGCCGCGGGCAGCGGCAATGTTTTGAATCGGCTACAACTTCGCCGAATCGAGCGCTTCGCGAATTTTCGCCGCCAGTTGGCCGGAATCGAAAGGCTTGGGGAGGAAAAACATCTCCTGGTCGTGCCGATCGCCGGGATGGAGCGACTCTGGCAGATAACCCGAGATGAAGACCACTTTCGTTCCCGGGCTGGTCTTGCCCATCCAATCCGCAAAGCAGCGTCCACTCATCTGCGGCATGACCATATCGGTGAGGAGCAGATCGATTTTCTTGTCCGCGCTTCTTGCGATCAGCTGCTGCGCGTCGTCCCCATTAGCGGCTTCCAAGACATCATAGCCGAGACCTCGCAGGACGCGGACGGAAATGTGCCGGACGCTGATGTCGTCCTCGAGAACGAGGATGGTCTCGACTCCCGTAGGAAGCTGGTTTGTGCCGGCCCGTTTGTAGGAAGGCGGGGGGGGCGCCGGCATTTTCGGCAGGAGAATTTTCACGATCGTGCCTTTGCCGAACTCGCTTTCCACGCAAATGTGGCCGCCGCTTTGCCGCACAATTCCGTAGCTCGTGGCGAGCCCCAGTCCGCTGCCGCCGCCTTCGTCCTTGGTCGTAAAAAAGGGCTCAAACAGATGCTGTTTCACTTCGTCGCTCATGCCGGCGCCATTATCAGTGACGCTGATGCAGACATAGTCCCCTGGCAGAAGTGCTTCCGAACCGAGTTCGCGGTCCTCAGGCGTTTCGACGGTGACGGGAGAGGTTTCCAAGGTAAGACACCCACCATGGGGCATCGCGTCGCGCGCGTTGACGACGAGGTTGAGAATGATCTGCGTGAGCTGTCCCGGATCGACCTTGGTATGCAGGCCCTCTTTGATGCGGTGAAAATGGCACTGGACGGAAATGTCCTCGCCGAGGAGACGCAAGAGCGAGCGTTCGAGATTACCCAAAAGGGAATTGACCTCGACTACGCAAGGCGCGAGCGGGTGTTTGCGGCTGAAGGCGAGCAGTTGCGCCGTGAGGACAGAGGCGCGGCCCGCAGCACTTCTGATTTCGCGGATGTGGCTGGCGATGTCGCCTTTCATCCCGAGTTCGTCGAGAAGCAGGTCGCTGTAGCCCAGAATGGTAGTGAGGAAATTATTGAAGTCATGCGCCACTCCGCCAGCGAGCTGGCCGAAGGCCTCCATCTTCTGGGAGCGAACGAGTTGGTCCTGAAGTTGTTTTCGCGCCGTCACGTTCATGAGCGAGCCAACGAAACGGATGGCCTTGCCTTTGTCATCGCGGACGATGTGCGCTCGTTCGAGAAGGTCGAGATACGAGCCGTCGATGTGGCGAAAGCGATATTCTCCCGTCCAAGAATCGCCGTGTGCGGTCAGAGCATCACGAATACTCGCGGCCGTGCGCGCCCTGTCCTGGGGATGAATTTGTTTCTGCCAGAAACCGATCTCGTCTGTGGCAGTGGAATGCGGGTAACCGAGCAGGGTTCCGAGGCCTTGCGGCCAGGAAAGCGCGCCGCCGGTTACAGTCCAAACCCGAACAGCATCATTCGTAGCCTGGGCAGCGAGCGCAAGATGTTCCGGGATTTCATCCGCGCCGCTCGATAGGTCAGAAGGAGTTTCATATTTTAGACATCTCGGAGTTTCGCTCTCAGCTCGGTGGTGATTGTGCCGGGATCCCTCGTCTCCCTGAATTTCGGTTGCTAAACGCATCTTCAGGTCGTGTTGGAACCCGCGTTTTAATCAAGCTAGTTCCATGCCTCTGCGGTGGCGGCGGCCGGAATCAAAGCGCTTGCCTTTGTCGCGCTGGAAATTGATTCTGCGGCCGGCATCTATCCGTCGTGAATACCTCTCTGGATCCGCTCAAGCCGCTCAAAAATCAGAAAGCGCTCGTCACCGGCGCCAACTCCGGAATCGGTGAGGCGTGTGCCCTCGCGCTCGGGGCTGCCGGTGCGGATGTGCTGGTAAATTACGTCTCGCATCCGGAAGAAGCCGAGCGCGTGGTAAAATGCATCGAAGCCAGTGGCAGTCGGGCGCTGGCGGTTCGCGCCGATGTCAGTAGGGAAGATGAAGTCCAGGCGATGTTTGCCCGGATGCTGAAAGAGTTTAGCACCATCGATAT
>JAXDQV010000314.1:0-9880 GCA_034667645.1 Chthoniobacter sp.
GATAGCTGTCGGCGGAGATATGGATGTGGGCGGAACGATCAACGTAACCGCGGCCACGGGTCTTAAAGGCGGCATTTATACTCTCCTATCTTCGACGGGCGCCATGACGATCGGAAGTCTATCTATAGGATCAAAGCCAGCGAATTACCTTATCACCATCGATGGCACCAGTTCCAGCCGCGAGGTAAGGTTGATCGTGATGTCGCCCGTGCAACAGTGGCAGGCCTTGCATTTTGGACCGAATTTCGCGAGCAATCCACTGGCCGCCTTGAATGCCAATCCTTCTGGGGACGGGATCTCGAACCTCGTCAAGTATGCACTCGGCCTCGATCCGTCGGTTTCTGCGGTTTCCGGTCTCCCGAAGGTGGAAGTCGATCGCGATCGAGGGATCCTGACACTAACCTACACGAAAGCTATTTCCGCCACCGACGTCGCCTATATCGTCATTTGGTCGGACAGTTTTGATTCCTGGAGCAGCAACGGGGTTACTGAAGAGTTAGTATCAGATGACGGTGTCATCCAGACGGTGAGGGCAAAGGTGGCGCTCGGTCCTGGCGTGAAACGCTTCATCAGACTGCAGGTGAATCAGCTTTAAGTGCCCGGTTCGCACAGGTGAAGATGATCAGGAGGTTTGCTGTGGGTATGGTCATTCTCGTGAGTTGCCCAGCTCGAGCAGAGACGCCGATGCGCGAGATAAGCAAGGGGTGTTTCCAGATTGGAGAAGTGAGGCTGGACAAAGGCGCTCGCACCGTGAGTTTTGACGGTGAGGTAAACATGAAGGGCGGTCCCATTGAGTATCTGCTGGTAACTGACGGCGGGAAAACTCATGAAAGCCTTCTGACCACCCGGATCGACCCCTCCGACCTTCACGTCTCCATGTTGCTGGTTGGCGCGAGCGACAGTGGTCGGGTTACAGCCCCCCCGCCAATGCGAGTGACTGGAGAATCGCTAAAAAAAGTCGCGAAACTTCGCGGCACCAACATCGACGTTCTCGTGTGCTGGACGATCGGAAGCGCTCAACAGGAAATGCGTGTCGAGGATATGATCTTACGAAATGATGGAGTCGTAGAACGCGGGCCATGGCTATACACGGGATCGGTAATTTACGATGGACGCTTCCTGGCAAGGACTGAAGGCTCGCTGATCTCATTGATTACCGATCCGGCGGCGTTGGTGAACAATCCTCGCCCCGGTGCAGACAACGACCAGATCTGGAGCGTTCGATCGTCCAAAGTTCCAGCTGTCGGGACGGCGGTGGAAATTACGCTGCGACTTACCGGGACTTCGCCGCGATGAGCGCGAGACACTGCATAAGGATCTTCTGCACGCTGGCAATCAGCCTTCAGGCAGAAGAAGTTATCCCGCATAGACTCGATGCTCTTTCAATCAGGAATGAGGTTCGGCTTTCCATCGATCGCGGTCTTGGTTGGTTGGAAAACAAGCAAAATAGCGACGGTTCGTGGTCGCTGCCGGAGCAGCCAGCCTTGACGGCATTGGTTCTGACTGCGTTTGCAAACGAGCCATCCGATGTGCTTAAAAATCGGCGGAAGGAGTGCGCTAAAGGATATGACTTCTTAAAAAGCTGCGTGCAACCCGACGGCGGAATTTATCGCAAAGGTTTGGCAAACTACAATACATCGCTGGCGTTGGTCGCTCTGGTCGCAGCCAAGCAACCGGAGTATCAGCCAATCATCAGAGCCGCGCGTGCATTTGTCATCCGACAACAGGCGAAGGGGCTGCCCGACGAATCTTTGGATGGGGGTATGGGTTACGGTCCGACGGGAAGTGGTCGTCAGCATCCTGACTTGTCCAATACAGTGGTGGCTCTCGATGCGTTGTATCGCAGCAAGGTTGCCATCGGAGGCGAAGCGGCGAACGATCCAGACCTGGACTGGAAGGCAGTTATTACTTTCGTGCAGCGCTGCCAGAATCTCCCCAGCTATAACAAAGCGCAATGGGCGAGCGATGATCCCGACAATGTCGGGGGCTTTGTCTATTATCCCGGTGAAAGCATGGCTGGCGAGACGAAATTACCGAACGGTAAGACGGCATTGCGATCTTATGGAAGCATGAGCTACGCCGGCATCTTGAGCTACATCTACGCAGACGTGAAAAAGGATGACCCACGGGTGCTTGCCGTGGTCGAATGGTTGCGCAGGCATTACTCCACCGAGGAAAACCCAGGCATGGGAATGGACGGCCGCTTCTATTATTACCAAATGATGGCAAAGGCGCTTTCTGCTTACGGGGTCCGCGAAGTGGAGCTTACGGATGGACGCAAAGTTGTGTGGGCTGATGAGCTGGCGCGAAAACTCTTCGGTCTGCAAAATGCCGACGGATCGTGGATTAACCAGAGCGGCCGCTGGATGGAGAAGGATCCAGTTCTTGTCACGGCCTACGCTGTGCTGACCCTCGAGATAATATATCGCGCAATGTGACTCTCGGGTTGCGCGCAAACAGCGTCCTTGTCACAAAAAATGCCACGGTGTAGTTTTTACCGCACAGGTGATCGGCTAAGACCGTGAAAATGTGACCACACCCTCATGAACGACGCTTTTCTTCGTCTGGTGCGCTCAGTCGCGAATTCGCGTTTCCTGATGATATCAGCGCTGCTCCACGTGTTGATCGTGCTGCTCTTCGGCGGCACGGTCTTGTTCAACAAGTATGTCGAGCCGCCCGACTTCCAGGCAGAAGGCGGAGACTTTTTAACCCCCGCGGACACGAGCGCGGCGCCGGCTCCCGAGGAGTCACAGACGATGCCCTCCATGAGTGTGGTTGCTCCGACTATCTCGGCGCCTACGGCATCGCTGAGTGCATTGACCAGTATCAATCCGAGTGCGGTGGCGTTTTCCGTGCCTGTTGCTCCATCGGTGGCACCGACCATATCGACCAATCTTGCCGAGAAATTGGCCGGTGGACCTTCCGCATCGTCCGCGAAAACAGGGGCAGCGTCGCAGCTGCCAGGCACCATGGCTGGCCGTGGCAGTGGAAAGCGCGCGGCCACTTTAGCTCAAAATGGCGGAAAGATAACGAGCGAGCAGGCCGTGATGAATGCGCTACGATGGCTGCAGAAAACGCAAAACCCGGATGGGACATGGGGATCTAAATTCAAAGGAGCGATGACGGGACTCGCATTGCTCTGTTACCTCGGCCATGGAGAGACTCCTGCATCGTCACGAGACTTCAGCGTTGTAGTGGACAAGGCGATTAATGCGTTGGTAGGCGCGGGTGTGAAAGCGCAAGGACATCTAATGTTCAAAGGGAATGTTTTTCTCTATTCTTCTGACGTGTATGAACACGCCATTGCCGCCTACGCTTTGGGCGAGGCCTACACGATGACGCACGATGAAAAAATCGCTCCCGTGCTTACGCAAGCTATTGACTACATCGTCAAGGGTCAGCGCGCCGACGGCGGTTGGTATTACAGGTATGATACGGGGCCGGAAAGACCTGACGAGAAGGGAAAAGGCTTTGTTCAAAGCGATACCTCCGTCAGTGGTTGGCAAATTCAAGCCCTCAAAGCTGCTCACCTCACGGGTCTCCCCTTCGACGGCATCAATGGAGTCCTGGACAATGCCATGCGAAACCTGGATCGCGTTTTTACTCCGAAGGATAGCTCTTACGGCTATCGCAAGTCGGGTGACCATCCTCCCACGCTCACCGGAGTAGGAGTGTTGTGCAAGCTCTTCTGGCAGGGGAAGCCGGATAAGATGGTGCGCGACAGCCTCAAGGCGCTGGAAGGCGTAAACGTGAAGTATGGGAGCCCGGATGCGCATCTCTATGCATGGTATTATGACACTCAGGCCTGCTTTTTGGCGCAGGGTGGATCATGGGATCGGTGGAATCGCATGTTTCAAGACGAAATTGTTACGCACCAATCTCCCGACGGCAGTTGGCCCCCGACCGGGGGACGAGAGAACGGAGCAGGAATGAACGATGCCGCAAACGCGGATGGACTGGTGTATCGGACCACGTTATGCGCGTTGATGCTCGAGGTTTACTACCGTTACCTTCCGACCGGCAAAGACTCTGCAGCGGGTCCAGCCAAACCCTCCAACCTGTAGAGATCATCCAGGGTGGACCAACTGACCCTGCCGTAATGGAGATTTTTATTCCCTTTGAGGGGGAAAAATCTCACACTTGGCTCTCATCTGCTCCACCTCACACCATCCCCCCTTTATGAAACACATTGATAAATTCTCCTTCGGCATGGGCGACCGTTTCGCGCACGAAGGCAAGGCGCAACTACTGGCTGTCAAGCAGGCCTTCGAAAAAGGCATTCACCTTGCACCGGTCTGGAACAAGTCCAATCGCGAGCACACCATTGTAAAATCGAAACCTGAGAGTGTTCGCTCGGAAGCCGACGAGGCCGTAAAAGCGCTTGCCTGGAAAGGTGCTTATCATGTGGATGCGGATCATATCGGACTAGGGACGGTTGATGGGTTCATCGCCGCTTCAGACTTCTTTACCCTGGACGTGGCAGACTTTACCGGAAAGCCTGCGGCTGAAAAAGACGTTGCTGATTTTACGGCGGGGCATCGGCAATACCTTGGAGCTCTAAGTATTCCCGGGGTGTCGACACCATTTGAAATCACCGAGGAACTCCTGGCGCGAACCGCGGGAAAATTCCTGCTCGCGATGCAAGAGGCGGGTCGCATTTATCGCCATATTCGCGACAAAAAGGGGGATGATTTCATTACTGAGGTCTCAGTGGACGAAACCGACTCGCCACAAACACCCGTTGAGTTGTTTCTAATCCTCTCGATGATTTCGCGTGAGGGAATCCCGGCGCAGACCATCGCCCCAAAGTTTACTGGGAGATTCAACAAAGGTGTGGATTACGTCGGAAACATCAGCCAGTTCGAGAAAGAGTTTGAAGAAGATCTGGCAGTGATCGCGTTTGCGATTTCCGAGTTTGGATTACCATCAAATTTAAAATTAAGCGTTCACTCGGGGAGCGACAAGTTTTCAATCTATCCAGTCATCAGTCGCCTCATCAAAAAATGCAGTGCCGGACTCCACGTGAAAACTGCCGGCACTACGTGGCTGGAAGAGGTCATCGGACTGGCGGAAGCTGGAGGGGATGGATTGAAAATCGCCCAGGAGATTTACGCCGGAGCGCATCCAAAAGCCGCCGAGTTAATCGCGCCTTACGGGCCGGTCGTTGATATCAATATAAGTGAACTGCCTGCACCGGAGAAAGTCTCGGGGTGGAGTTCAGATGAATTCGTGGCGACCTTGCGGCACGATCAATCTAATGCGGCTTACAATCCTCAATTTCGCCAGTTCCTCCATGTGTCGTTCAAGGTCGCAGCCGCGATGGGCTCGCGTTACACCGACTCATTGGAGAAATATTCCGACGTCATAGGAGCGAATGTGACTCACAACCTTTTGAACCGCCATATCCTCCCGCTGTTTGCGTAACGAGCGGGGGACATGAGATATCGAACGCTGGGTAATACCGGCTTGCGAGTTTCAATCCTGGGCTTGGGTGGCTCTTCGCTTGGATCGGCCTTTAAAAAAGTCGATGAAGCGGAAGCAATGCGGACGGTTCATGTGGCGATCGATCATGGCGTCAACTTTATCGACACGGCCCCGTTTTACGGTCTGACCACAGCGGAAACCATTTTAGGGAAAGCCCTGCGCGGCATTAGCCGTGAGCGATACTATCTGGCTACAAAAGTGGGTCGTTATGGCAACGACGCGAAGGACTTCGATTTCTCTGCGGAACGAGTGACTGTCAGTGTCGACGAGAGTCTCGCGCGGCTCGGCACAGACTACGTCGATTTCATTCAGGTCCACGACATGGAGTTTGCTGACATGGAACTAATCGTAAACGAGACGATCCCGACCCTGAGAAAGGTTCAGGCTTCTGGAAAGGCGCGTTTCATCGGGATTACGGGCTTTCCGATTGGACTGTTTCGATATGTGTTGGAGCGGACAGATGTGGATCAAATCCAATCTTACTGTCACTATTGCTTGAATAATACTTCACTTGAAAGCCTGTTGCCGTTCCTGAAAGATAAGAAAGCAGGGATTGTAAACTCTGCGCCGCTTGCCATGCGGTTACTCTCCTCCGAGGGCCCGCCCCCGTGGCACCCTGCTTCAACCGAGGGCAAAGCCTGTTGCGCCGAGGCCGCGGAATTTTGCCGGCGTAATGGGCGCGATATCGGCAAACTTGCCCTTCAGTTCTCGGTGGCAAATCCTGATATTCACACGAACATCGTGGGAACGGCGAACCCGGATCGCATTTTGCAAAACATTAGTGACATTGATTTACCATTGGATGTGGAACTGCTTTCCAAAGTCCTGGAGATTCTTGCACCGATTCACAATGTGACCTGGACTTCGGGCCGTCCTGAAAATAATTAGCGTGCAACGCTGCTCGCGATTCACGCATGATTCAATCCCCAGAATATGCAACCTTCAAAACTCTTTTCGCACCTAGGAGGAATTCTCCTTATCGCTTGCCTGGTTACCTCCTGCAGCAAGGCTCCGGAACCGAGTGGTTCTGAAAACTCGCAATCAGGATCCGCCAAAAAATTCACGATCGCCGTCATCCCAAAAGCGACGACCCATTCCTACTGGAAAGCGGCTGAGGCCGGGGCTCGCAAAGGAGCCGAGGAGGCAGGCGTGAACATTGAGTGGCAGGGGCCACTGGATGATTCCAAGATCGCTGACCAGATAGGTATTTTTAACAATCTCGCCGCGTCGGGCGTCAGTGGGATCGTGCTCTCGCCGTGTGACGACAAGGCACTGGCCCCGCATGTAAGGAATGTGGTCAAGCGCGGGATACCCGTGGTCGTTTTCGACTCTCCACTGGATGGCAAGCAAGGGGTGGACTATGTCAGTTTCATCGCGACAGACAATAAAGCTGCGGGGGCCACGGCAGCTGAGCAGTTGTCCAAGTTTATTGAAAGTCCGTCTTATAGTGGAAACGTGCTCGTAGTGCGGTTCACGGAAGGTTCCGCAAGCACGCGCCTCCGGGAAGAAGGCTTTCTCTCAAAGCTTGCTACTGACACGAGATTGAAAGTAGTGGCGCAACAATTTACGGATGGTTCGATGGCGGGCGCCCAGCGAGTGGCCGAGACTTTGCTGAATAATTCCGTCAAGGACAACAAACTCGAACTGGACGGTATCTTTGCGTCAAACCAACCGACTGCCGAGGGCACCTACAATGCTTTGAAATCGCTGCGCGATAAGGGAGTGGAGGTAAAGACCAAGTTCGTTGGTTTTGATGATTCCGAGTTGCTTTTGCAGGGATTGCAGAATGACATTATCAACGCGCTGGTCGTTCAAGATCCCGGAAAGATGGGATACCTCGGGGTAAAGACGGTGGTTGATTTCATCAACCATAAATCGGTCGAACCCATGATCGACACAGGCGTTACGGTGAAGTTGAAGAAATAAGTAAACGCAACAGCGGACGGGCTTTCAAAAACACGTAAATGGTTCAGTCCGATCCGTCTTCACTCCTTACCATGGCGGGAGTGCAAAAGCGATTTGGTGCGACTTATGCGCTGAAGGGCGTGAATTTGAGCGTCGCCCGAGGATCGGTTCACGCCCTGATTGGCGAAAATGGAGCGGGCAAAAGCACACTAATGAAGACGCTTTCCGGTGCCTATACGGCAGATGCTGGAGAGATGACATTCGATGGAAAACCCTACGTGCCTGGGCATCCGCTCCATGCAAGGTCTCTCGGGGTGTGCATGATTTATCAGGAACTCGCATTGGCCCCGGACTTGAGCGTGATGGAAAACATCATGCTCGGCATTGAGCCGACGATGGGGCCCTTTCTAAAATGGTCTGAAATCAAGGCGATCTCCCGCCGCGCGCTCGATGAAGTGGGACTGCAAGACATCGCTCCCGAAACGATTGTCGGTGAACTATCCATCGCGGAACAGCAGCTCGTGGAAATTGCACGGGCGGTATCTGTCGGCTGCAAAATCCTGGTGCTCGATGAACCTACAAGCTCGTTGACGCAAAAAGATGTGCGCAAGCTGTTCGACCTGGTTCGCCGGTTAAAAACCAAAGGAGTCGCCATCGTTTATATCAGCCATGCATTGGAGGAAATTCAGGAGCTCTGCGATAAGTTCACTGTGATGCGCGACGGAGAAACGGTCGGGCATGGAAATGTGTCGGAGGTTCCCGTTGATCGCATCATTTCGATGATGGTGGGGCGTGATGTGCATGACCTTTATCCCCGCTCCCCGCGCGCGGCGGGAGAGAGTGTGCTGGAATTGCGTGCGGTCAGCGGCGCGAAGCTTCCCAAAGATGCGACCATGGTCCTTCATCGAGGCGAGATCGTCGGCATCGCAGGCTTGATCGGCGCCGGGCGCACGGAAATGCTGCGGGCGATCTTCGGGTTGGACGCGGTGAAGTCGGGTCAGGTCCGAATCAAAGCTTTTGTCGGCACCGCCTCCCCCGCGCGAAGATGGGTGGAAGGAATGGGATTGGTGAGCGAAGATAGAAAGACCGAGGGCTTGGCGCAGAACCTCTCCATCGCTGAGAATCTTACTCTTTCAAATTTGGACGGGCTCGGACCGTGGCGCTTTGTCCGTCCTTCCAGGCAACGTGCCGCGTGCGATCCGTGGATCGCGGCGTTTCCGATCAAGTGCCAGTCCGCCGAGCAGCCAATCTCGGATCTCTCCGGCGGCAATCAGCAGAAGGTCGCCATTGCGCGCCTCCTGCATCATGACGTGGATGTGCTGCTGCTCGACGAGCCAACGCGTGGAATCGATGTCGGATCAAAAGCACAGATTTACTCACTGATTGACAAACTCGCCTTGGGCGAGGGCGGCAACAAACCAAAGGCCGTGCTCGTAGTGAGCAGCTATCTCCCGGAATTGCTCGGTATTTGCGACCGCATTGCCGTGATGACCCGCGGTGTGCTCGGTGAAGCGCGGCCGGTTGGCGAATGGACTGAGCATTCGCTGATGATGGTGGCGACCGGACAGGAGACGCGCTAATCCCCACCCCCCCGAATGATGACTGACGACGAAAACCAAATCTCTCTCCCGACAAGCGACAATGCCGCCGCCGGCGCGCACGCCACCCCCACTTCGACCACCATCACCACGACGGCAGGGCGAAAGAGCAACCGAGTGCTTGAGTTCGCTGGGCGTCTGGCGGCGCTCGTCGCCGTGTATTTGTTCTTTGTGTTCCTGACTCCGGGCACCAAAGGTTTTACCTCTGACGCAAACACACAGCTGATGCTGCAGGACATCGCGGTGGTGGCAATGGCGGCCATAGGCATGACCATTGTGATCATTGCTGGCGGTATCGATCTCTCTGCCGGCTCGGTTATCGCGCTTTCGATGATCACCACGGCCCACGTCCTCAATCTCGGGCCAGAGGGAAACAAACTCGTGGTTCAGCACCCGCAACTCATGCCACTGCTCGCAGTGCTCGCCGCGTGCGCGGTCTCCGGCTTCGTTGGGATTTTCAACGGAGCGATGGTGACCTTTCTGCGGATTGTTCCGTTTATCATTACGCTCGGAACGATGCAGATGGCGCGCGGACTGGCGAAGCTGGTCGCGAAAGAGCAAAATATTTATCCACCACGCGAGGTGCAGGACCTCTGGATCTCCAAACTGCTCGATCCCGCCAAAACAGTTTTCACTTTTCCCTTCCTGCCGATTGCCGTCTGGCTGGTAATTTTCGCCGCGGTATTGACCGCGCTGTTTCTGCGTTATACCCGCCTGGGCCGGCACATTTTCGCCATCGGTTCCAACGAGAAAACGGCAATCCTTTGCGGAGTGCCGGTGAATCGCACGAAGCTGATGGTTTATCTCATCGGCGGCCTGTTCAGTGGGCTCGCAGGGATCATCTTTTTTGCGCGTCTTGGCTCTATCGGTCAGCCGACTGAAGCGATCGGTTA
>JAXDQV010000315.1:0-2931 GCA_034667645.1 Chthoniobacter sp.
GCGATCGCAGCAGCGCCGATTTTCTTCAGCTTCGTGGAGAAATTCTGGAGCTGCTTCATTTCGCCGGGAACGCCGTGGCTGCGTAACGAAAAAGCTCCAAACACCAAGCACCAGAGAAACTTCAAACAGCAAAGCTCCAAGAACAGCACCGCCTGTCTGAGTATGGTGCTTGGTGTTTGGTGCTTTCATCGTCCGGCGTTTACGCCCGTTAAAAGACTTCCACCCTTAACGTCCGGCTGAGTATCATCCCGGGCAGCGACATGGACGAACCGGGCGGAAAGTTAACTTCGGGTGAGCCGCTGAGCGTCGAGCAACTCATCGAGTACTTGCCCGCGCTGAAGGAAATCCCGGCAGTGCAGCTGGAAAAATACGCGAAAGACGCGGCGGTGCTGCATCGCTACCGCAAAGGCGAGACGGTTTGCGTCGAGGGTGAATTCGGCTCGACCGCCTATTACATTGTCTCGGGGACGGTCGACATTTCGATCCAAAATCCCATGGCGCATCTCCGCACCCGGCCGGCCTTTGGTTTCTTCGGGCGCAGCGTGGCGCGCATGAAAAGTTTCCTTGCCGACGACGGCCAGGACAAACGCGCGGAAGCGCACGACCGCAAATTCATCGGAATCGACGCGAACATCGACCTGCCGATGAACAAACCGATCGCGGAACTCGGGCCGGGCGAGCTCTTCGGCGAAATGACCTGCCGCACGTTTCAGCCGCGGTCGGCCACGGTCGTCACGCGCGAGCCGTGTGTGATGGTAGAAATGCTGCGGGTGATTCTCGACATGCTCGTCGGAAATCGGCAGGTCTCCGAGGCCTCGAAGGCCACCTCGAAAGTGAAAGCGCCGACGTTCAAGGGCACGTCGTTCAAGGCGGAGCTGGACAAGAAATACCGGCAGCGCTCGCTCGAAACGCATCTGCGGAGCGTGCCCCTTTTCGCCAGCGTGGGCGACGAGTTCCTGGCGTATCTGAAAGAAAAGGTCGAGCTGGTCTCGTACAACCAAAACGACATCATCTGCAAGGAAGGCGAGGAGGCCGACGCTTTTTATCTCATTCGCTCCGGGATGGTGCGCGTCTCGCAGGCGATGCCGGGCGGCGAAATGGTGCGGACCTATTTGAGCCGCGGGGATTTTTTCGGCGAGATCGGATTGCTCCGCTCGATCAAGCGGATCGCGACCTGCGCGGCGCTGGACGCGGTGGACGTGGTGAAAGTTCCCGCGGCTGAATTCACTCTCATGCTGGAGAAGTTCCCGGCGGTGCGCGCCCAACTCGAGCCTGTGGCCGAGGCGCGGATGGCCGCGACGACGGCCCGTGCGATTCCGGCGGGGCTCCGGCTCGACGATTATCTTAACCAGGGCTTGTTCGAAGCGCAGAACCTTCTCCTCATCGATCTCGATAACTGCACTCGCTGCGATGCCTGCGTGCAAGCGTGCGCCAAGGCGCATGACGGCGTCTCGCGCCTGCTCCGCGACGGTTTGCGTTACGATCATTTTCTCGTGGCGACGGCCTGCCGCTCCTGCCGCGATCCGCTCTGCATGACGCAGTGCCCGGTCGGTTCGATCCGGCGCAAGGAGAACCTCGAAATCATCATCGAGGATTGGTGCATCGGCTGCGGGAAATGCGCGGAACTTTGCCCTTACGGCAACATCAACATGCACCCGCTCGAAGTGACCAAGGAAGTGAAGACCGAGGTCAAATCGGGTAATCCCAACATTCCGCCGACGATCAAGATCGAGAAGAAAAAATCGACCACCTACAAGGCCAACACTTGCGATCTCTGCACCCAGCTCTCTGTCCCGAGCTGCGTTTACGCCTGCCCGCACGACGCCGCCAAGCGCGTCGATCCGCAGCGCTTTTTTGGCGACGCCCTCGAAGCGCAGAACGCGCTGCTCAAGGATCAATGGTCGCCCACGCGCCAGTATGAAACGCACCACACGCACTGACCCATTGAAGATTTCAGAAGGCCGATTGCAGATTTGGAAGCTGCCTCAATCTGAAATCTGAAATCTTCGATCTGAAATTTTCCGATGCGGCTCAATAACTGGAAACACATCCCCTGGTTCGTCTTCGTCTGCCTCGCCACGCTCGCGGCCGGGATTCTCTACGCCGGCAATTTCCATCCGGCGCGGTTGCCCTCGTGGATCCATTTGCCCTCTTCCCTGATCCAGACACCGACCGAGCATCACACCGTGGGCGGCACCCCGCTCGGCCTTTGGTTTGGCGCGATCTCGCTCGCGATTTTTGTTTTTGCCGCGCTCCTCAGCCTGCGAAAAAAAATCCCGCTCTGGCGCGTGGGAACGGTGCAGCGGTGGCTGCGCGCGCATATCTGGCTCACGCTGCTCACGATTCCGCTCGTCATTATGCACAGCGGTTTTCGGTTTGGCGGCGCGATGACCACGCTGCTGATGGTGCTTTACGCCATCGTCATGGTGAGCGGAATTTATGGTCTCTTTCTCCAGCACCTCATGCCGCGGCTGATGAAGGATCGATTGCCGGCGGAGACCGTCTTCGAGCAAATTCCACATATCCGCGCGCAATTGGCGGCGGCGGCGGCGAAAATGCGCGACTCCTTCAAGCCGACGCCACCGAAGAAACCGGATGCGGGCGCACCCGCGCCGAGCGCGTCGAAGGCGGTGACGGCTGGAGCGGCTGTGATGGCTTCGACGAAAGGCGAGTTGAGCACTCCAGTCGCTCGCGCGAAATCGGTCACCGGTTCCACCGTGACGGCGGCGCCAGTCGCAACGGCGGCGACAAGTGCGCCCGACCCTCCGACGACGAAAGCGGCTGAACCCGAAGTTGCTTCAGCGCCGGCTTCCGTCGCCAATGCCGCGGTCACCCCGGCGCCGCCGAAAGCGGAGACAATCGGAACGCCGACCGCCCGAGTGCAGAGCGACCCGCCGGGCGCTCCGGTCGCGCGCGCGGAAGTCCCAGCGG
>JAXDQV010000316.1:0-8489 GCA_034667645.1 Chthoniobacter sp.
GAACGACGATAATCCGAGGGCTGTGGATCGAGGATCATAACGTCCTCATGCAACTCCCGGAGGCCCGGCGTCTCTGCCGCCTGCTTCTCGGCGGCGATGCGCTGCTAAGTCGCCTTCGCTTTGGTCACAAGGCGATCAATGGTATCGAGGTTCATCTCTTCGACCGCCTGCCGCAGCGCATAGCGCAGGACTTCCAACCTCATATCGAGCAGCGGCATGTCATCGCATCGTCGACGTGGTTCCTCGATGCCTGCGGCCAGAAGACACACCGCAGGCGCCCAAATCCGTTCAGGCGGCTATAAGGGAGTGACACTCGACCTCTTGCGGCAGGTTCCGGCGACTCCGGCGCGATTCGCCACCGTCCCCAGCGGCGAACCGGTCGAGTCCACGTGCAAGAGCGCGAGAAGCTTTGTTTCGAGATGCCACAATTTAAGGAGTGCATCTTCGCTCACGACGAAGGTGCGCAGAAAGACGAGAGTGCCGAGGAATGCAATGTAAGCATCGGTGTAGCCGCGGGCCTCGAGCACCGGCAACTGGAAGCGCGTTTGCAATCAGCGCAGATAGAGCGACGAACGATTCAGCGTCTTGGCCATGTCGCCCAGTGTGCATGCATCAAATGATTGCGAAAAGACCACCAAGGCCTGGCATCGTCCGCATATCTGCCGGGAACAGAATGTGATGTTCAGCATAACGCGGCACCGTCCAACCAACACCATGCTTTCGGCTCAGTGACGCAAATGGAGTGGCCGAAACGATGTATGCAGTCACCTCGTGAACCATACAACCTGGAGCCTTCAATACCTCGGCAAGATGACTTCCGATTTCCATGGCAAGCTGGACTTTGTTGTTGATGTCCGGTGCATCGTCTTGGCGCATTCCGTGAGGCTCGATGAACACAAGTCTCTGTTTGCCGTCTGCTTTCCGGTGCCAGAGGATGAAGTCGGGATAGAATCCCTCTGACTCGAAGAATCCAACGCCTTTTCCTCTGCTTAGGTTTCGAAGCAGGTAGATGCTCTCGCCGGCGTGAACCGTGGCAGCATTTGCCGACCAGTAATCCCGCAGCATTTCGGCAAACTCCTGCTCACTGGCAGTCAGCGATGGCGGCGTGATTGTCAGGCTTTGCTTCTCGGCAGTGTTTGGCGTGGTGCGGTTGGCGGGATTCTCGGCATCCAATACGAGCGGCTGATAGAGATGTCCACCGAAACGCGCCACAGCCATGACAGGTTCTTCCCCGGTCCATGCTTGCTTCGGACATTGCTCAATCAATGCTTGCAGGTCGCGAATGAACTGCGGGGATGTGGAGGCCAACTTCTGCGGCACGCGCACCTTGTAGGTGAACTTGTAGTTCGGATGGTCCTCGCGAAGCACCGGTAGCGTCATGTTATGTGTCTCCCACTTTTGCTGGGCGCGACGATAAATCCGGTCGAAAGCTCCCTTCAGTAAATCAAAGACGGCATCCTCCCATCGTCTTCGTGCAGACCAGACATCAGAACGATGAAAGTCCGCGTCGGCCTGCACTAGTAACTCGCGCGATTGGGCACTGAGTAATGCGCTCACATCAGCCGCGCTGAAACCGATGTTTTCATAACCTTGCTCGCGGGCATGACGGCACAAGCGGATATAAAGAGAACTTTGGTCCACGAACCGAAACCACGGGCAAGCCGCGAGTGCTGTGGCTGAGGCTTGTGCTTGAGCGGCAGTCGTCCCTTCCTCATCACTTTGCAGACCCTCAAATCGCGTGTGCCGGCGGACGGTGATCGTGCGTCGTGATGGCACATTACCAAGATGGGCAGCGTCGAGGCGAACTGCTTGTTCACGCTTGAATAGCTCTTCTCCCGGCCATTCTGGAAGATGCAGCACTGGCGGATTCGGCTGATCTATCGTCCGCCAGAGTTCGAGTTCAAACTCCAGGAAGCCTCCCCCGTCCACGCCTTCGAGTTCGATCGTCTCCCGAAACTTCGTCATGTATTTCGAGTCGATGGCGAAGACAAACAGCCGCTCCAGCAATGGCAACGAAACCGGATGCGTGTAGCCCGTGAGATACTTCGACCGCTTGAGCAGGCGATGCAGGCCGAGCAAACGCACGCCGCGTCCGAAAAGCTGGATAATTTCGGAGCCTTCACTCTTCCCGATGTTAATCAATCCCAGCGCACTCACGCGCCAGCTTGACCAGCCCTCGATGAACTTCTTCGCGCCGAGCAGGAAGTTGACGGGCGACCCCGGCTCATCAATCCGGGGAAACCATGCGTCCGCGAGATAGTCGTCGGATTGCTCGATGCCGCTGTCGGCGGGGATGGCGTTGGTCAGGTCCGGCGCTTTGCCGATATAGACCAGCCCGAAAGGCCGCTGGTTCTGGTCCTCGGAACCGCGCAGGGCAATTTCGTTTTCATTCCCATTGATGCGATGGACCACCAGACCGCCGCCACCGGGTGAATGCAGCACGTTGGTCGCAATCCACTCGAACAGATTGTCCCCGGCCTCCACCCCAGCCGCTTTCCAGTAGTCCCGCGCCTCCTTCAGCGCTAGGCCGTGGTTCTGCGCGTCAATCGGCGTGGTGCTGCTAAGCAATGCGCCGAGCGCTTGCACCGTCCAGCCGCCCTCATTGCGCAGGAAGCGGTGGAAGAACTTCAGAGCGGCGAGCACATCGGCCCGGGTGAGTTTCTCGTCCTCATTCAGCTTGCCGCTTGCTGTGGCAATCTCGCGCCCGACCATCAGCGCCAGCGGCGCGGCCACGTTGTAATTCTTCAGCGCGGCATGGTTGTTCCGGTAGGCGTGGCTTTGGGCGGCGAAGGCAAACAGGCCGGCCAGCAGTGACCAAGTTCCCGCCTCAGCATCTGCGCCAGAGCTGTTGAGCACGGGGAAATCCTTCCCGAAGCCATCGTGCAGAAACCATTTGTAGGAGTAGTCGAAGCAGACCGCCGCGCCGTATTCATCGCGGCGAGCCTTCAGGTCCGCATCATCCCCGGAAAAGGCCTGTTGGAATGTCGCAGAGTATTCAAAGGCGAAGCCATCCTCTCCTAGAAGCTTATCGCGATTCTTCCGCTGCTCACCGTCCTCCTTCTTTGAGCGGTGGCCTTCGTCCACAAAGATGAGGTTGCGACCCGAAAAGGACTCCGGTTCGACACGAGTTCCCTTGTCCGTCTTGTCGGATTTGAAACGGCTGATGCTGATGATTTCGATGGTGTGCGGCGTGTCGGTGAAATCCCGCGACCGCCCGGCATCGAACAAGCGGCAGGGCAGGCCCGAGGCTTGCAGCTCCCGCAGATGTTGCGCGCTCAGGTCCGGCCCCGGTGTGATGAGCAGGATATTCGCGAGCGGCTTGCTGCCGTTGTAATGGAGGAACTGAAGGTAATTGAGATGGAACAGCAGCGTCTTGCCGGAGCCGGTCGCCATCATGAAAGCCAGCTTGCGGAGCGAGGCAGGAGTGAAGCACGGGAAATCCCGCCAGCCGACGGGCTTCGTCGTCTGCACGAAGGTGTTCAGCTCTTTGCAGAGCTGCTTCGGCCCTTTGCCGAGACGGTCGAGGACGCGCTCGGTGTAGAGCATCGCCAGCGTTTGGAAATAGCGCAGCGTCAGCGGCTCGGACCGCCGTTCGTTGATGCGATAGAGATGGGAGCGGACGTTGGCGTCGTAGCTCTTAATTTCCTCGGCGGTGACGTTCTTCCCCGCCCGCCCGGTGAGCGCGGAAGCCACGAAAGACATGCCGTCGGTGCCATAACTCTCCTCCGTATCTTTCAGCGCGGAGAGCAGGACGCCCGTGGCGGAATCCCCGCTCAGATCGTGCGCTTGGGCAACATCGGGACGAAAGCCAAACTCGGCATGAAGAAAGCGGAGCAGGAACAAGCGCTGGAGCAGCCTCTCTCCTTGCACCGTATGGGTGGCACGGGTGGCGGCGGTGCGGCGAGGTGGCATGACCTAGACGGTTCCTCCGTGCATCCGCGTCTTGAACTCGGCATCCAGGCTGTGATGCCCCTCGATGGCGCTGGCACCGTTCACATAGACTCGCGTGGATCCGGGGGCGAGCGTCTCGCGTTGCTGGCGCCACCAGTCCATCTCCGCCCTCAGGTTGGCTTCCGTCCAGTCCTTGCAGGTGCGCCAGAGCACGGCCACGTCAGTGCCGTCCGTGTGCAGAGTGCCCGTGTAGATGAGATAGCTCACTCCTTCACGCTCAGCGCGGAAGCGCCGCTGCGTGTGCAGGCCGATGAGATAGGCAAACGTCTCCGGCAAATCCGGCTTCACCTCCACCGTGCCCGATTCGCGCCGCAGGGTGAGCGTGTAGTCAAAGGGCGTGTCGAGTTGTGGCACGGCTAGTCGTGTCGGGCAATCCTTGCTTTCCCAATCCAGCGCATAACGCAGCTCGTAGTCGCGGCGGAAATCCAAGCCTAACTCCGCACCAGGAGCGGCACCGGTGTTGAACTCGATATTGTCAAGTGCGTCTTCGTAGCTTTCAAGGCGGAGGACTTTGAAAACGTTTGAAGTCCCTGTATCCAGGGTTACTGGTTTTCCTGCCCGCCAATCGTTGGAAAATGCCCCTTTTTTCAAACGAGGGAGCAGAACAGTATCAAAATACGCGGCAACTTCGCTCAGGATGAATTTCCGCGTGCCTTGGTCAGCATGGTTTTGCTTTAGAACAGCGTGGCCTGTGCTGCCTGAGCCACCGAAACAATCGATGACAAGGCCATCTTTTGCCCCGCCCTGCTGAATGAAGCGCCGAACAAAATTAGTATGTTTTGGAGCTAAAAAGACGCCTGCTCTCCCGAAAAGGGCATAGGTCTCTTTCTCACCATCGGAGTAATCGGTAAAACACTTTTGCAGACATTAGTTTCAACTTCATGAAGAAAGCGCTTTTGCTGAGGAACCATGTTCTCGTCTTCGCCAAAAGCGATTCTATGATCTGCAAGTAGTGACTCTAGGCTGTTTCGATCCAAGTGATCAGGGTCTATGTGTTTTGTGCCTTTCCAACCCCTAGATGACGGATTACAAGACCTTCCAGTGGCGGGATGTTTGATCTCGTAATAGCGGTAGTTTGGGTCGTTCGGATCCTTAGTGGAAGCACTTTGCTTAGAATCCGAAGACATGATTGTCCAATCGCTTTCACGATAAACCCAAAGATCAGCTTGAACCTCAGCGACCGTGCTTCCTCTTCTGGCACGAACCTTCCCGACAAATCCCGATACTCTACATGTTTGTAGTTATACAATCCCTTCCATGGATCGTTGCGCCGCTCTTCGTCCCAGTCCATATCTTGAGCTTCAATCTCCGCACGGTATTCGTCTTTATGTGTGTCATATAAGGAACTTATCGCTAACTCCACCTCCTTGAGCGAAGGAAGCTTGCCGTCAAAGCTCCTCAGCAACTCCATCACTTCGAGATACCCAGGTTTTGGCTCACGAAACATCGCATGGTCTGCTTCGACTGACTCTAGAGACTTTAGCATATACCAAAATGTATTCGTGGTTTGTCGAGTAGGTCGGAGATCGCCCATCATTGGTATTTTGACTCCAAATAAGCTCTTCAACTTTGTTCTGTTCCCCGAACGCCTCGTCTAGTGCAAACTCTAGAGATCGACGCTCATGCTTGTCGATACTCACAAAAACTGCACCATCTCGAGCAATCAAGTTCCGCAAGAGAGCGACACGGTTTGCCATTAACGTTCCCCAAGAGGAATGCCGGTAATTGTTTTTGTAAGGTATGGCACTTACATCAGTGTTGTAGGGAGGATCGATATACGAAACCTTCGATGTCCCAGAGAAACGATTCTGAAGAAGCCGAAGTGCCTGAAGATTCTCGGAATGAATCAACAATCCTGTAACATTATCGTCTAAATCATTAAAGCGACTAAGAAGCCTCTCTATGAGGGCAGTCGAGTATCCCAACGCTGTGTCGAACATGAGGTAGGGGAACATCTCAAGGAATTTGTGGCTCCTTAGCCGGGGCTTGGCTGGTTCGGCTGGCCATTCGGAAATCTTGTAGATTGTCTCCCACTCCTCCCACTGCTGGTCGTTGGCGATTATGGCGGCATAGACTTCCTCTGTCACATTAGCCGGAATGCGGTCGAGCGTAAGGCACCATGAAGTTTCGATGACAAACTTCTTCTTCTCGAAGAGCGCCTTTTGGAAGTCCTCAAGCTGGCTGACGAAGTCCACGATTTCGGTGCCGAGGTGCTTCACGACGTCCAGCAACCGGGAATTCGGCTCGGCCCTCTGTTCCCCGGCGGCGAGCAGGTTGTTGAGATTGAGCACCACGCTTTTGAGGAAGTAATCCAACTCGCCCGACAGGAAGCGGCGCAGGTCTTTGTGAATGAAAAAGTCCGACTCGTTCTTCACCGCCCATCGGTTAAGGTGGTGAGGGAGGAGCGGCACGGCGTTGCCATTCTTGTCGCGTTTCTCCTGTCCGGCGGAATCTCGCTTCGGAGCCATGAGCGCGGTGGCAAGCTGCGGCACGCCCGTAATGACGGGCAGCTCGCGCAGGGTGTCCATCGTGCGCTTGATGATGCTCTCTCGCAGCGTTTGGGGGGAAGTTCTTTGGGACGCCACACGCAATGCTTCCGAGCCGCATGGATGGATTGCAGTGCACTATCCTGAAGTGCTGATTGTGTGCAAAACCCTGCCAGATCGAGACTATCAATGCAAGCAAATAGTAAACTGAGCTTAATGAGCTCAACTTTTGGAGAAAAATCCAAAACGCCTACTAATGGGAAAGCCCCCGCCAATTCCTGTGCGGGGGTTGGGGAACGCGGCTATGGGCCGGAGAAAAGTAATTCTTGTTGCAACCGAGAACCGCGCAAGTCAGTCCGTGCTCGATCGCGAAGGTCCGGTGAAAGAAGACGGTGTGAGCCGAACTAAAAGGGAGACGTGCGAGCAACGCCGAGTAAGAAGGCTTCAGCGTTTAGAGCCAAGAGCGTAAACGGGAGTTTCATTGGCTTGCCGGCGTTGCTGCGCTGGCGAGTGTCCGGGGGGCGGTTGCGCGCGAGCGTGGCCGCTTCTTTTCCTTTTTTACCGAGAGGCGCGACAACGATCTTCGTCCTGAGTGCCAAACCGCGGCACCTCCTGCCTTGGGGATCCGCCCTTCCGCTGGGCAACTGGATCAGACGAGCGCTGCGAGCCTGGCTTCGGTTGACTCGCATTCTATTTTCTTACCCCGCTTCTTCATGGTTTATTGGGGAAAATTTACGAGGGGTTCTATTCAAAGACGCCCCGCCCCAAAGGGGGGTGCCGGGTAGGGGCGGTGCCACCGGCCCGGCCACAAAAAGAGATTCCTTACTCATCGAAGGACTTCGCGGGTTGTCTTGCCGGTTACACGCAGCGGCCTTTGAACGGAGGCTCCTTTTGCTGGAAGGTTGTTCGCTTGTCATCGAACACTCATCACGCGGAGGCCGGGAACGTGATCACGTCGGCTTGTGGTGTTGCGACGGGCGCGAAGCTCACTCGTTGCGCCTGCATGATGCTGTGCTCGCGCCGCAGATGGCCGTAGGTCTTCATTGCGAGCGCGCCGCCGTCTTTGTGCCCAAGCCAGCGGGAAACGGTCGGAATATCAACGCCCGCTTCAATGCAGGCGGTCGCAAATAGATGCCGCAGATCGTGATGCGTGATGCGCGTCATGCCGACTTTTTTGGCCGCATGATCAATCGCCTTTTGCGCTTCGCGAACACGAAAGACTTTTTCATTGAGCGGTTCACCGGCACGCTCGCGACGCATCCGCTCGAACGTGGCACGCGCATCGGGGATCATCGGCACACGGCGCACCGTCCAGTTCTTCGTTCCGGTTTCGGGATCGCCGCGCACGACGATTTCGCCCGCCTCGAAATCCAAATCACGCCATTCGATTTGCGAAGCTTCACCCTTCCGGCATCCCGTGAACGCGAGCCCCCGCAGTAAATCGGCGCAATCGCGAGAGCACCATGCGCCCGCGTGTTCGACTTCTTCAATCAGTCCACTGAATTGCTCGCGGCTCGGAAGCGTGAGCTGCTTTTGACGCACCGGCACTCGCTCCAGCTTCACGGCAGCGTTCGCGTAGATAACGCCGCTCTCGATCGCCACGTCGAGCACATGCCGCAGTCCCGAGAGGGTGTTATTGTAGCGAGTCGGCGATGCTTTTTTGCGGAAAGCACGCGCCCACTCTTTGCAATCCGTTGCCGTAATGCGCCGCACTTCCCGCTCGCCGAGTTCGGGCCAGCTTTTGAGCAGCGCGACGTAAATCTGATTCCAATAATGGCGCGTCGTCGGCTTGATCGTCACATCGTCGGCTTGGTTTTGTTTATGGATCGCGAGCGCCTCGCCGAACGTCATCTTCGCCGAAGCATCTCCCCCTCCCGCGGCCTGTTTCTCCCGATGTTCTTTTAGAAACTCAGCAAGCCGGGATTTCGCGACCGAGAAATGCGAAGTTCGCAAACTCTTCCAAATTTCTTTTCCGTTGGCGAATGCTCGCGCGTAGTATCGCCCCGAGTGATGTCGCACCAGATTTTGTTCACGTGTCTTTTCCCAAGTTTT
>JAXDQV010000317.1:0-5232 GCA_034667645.1 Chthoniobacter sp.
AGAGTTGTTTGACGATTTCCATAAGTGTTTAGATTTCGCGGGAGCTCACTGAACTCTGAACGAGCTTGGCAGGCAGTCTCATGGCTGCGCCGCTGTGATCTGTTCGCTGATGACCGTTTCGGAGGAGGCTTTTGACGGTGCTTCCGAAGGTTTCGCAGCGGGCGTGTGCGGGGTCACTTTCCAGAATTTTCCGACGAAGGCCGGCCAGTCCGCGAGTATCTCCCTGGCGCGGTCGCTCTCGGTGTTCTCGAGGTGCTTGTAAATGAGCTGCTGCACGATGATCACGTCGCCCTCCTGCAGGCGATCGATCCCGACCAGCGCCGGATTGTAGAGCGCCTCGAATTTTTCCTCCAAATCGAGCACGAAGGCCGTGCCGCCCGTCATGCCCGCGCCGAAGTTTTTGCCCGTGCGTCCGAGCACGACCACGGTGCCGTTGGTCATGTATTCGCAGCCGTGGTCGCCGAGACCCTCGACGACTGCGATGCCGCCGGAATTTCGCACCGCGAAGCGCTCACCGGCGCGTCCGCTGGCGAAAAGAATGCCGCCTGTGGCGCCATACATCACCGTGTTGCCGATGATCGAATTCTCGTGCGCCACGAACTTCCGCGCGGCTGGCGGACGCACGATGATCTCGCCGCCGCTCATCCCTTTGCCCACGTAATCATTCGCTTCGCCCTGGAGGACCATGCGAATGCCGGAGGTTAAAAACGCGCCGAAACTTTGCCCGGCGCTGCCTTGCAGTTTCAGCTCGAGCGTTCCTTCCGGCAATCCCGCTTCGCCGTATTGATAGCCGATCTCGCCGCTGACCTTGGTGCCGATTGAGCGGTTCGTGTTTTTCACCCGATACGAAAGCGACATCGGCGTGTGATCGGTGATCGCATCTTTGGCATCCTGCAAAATCACGTCATCGAGCGGGCGATCGCCATGGCCGTCGTTGCGGCTGCGGGTGCAATAGCGTGGCGTGGTGTCGTCGCCGGGCAGCACATCGGCGAGCACGCGGCTGAGGTCGAGCGTGTTGGCTTTTGGATGATCGGGCACCGTGCGCTGGCGCAAAAATTTCGTTTGCCCGATGAGCTCGTTCACTGTGCGGATGCCGAGGCTCGCCATGATTTCGCGGACTTCCTCGGCCACGCCGTTGAAGAAGTTGATCACGTTTTCCGGCTTGCCCTTGAACTTCCCGCGCAGCCGCTCGTCCTGCGTTGCGATGCCGACGGGGCAGGTGTTGAGATGGCACTGGCGCACGTAAACGCATCCCGCGGCGATCAGTGCGGTCGTGCCGAAATTGTATTCCTCAGCGCCGAGAATCGCGGCCTGCACGATGTCGGTGCCGGTGCGAATCCCACCGTCGGTGCGGAGCGTGACGCGATCGCGAAGGCCGTTGAGCATCAGCACTTGCTGCGCTTCGGCTATGCCCAGCTCCCATGCGCTGCCCGCGTTTTTGACCGACGAAAGCGGCGAGGCGCCGGTGCCGCCGTCGTGACCGCTGATGAGAATAATGTCGGCGTGTGCCTTCGCGACGCCGGCGGCGATTGTGCCCACTCCAGCCTCGGCGACGAGTTTCACACAAACACGCGCGCGGGGATTGACCTGCTTCAGATCGTGGATCAACTGCGCCAGATCCTCGATCGAGTAAATATCGTGATGCGGCGGCGGGGAGATTAGCATCACGCCGGGAACGGTGTGGCGCAGCCGCGCGATCAGGGCACTGACCTTGTGTCCTGGCAACTGCCCGCCCTCGCCGGGCTTCGAGCCCTGCGCCATTTTGATTTCGATTTCCTTCGCACTGGCGAGATAGGCGGCTTTCACGCCGAAACGCCCCGACGCCACCTGCTTGATCGCGGAGTTCGCGAGGTCACCGTTTTCGCGATGCTTGAAACGCTCCGGATCTTCGCCGCCTTCCCCGGAGTTCGATTTTCCGCCAATGCGGTTCATGGCGATGGCGAGGCATTCGTGCGCCTCAGGCGAGAGGGCACCCAGCGACATTCCAGCCGTCGTGAAACGTCTGC
This sequence comes from Chthoniobacter sp., assembly GCA_034667645.1. Taxonomy (GTDB): domain Bacteria; phylum Verrucomicrobiota; class Verrucomicrobiia; order Chthoniobacterales; family Chthoniobacteraceae; genus JAJPJG01. Next base: position 2,007 of record JAXDQV010000317.1, read on the forward strand.
GGATCTCTTCGATCGGCTCGACTTCCTCGATCGGAACCGGGCCGCTCGATGAAGGCACGAATTCCGTCAGGTCGCGCAAAGCGAGCGGCCGGTTCTTCAGCAGTGCCTCGACGTAAACGCGATAGTCCTCCGGCTTTCCACTTTTCACGAACGTGTGAAAATTTTTGATCACCGGCGGCGTGACCGCGTGCGCCTCGCCCTCGCGGCGAAACCGATAAAAACCGGGGTCGCCCAGCAGCGGCCGCCCATCTTTGTCCTGCGGAACTGCATTCGCGTAAGCGTTCGTGTGACGCACAAGACTCTCGCGCGCGATCTCGGTGAAACCGATGCCGCCGACCTGCGACGAGGTGCCGGTGAAACATTTTGCGATCACCGCGTTGCCGACGCCGATCGCCTCGAAAATCTGCGCGCCGAGATAACTGCCGAGCACGGAGATTCCCATCTTCGACATCACCTTGAGCAGACCGTCCTCGAGCGCCTTGCGATAGTTTTTTAGCGCCTTCGTATAAGTGACCTCGGTCAGTTCCGGCTTCGCTGCCGTGCGCGATTTTTCCAAAATCTCCCGGACCGATTCGAAGGCGAGATAGGGCACGACAGCGCTCGCGCCATAGCCGATCAAACATGCGAGCTGATGGGTGTCGCGCGCCTCGCCGGTTTCGCAAATGATGCTCGCCTTCATCCGCTTGCCGACGCGGGTGAGATGATGATGCACCGCGCCGGACGCGAGCAGCATCGGCACCGGCACGTTCGCATGATCGACCGCGCGATCCGATAGAATCAGCATCCGCGCGCCGCCGATCACCGCGTTTTCCGCCTCTGCACAAATGCGATCGATCGCTTTCTCCAAGCCATTTTCGCCATCCGCGAAGGGCCAAACGGTCGAGATCGTCGCGGTCGTGTGCGGCAGCGGCAGATGGCGCAGCGTTTCCAGTTCATGCTCGAAAAGGAGCGGCGATTCGATGCGGACCAAACAGGCATTTTCCGGGGACTCACCGAGCAAGTTGCGGCGCCAGCCCATGATCGTGTAAAGCGACATCACGAGCTTTTCCCGGATCGGATCGATCGGCGGATTCGTAACCTGCGCAAAGAGTTGCTTGAAATAGGTGTAAAGCAGCCGCGGCTGGAGCGAGAGCACGGCGAGCGGGGTGTCGTCGCCCATCGAGCCGACGCCCTCGGCAGCGCTGCTGAGCATCGGCTTGAGGATCATGTCGAGCTCTTCGCTCGTGTAACCGAAGGCGATCTGCTTTTGCGTGAGCGTCAAAATATCGAGCTCGACTGCCGGCTCCGCGATCTCGCCCGTCGGCTGCGCTTCGAGACGCAGCAGATTTTCTTTAACCCAAAGGCCATACGGACGGCGCGCGGCCAGCTGCGCCTTGATTTCCGTGTCGCGCAGCAGTTTGCCTTGCGCGGTGTTGATCGCGATCATTTCGCCCGGAGCGAGCCGGCCTTTTTCCACGACATGTGCATCGTCGAAATCGATGGTGCCGACTTCCGAACCGAGGCTGAAAATTCCGTCGTCGGTAAGTTTGTAGCGCGCCGGCCGCAAGCCGTTCCGATCGAGGCACGCGCCGACGGTGATTCCGTCGTTAAACACGAGCGCCGCCGGGCCGTCCCACGGCTCGGTGAAACAGCGGTGATATTCGTAAAACGCCTGCAACTCCGGCGGCATCGTTTTATCCGAACGCCACGCGGGCGGGACGAGCATCGTCATCGCGTGCAAAATATCGCGGCCACTCATCACCAAGGCTTCGAGCGCGTTGTCGAGCTCGGCGGAATCCGAGCCGCCGGGCTGGATGATCGGCTTCAAGAGCTCGATGTCGGCACCCCAGAAATCCGCCTGCAACTCCGCTTCGCGCGCGCGCATCCAGTTCACATTACCCCGCCGCGTGTTGATTTCGCCATTGTGCGCCAACATCCGGAACGGCTGGCCGAGCGGCCAGGTCGGGAAAGTATTCGTCGAGTAGCGCTGATGATAAACGCAGAGCGCGGTCTCGTAATCGGAATTGGAGAGATCCTTGTAAAATTTCTCGAGCGACGGCGAAACCATCAGGCCTTTGTAGGCAATCATCCGATGCGAAAAGCTCGGGATGTAGAAGTGCTTGATGCCGGCCTCGGCGGCGCGTTTCTCGATTTCGTTGCGCGATAAAAACAGACGCCGCTCGTAGTCGTCGTCACTCATGCCCCACGGTCTGCCCACCAGCACCTGCTCGATGCGCGGCATGGTGGATTGCGCCTTTTCGCCGAGCACTTTCAAGTTCACCGGCACCTCGCGCCAGCCGAACAGGAACAAGCCACGCTTGCTGACGATTTCCTCGGTGATCGCTTTCGCCCGGGCCTGTGCATAGGCGTTGTCGTGCGGGAGAAAAAGAAAGCCGACTCCGAGATCGCTCTCTTTGAAAAGGGTGTGCCCGAGCCGCTTGATGTCGGCGGCGAACATCTTATACGGGATCTGCGTCGAGACTCCCGCGCCGTCGCCGGTCTTGGAATCTGCGTCCACCGCGCCGCGATGCGCCAGGCGGCAAAGCGACTCAAGCCCGAGGCGGAGCACTTGATTCGACCGCTGCCCGCTGACTTGGGCGATGAAACCGACGCCACACGCGTCGTGTTCTGATTCCGGCGCATAAAGCGAACGGCGACCGGCCATTTTGTCGATGATCACCTGATTCATATTTTTCCTCGTGTTCGAAAGCGTTTAGAGATTAGGCGGCCCTTCGCGCAATTCAAGACAAACCTATCTCGATTTCTGCACATTTTTGTCGCCATTCGATCCTCTCGGTGTCTAACTTCTGTCGTTTACGTTATGAAACTTACCGGTTCGACAAATGAGATGGATGAGCAGGAACGGCTGATTTTGCGGCAGCTGATTCGCGATCCGCGTGAGTCCGACAATGGGGTCGGCGAGTTGACCGGAGTCAACGTTCGCACCGTGGGGCGCAAACGGCAGCGGCTCGAACAGGCCGGCGTGCTTTCCTATCATACCCACGTGGATCTCACGGCTGGAGGGCTCGCGCAATTCACCGCCCGCCATTTGTATATTATCAAGTTCCGGATCGGTGTGACCTTCAATCAGCTCACCGCCGACATCAAACGCGAGCCGTTCGTCCGCTCGGTCTTTACGAAATTCATCTTCGAGAGCCACATCGCCGAGATCGACGGGAAGCTGGCGATGCTGCTCTACATCGATGGCGCGAGCGACACCGACATCGTCCAGACGGTGCAGGAGCGG
>JAXDQV010000318.1:0-24445 GCA_034667645.1 Chthoniobacter sp.
AATCGCCGCCGTCCCCGAGCTGCGCGTAAGCCACCTGGCCCATCCGCGTCATGATGCGCATGTTTAACACCACGTAAATCGAGTCGGTCAGCTCGACGCCGACCTTCGTCACGGGCGAGCCCGCGGGACCCATCAGATACGGCACGACGAACATCGTCCGTCCGCGCATCGAGCCAGCGAGCAGACCGCGCATCTTTTCATACATCGCAGCGGGTGCTGCCCAGTTGTTCGTCGGCCCGGCCTCCTCGGCGGTCGGCGTGCAGATGAACGTGCACTGCTCCACGCGCGCCACGTCGTTCGGATTCGAGCGATGATAATAGCAGCCCGGCAGCTTCTCCTGGTTCAGCTTTTGCAGGACGCCCTGCGCCACCGCCTGCTCGAGCAGAAACGCGTTTTCCTCATCCGATCCATCGCACCAGAAAACCTGGTCCGGCTCGCAGAGCACCGCCATTTCCTCGATCCATGCCAGCAGCTTTTCGTTTTTCGGACGGAGCCGGCCGAGATTTCCGGGCGGGTGGCGCAAAGCGGAAACTTCGGGGTTCATCGCGGGATTTTGAATTTGCGCACGGTTGGTGACAAGTGGCATGTTGCCGGCAGCTCGCGATCTTATGCTCGGCCTCGCAAAATCGGATGACTATCAGCCGGTCGGATGGCTTGGCCGCTACCCTGTTCACGTCGCCACTCTGCTGGTGATCGTTCACGTGCTGACGATGATCGCCACGGCCATGGCGATCGCATTTGGCGCCCAGGGATTGCTCACGCAGCTCCTCTTTTCCAGCGAAGCGGTGCTCAACCGCGGCACGGCGTGGCAGTTCGTCACCTACGCTTTCGTCAACGGCCCGAGCCTCGGCTTCGCGATTGAGATGTTTCTGTTGTTTTCGTTCGGGCGGGAGGTGGAAAAATTCATCGGGCGCCGCGCGTTTATCGCTCTTTATCTCACCCTGCTTCTGCTGCCGAGCTGCCTGCTGTGCGCGATCGGCATCTTCCTTCCGCAGTTTCTCGCCGGCTCGAACAGCCTTCATTTCGCGGTCTTCGTTGCCTTCGCAGTCATTTACCCGAACGTCGAACTGCTTTTCACGATCAAGGCAAAGGTGATCGCCTGGGTGCTGCTGGCGATCTACGCGCTGCAGGAGGTTTCAGGCCACGAATGGACGCGCCTGATTGTGCTCTGTGCCAGCACGGGAGCGGCTTTCGGGTTCATCGCGCGGCTGCGCTACGGCAGCGATTTTTCGCTCGGCACGCTCTGGCGAAAATTTCGTCCAACACGCAGACCGCCGGTCCCGATCCCGCGCCGGCCCGTGCCGAGGAAGCTCCCGGACGAGGAAGCGCTCGCGGCCATCGATCCGCTGCTGGATAAGATTTCCGCGCATGGTCTGGCCAGCCTCACCGCGCGCGAACGCGAGAAACTGGAGCGCGCCCGTTCGGCGCTTTTAAAGAAATCGGCGCATTGAAACAGGCAGCAGCGATCAGCGTTGTTGTTCCCGTCTGGAACGATGCCGAGGCGCTGGAATGCTGTCTGAAAGCCACCTGCGGACTGAGGGGACTTTTTGAAATCGTCGTCGCTGACGCTTCCGAAGACTACGCCTGCCGCGAAATTGCTGAACGGTTCGGCGTGAAATACGTGCGCTGCACGCAACCCAACCGGGGCTCGCAAATGAACGCCGGCGCGGCCGCCGCGAGTGGCGAGCTTCTGCTTTTTCATCACGCCGACACGGAGCTGAGCCGGGAACACGTTACCTCCCTGCTTTCGATTGTCACAGAACCGCAAATCGTGGGCGGTGCATTTTACCGCGAATTCGATGCGCGGCACCCTCGCCTGCGCTGGCTGGAGTTCTTTGGCCGCAAACTCAACGACTGGGGAGGCACGCTTTTTGGCGACCAATCCATTTTCGTTCGCCGCGAACATTTCGAAAAACTCGGCGGGTTCGCGGCGATCCCATTGATGGAAGACATCGAGTTTTCAAGACGACTGCGCCGCTCGGGAAAAACAGTTCTCCTCGACCCGCCGATCCATTCTTCGTCCCGGCGATTTAGCCGCGGCTCATGGCGAACCACGCTCGAGAACGGCGCGTTGATTCTCCTTTTTAAATGCGGCGTCGCGCCGCATCGGCTGCATGCGTGGTATTACCGCACCCGCAGGGCAACCGAGCCCGCGGCGGCAGCTATTTATTCGTGACCGGCTCCTTCGAGCGTTCGGCGATCGCAAGGATTACGTCACTTTTTGAAACGCGGCCGAGCAACGCCGCGGTCTCGGCGTCAACCACCGGCAGCCGTTCTCCGTCAAACCGGGCAAAGCATTCCAGCGCTTCAGCCAGTGAAGTCCGGGGCGTGATCGTCGGAAAATTTTCCCGCAAAATATCCGCGGCAATGACGAAGTCAGCCATGTGTGGATCGGCGAGATACGGCTTCACATCGTGCAGCGAAACCGCCCCGCGAAACCGGCGCTGATCATCCACCACGTAGAGAAAATTGAAGCGATGTGTGATGAACGTCTGCGCAATTTCATCGAAGCGCGCTGTCGTGAGCACCGTGGGCGGATCGGCCTTCATCAGGTCCGGCACGTGCAAATGAGCGAGCTGCTCGTCAAACGCGCGTGCTCCTTTGCGCGCCAGCGACTCGCTGTAGATCGAGCGCTTCTCGATGCTGACGGAAGTGTAATATGCGATGACGCAGCCGAGCATGAGCGGCAGGATGATTTGATAGTCGAGCGTGACCTCGAAAAGCATCAGGATCGCCATCAGCGGCGCGTGCGTGGTGGCGGCCAGAAAGGCGCCCATCCCGACGAGCGCGAAGGCACTGGGATCGAGCGCCGGATTGAGCCAGACCGAATGCACACCGCAGCCAAATAAATAACCGAGGCTCGCGCCGACAAAGAGCGTCGGAGTGAAAACACCGCCGACCGCGCCGGAGCCGAACGTCGCGCCAGTGGCGACAATTTTTAAAATAAAAATCGCCACGAGGCTTTGCCAGAGCCAGTTCCCGTGCAGGATCGAGCTCACCGCGGTGTAGCCATTTCCGCACACTTCGGGATGCACGATCGAGAGCGCGCCAACGACCAGGCCTCCGAGGGCGAGTCGCGGGACGATCGGCAGTTTTGTCCTGGAAAAGAATCGTTCGCATTCGCGCAGGAATTTCAGGAACCACGGCGCGGCAATGCCGGCGACCAGGCCGAGCGCAAGGTAGGGAAAGATTTCCCAATTCGAGTTCAGGCGAAAGGGCGGGACCGCGTAGAGTGGATTGCCATTGAGCAACCCGCGCACGGTCAGCGTGGCAATTACTGACGAAAAAACGAGCGGCCCGAACGTTTCCATCGCGACCGACCCAAGCACGATCTCCGCGACGAAAAGCGATCCGGCGATGGGCGCATTGTAGGCCGAGGCGATCCCGGCCGCCGCTCCGCACGCGACGATCAAGCGGCGCCGCGGGGTGGGCCATTTCCGAAATCGCCCGACGAGCGACGCGACCATCGAGGCGAGCTGGACGAGCGGACCTTCGCGGCCGATCGAACCGCCCGACGCGATCGTGAAAAGCGCCGAAAGCGACTTCACCAGACTTGAGCGAAATGGAACGGTGCCGTCGCGCAAGACGATCGCCTCCATGTAATCCGTGGAGCTTTTGTTGCCGGTAAAACGGACGCCGTAGAGGATCGTCAGCCCGGCCAGCGCGCCTCCAACTGCGGGCGTCGCGAGCCGTTGCCACCAAGGCAGCAACTCGAAAGACTCGACGAGACTGCCGCTGTGCTGGGTCAGCAACCAGTGCACCGCATCCGTGAGAACACGGAAGAGAACCGAAGCCACCGCGCTGCAAAATCCGACGAGGCCGGCCCAGACGAGCGTGAGCTGCAGCTCGCTCGGACGAAAGCGCTCCGCGATCCAGACGCGAATCGCCAGCAGCGACAGGAGCAGCGCCCGGCGTTGCGCGCGTTCCGGGCCGGTCGCGCCGGCAGCGCTCATTTCGTCCCGCACAGACAGCGGGTGAAATCCTCCGCCGTTTCCGCGTGCAACAACTGCTCGCGCGTCGCTTCGTTTTTGACCAGCCGCGCCAGCGCGCCGACCGCCACCAGGTATTCCTTGATCTTCGACGGAGGCGTTCCGATGACGAAAACCAGATGCACGCGCTCGTCCCCAAAGCGCACTCCGCTTTCGCTCCGCCCGGCTCCGATCAAAAGCTCGCTCACGCAATCGGTCCGTGCGTGCGGGAAAGCGATGCCGTGGCCGACGACGGTCGAGCTGAGTTCGTCGCGCGCGAGCAGCTCGCGTAAAAATCGGCCCGGATCGGAAATGCTCCCCGATTTCGCCAGGAGCGCCGCGACCTCGCCGATCGCCTCCGCTTTCTCCTCCGTCGCGAGATCGAGTTTCACGAATCTCGGATGGAGAATTTCCGGCAGCGCGTTCGTCATCGGCGGCGAGCATAGGACAGAGGCCGCCCGGCGGCAATTTGCGCTTTCACCGACGAATCGCGACCCTTACCGTGGGGCGAGGAAATGGAAGAACCCGCCGCGCCGAGACATCCCGACGCTTCCTCGCCCGAGCCGAAGCCGATGGCGCTCTTCGAGCAGGGTTACGTCAATGCGATGTCCCATTTCTATCGCGGCGAACTCTCGCGCATCATGTCGTGGCGGCAGCGGCTCGACGCGACGACGACCTGGGCGATCACCTCGACCACGACGATTTTCACCGTCGCCTTCACCGTGCGCGACGTGCCGCACATCATCTTCTTTTTTAACATCGCGATCGTCTGGATCATGCTTTGGATCGAGGCGCGGCGTTACCGTTTCTACGACGCCTTCCGCGCGCGCGTGCGGATGCTGGAGGCGCATTTTCTAGTGCCGATGGTTTTGGAAAACAAACAACTGCTGCAGGGCGAATGGAAAAAACTCGTCTGCGAAGATCTGCTCCTGCCGTCTTTTAAAATCAGCGCGTTCGAGGCCGTCGGCCGGCGCTTGAAGCGCAATTACTCCTTCATTTTTCTCATCATTCTCGCCGCCTGGATCACGAAAATCTTCCTCCACGCGACCGTGAAGATCACTGACTTCCCGTCGTTCTACAACGCGCTCAAAGTCGGGAAAATTCCGGGGTGGGTGACGCTCATCGTCTTCATCGGCACGTTCGTGAGCCTCATCTCGATCAATTTTTACATCGCGCGAAAATCATCGGGAGAGGTGAGCGAATTCGGCACCCGCCGCTCGCTTTGGCGGATATGAGCGAACTGGAACGGCTCCGCGAAATCGTCGCGCGTCTCCGCGCGCCCGATGGCTGCCCTTGGGACCGCGAACAAACGCACTCCAGTTTGTGTGCCCACCTCGTCGAGGAAGCTTACGAAGTGGCGGAGGCGATCGACCGAAACGACGACCCGCATCTGCGCGAAGAGCTGGGCGACCTGCTGCTGCAAGTGGTGATGCACGCACAAATCGCCGCCGAAACCGGGCGCTTCGATTTGGAGCAAATCGCCGGCGGCATCGCCGACAAACTCGTGCGGCGGCATCCGCACGTTTTCGGCGAGAACAAACTGCCGGACAGCGATGCGGTGCTCAAGCAATGGGACGAAATCAAGCGCGGCGAAAAAGGCGATCGCCCCGAATCGATCCTCGATGGCGTATCCATGGGACTGCCCGCGCTGATGCGCGCGACCAAGGTGCAGCAACGCGCGGCCCGCGTCGGTTTCGACTGGGCGGAACTGCACAGCGTCGTCGAAAAAATCCGCGAGGAAGTTCTCGAGGTGGAAGCGGAAATCCGCAGCGGCGCGCGCGAGAGGCTCGAGGAAGAGATCGGTGACTTGCTTTTCACCGTCGTGAACCTGACCCGCAAAGCGAAGTTTGAGGCCGAACTTTTGTTAAACAACGCGACGGGCAAGTTCATCAGCCGCTTTCAGAAACTCGAAGCCGAACTGAAGCGCAGCGATCAAAAATTCGAGCAACTCACGCTCGAAGACTTGGACGAGATTTGGAACGGCATCAAGGCGGACAAATCCCGCTGACCATTCACGGCACCACTGCCGCAAGCTGCTTCTCAATTCCCGCATCGGCGGCTGCTCCGAGATCGCGCGCACGCTGATAATGCCGTCGCGCCAACTCAATGGCGGGCGGCGTCCGGCGCAAATAAACGAGCGCCAGATTGAAATGCGCGTCGGCAAAATCCGGGTCGAGCTCGACGGTTTTTTTGAGCTCATCCTCCGCGCCGAGATACCAGCCTTTGCGCCAGAGCGTGGCGGCCAGCGCGTTGTGGGCGCGGGCGTTTTTGGGTTCGAGCAGCACCGCCTGGCTGAGCGACGCGAGTGCCGCGTCGGACTTGTTTTGCTCGTTGTAAACCACGCCCAAAGTCAGCCAGGCGAGTCCTGCATCGGGATTGAGCCGCACGGCCCGCTTGAGCAACTTTTCAGCCTCCTCGTTGTGGTGCAGCCGATATTCGACTGAGCCGAGATTTACGAGCGCCGTCAGATTTTCCGGCGCGAGCGCCAGCAGTTTTTGAAACTGAATCCGCGCGCCCTTCATGTCGTCTTTTCCAAAGGCGGCAAGACCCGCCTGTGCGGCGGCCGTGGCGGCGGCGGAGATTTTTGACTTCTCGGCCGCAAGTTCGATTTGCAGCGGCTCCGGGGAGGTTTTCAAATCCGATTCCGCAGCAGCTTGGAAAAGTGGAATCGCGCACGCGAGTGCTGCAATCCGCCGGATTGCCGAGCTGGTCCGCGTCGCGCTCAAGATTTCTTCCCCGCGCCGAGTTCCCGCGAGCGTTCCGTCGCAGCTCGCACGGCGCTTAAAATCGCGGACCGCACGCCGGCGTTTTCCAAAGCTTCCAACCCGGCGACGGTCGTGCCGCCGGGACTCGCCACCATGTCCTTAAGTTCGGCGGGCTGCGCTTTTGTCTGCAAAACCATCCCCGCCGCGCCCGCCGTGGTCTGCGCCGCGAGTTGCAACGCCAGCTCGCGCGGCAGCCCCATCGCCACGCCGGCATCCGCCAGCGCTTCGATGACCACATAAATGTAAGCGGGTCCGCTGCCGCTCAAGCCGGTGACCGCATCGAGCATTGCTTCGGGCACCGGAGCCACGGTTCCGACGGCCGCAAAAATCTTCTCCGTGAGCACTGCGTCCGCCTTTGTCGCGTTTTGCCCGAGCGCATAAGCCGCCGCCCCTTGATGAATGAGCGCGGGCGTATTCGGCATTACGCGCACCACGCGTGTTCCCTGGCCCGCGTGTTCCTGCAACGCCTCGAGCGTGATGCCTGCGGCAATCGAGATGATGAGTTGGCTTTTATCGCCGGCGATTTCTCTCAACGCTCCCGGAACATCTGTCGGTTTCACGCAGAGCAACAGCGTCTCCGCAGCTTCGGCGACTTCCCGGTTCGTCGCACAAATGCGGACACCCGTTTTCTCCTTCAATGCGTTCGCGGCCGTGTCGTAACGATCACTGGCAAAAATATCAGCCGCCTCGAAGACGCCTGCTTTCACCACACCCTCAACGAGCGCCGAAGCCATCCTCCCGCAACCGATGAAACCAAGTGTCATGCGCAAAGTTTTAAACGCCCCCTCACGTTTCGCGAACTGAAACTGCGCGACCAGATTCCGGGATTTTTCCCGCGCCGGGAATTCGCTCGCGACCCCGTTCAGAATGCCTAGCATGCTCCTCATGATTGGCACACCCCGCGAGCGCCTGCGCGCCCGGCTTCACGCATTCTTACATCCAATCGACGGCGAAAAAGCACGTGTCCTGCGCGAGCGTTGGAACTCCCTTCCCGCCGAGCTGCGCACCGACAATCAGATCTCCGGCCGGCATCTCACTCATTGCGGATTCACGCTGGGCGCAAGCTACTGCTCGTTTCACTGCACGCATTGTTATCTGCCGAAAAATGCGAACGAAGTGCCGATTCCTTCCTTCGCGCAAATGAAGGAGCAGATCGATGCGAACCGTGTCCTTCAGGGGCCCGGCGGCGGGCTGCAAATCACTGGCGGCGATGTTGCCGACGCATATTGGCGCGCCGGACGCGCGGACGAGCTGGTGAAAATCGTCCGCTACACGACCAAGGTCGGTCTTGTGCCAATGCTGATGACGCACGGGCAGACGCTCATCGAGCATCCCGAGTTTTTGGAAAAGCTCATGGTGGAGGGCGGGCTGCGCCAAGTCTCCGTGCACATCGACATGACGCAAGCCGGCCGCCACGGGTTTCCCATCAATCGCGTGAAATCCGAGGCCGATTTGCACCCGGTGCGCGAGGCGTTCACCGAGCTGGCGAAGAAACTGCGGGCGAAAACCGGACTCGCGCTCGAATACGCGCTGAGTTGCACGGTCGCCGAGCGAAACATCGAGGAAGTGCCGGAGATCATCCGCTGGTATCTCGCCGATCCTGAGCGAACGCTGATCTGGCGGATGATCTCGTTTCAGCCCGAGGCCGATACGGGCCGCACGATCTTCTCGAAGCATCGCGTCACGCCCGAGCGTGTCTGGGAAAAAATGTGTGAAGCCACGGGCCTGCCGCTGCGCCGCGACGCGTCGATTTTCGGCCATCCCGATTGCAACTCTTGGGCTTCGCTACTCGTCGCCCGACCATCCGGCCGCTTCTGCGCGCTGCTGCCCGACGACAAAAAATGGGATCCGTTTTTCGGAAAAGTCTCGGCGCAAATCGGCGGTCTTTCGCTCGTCACCGACGACGCACGCACCGCGCCATGGAAGATCGCGGGCGTGCTCGCCCAGCACCCGTTCTTACTGGCGCAGTTGCTCTACCATCTCGTGCGGCATTTGATTTTGAGGCGAATGCCGTGGGAGATTTTTCGATCCCTGCTGCGCGGCCAGGTGCACACGCTCGGCGTCGGGATGCACAATTTCATGGACGCGTCGCAGGTCGCGCGCGCCGATGAGGACGCGACGGTAAGATCGCGGCTCGACTCATGCGTTTTCAAAGGGGCCGTGAAGCGAGACGGCGAATGGGTGGCGGTGCCGATGTGCTCGATGAATCAGCGCGCATGGAGCGAGGTTTACGAGGAACGACTGCGTGATCCCGCCCTGCGACCGGAGCCCGAGCTGGCAGAACGGTAGCGCTTTTTCCCGCGAAAGACTGAGTTACCGCTTCAGCAGTTTGCGTCGCACGATCGCGCTAAGCTCCTGCACTTCCTCGATCCGCAGCACGGAAACCGTCGCGAAAAACGCCGCCCCGGCGAGGGCGATGGTGCCGAGAACGGCGCACACTTTTGGAAGGAACGGCATCGTCGCGAGATGCGTGAAAACGAAATGCTGAGCGCCAATACACACCGCCGCGAGGAGCGCGCTCGCCAGCAGAATTTTCAGCGTTGTGATCACCAGAGCTTTAAGTTCCAGACCACGCACATGCTTCGCCATCAGCGCAAACAGGATGGCAAAGTTGATCGTGGCGACGATGCCGGTTGAGAGCGCGAGGCCGCGATGACCAAAGCCGAGATGAAAGGTGAAAAACTGATTCAGGAACCAGTTCGTCGCGATCGAGAGAAAGCTGACCAGCATCGGCGCGTTGCGTTTATCAATCGCATAAAATGCCGGCGCGAGCACCTTGATGCCGGAGTAAGCGACCAGCCCGATCGCATAAAATTTCAGCGCCGCGGCCGTTTGCAGCGTGGAGTCATAAGTGAATTTCCCGCGCTGAAAAATCAGCGAGATGATCGGCTCGGCAAAGAAGATCAGCCCCACCGCGCACGGAATCGTCAGCAAGAAGGCGAGCCGCAAGGCGCGTGCGAGCGTGCCGCGAAGTTCGTCGATGTTTCCCATCGCCGCACTCCGCGAAACGACCGGCAGCGTGACGGTGCCGATCGCAACGCCGAAGATTCCGATCGGCAATTGCATCAGGCGAAACGCGTAATTGAGCCAGCTCACGGGACCGTTGCCGAGATGCGACGCAAAGTTGCCGTTCACCATCACGTTCACCTGGACGGCGCTGGCCGCGATCACTGCCGGCCCCATTAATAACAGCACTTTCCGCACACCCTCGTCGCGCCACCCGAAGTCGGGACGAAAGCGATAGCGCACTTTTTTCAACGACGGGAACTGCACGACGAGCTGCAGAAACCCGCCGATCAACGTGCCGATCGCGAGCCCGATCAACGAGCGATTGCCGAAGTGCGGGTCCATCCACCAGCCGAGCGCCGCGCCGCCGACGATCGAGCCGAGATTAAAGAAACTCGACGCCATCGCGGGCGCGCCGAAAACGTGTTTTGCGTTGAGCATTCCCATGACCAGCGCGGCGAGCGAGACCATGAGGATGAAGGGAAACATGATCCGCGTGAGCTGGACGGTGAGCTCGAATTTGCCGGGTTCATTTTCAAATCCGCGCGCGAGCAGGAACATGAGCTGGGGCGCGAACAGGATGCCGGCAATGGTGACGGCGCTCATGAAAACCACGGTCAGCGTCGCGACTTTGTTGGCGAGCGACCACGCGGACTCTTCGCCCTCCGTGGCGATTTTCTTGGAAAATGTGGTGACGAAGGCCGTCGAGAGCGCCCCTTCGGCGAAAAGGTCCCGCAGCAAATTCGGCGCGCGAAAGGCAGCGACGAACGCGTCCATTTTGAAACCCGCGCCGAAGAGAGCGGCGAAGACGAGTTCGCGCACCAAGCCGAGGACCCGCGAGCACATCACGGCGAGGCCGACGATGCCGGCGGAGCGGGTGCTGAGTCTGCGGTCGGCGTCGCTCATGGTTTGGGGGCGGCTGCTTTGCGCAACCGATCCATGATCGCAATGCCCAAACCGTGTTCTGGCACGGGCTCCACGTAGATCACTTCGAGGCCGGCGTCATCGAGCTTTCGAAGTTTGGCAAACAGCGTTGCCGCAGCCTCGCGCAAATCGCCGGTCACACTCAAAACTTCCACGGGCTCCCAGGCGATCCCTTCCGGCGCCATTTGCCAGGCGAGGAAACCTTTGCGCTCCGCGCGACTGTGCAACGCGGATCGAACGCTCGCCCGTTCGCAAACCTCGAGCGGTGTGCGCGGAGCGTAATGGGATGCGAGCTGGCCCGGTGCATCGGGTTTTCCCGCTGCGTGCGCGAAGCGGACCTCGCCGAACTCGGAGAGCTGTTCCTGCGTGATCGGGCCGCTACGCAAAATTTCGATACGATCTCCCTCAGGCCGGACAATCGTCGATTCAATCCCGTGCATGGTGCCGCCCCCATCAACGATTAACGGAATACGGTTGTTTAACTCTGCGAAAACGTGCTCCGAGGCAGTCGGACTGATGCGGCCAAAACGGTTGGCGCTCGGCGCAGCGAGAGGCTTTGCGAATTTTTCGATCACCACCTGAAAAACTGGATGCGCACTCATGCGCACCGCAATGGTGTCGAGCCCGGACGTGACGATGTCGGGAACAATTTCGCGTCTCGGCAGGACGAGCGTGAGCGGTCCGGGCCAGAATTCTCCAATGAGCGCGTCAACGAGCGTGCGACTTTCGCGCGGGATTTCTGCGATGCGATCGAGCCAGTCCATAGTCGGCAGATGAACAATGAGCGGATCGAAGAAGGGGCGTTCCTTAGCCTCGAAAATCTTGACGACTGCCTCCGGCCGGAGCGCGTCGGCGGCGAGCCCGTAAACCGTTTCCGTCGGCAATGCGACGGTTTCGCCGGCAACGAGCAGATCGACGGCGCGTCCGATGGCGAGAGGATCCGCGGCTTCAAGAACGAGCGTAGTCACGCGTTTTTCGAGAGCGCCTCGCGCGCGGCCAGCGCGCGTTTCGCGGCGTCGGTGGTGTCCGCTCCGAAGGCGACGAGGTGCCCCATTTTGCGGCCTTCGCGGGGCTCCGTTTTGCCGTATAAATGCAATTTCACATCCGGAAATCGGAGCGCGGCGGACCAATCCGGCTCACCGCTTTTCCAGAGGTCGCCGAGCAGGTTTGCCATCGCGACGGGCCGCAGCAATTCCGTGGAACCGAGCGGAAGCCCGCAGACGGCGCGAAGCTGCTGCTCGAACTGACTGGTGATGCACGCGTCGAAGGAAAAGTGCCCCGAATTATGCGGGCGTGGCGCGAGCTCGTTGATGAGCAGGGAATCGTCGGGAAGCACGAACATCTCCACGGCGAGCAGTCCGACCAGATCGAGGTGTTCGGCGACGGTGAGTGCGAGTTTGCGCGCAGAATTCTCCACCGCTTCGCTCACGCTGGCCGGGACAATGGTGAGATCGAGGATGTGCTGGCGATGAATATTCTCGCAGACCGGATAAGTCTCCATGGCACCGTCGATCCCGCGCGCGACGAGGACCGAGATTTCCTTTGAGAAATCCACGAGCTTTTCCAGCACCGATGCCTCGCGCACCTCGATGGATGCTGCCTCGGCGGCGGATGCGATTTTTTGCTGACCTTTGCCGTCGTAGCCAAAGGAGGCCGTTTTTAAAACGCAGGGCGTGCCGATTTTCGTGACGGCGGCGGCCAGCGAAGCCGCGTCATGCACATGCGCAAACTGGGGAATCGGGAGACCGTTGGTTTGCAGAAATTCTTTCTCTCGCGTGCGGTTTTGCGCGAGGTGAAGAATGCGGCCGGCAGGCCGGACCTCGCAATATTTCCCAGCGACTTCGACGCTCTCAATCGGGATGTTTTCAAACTCGAAGGTGATGACGTCCACGTTTCGCGCGAAGCCCTCGACGGCAGCGTAGTCTTCAAAAGGCGCGCTGATTTCCACGTCGGCGAGCTGACCGGTCGGCGTGTCCTCCTCGGGGCTGAACGTGTGGACACGGTAGCCCATTTTGCGCGCGGCGATGGCAAACATGCGGCCGAGCTGGCCGCCGCCCATTACGCCGATTTTGCTGCCTGGCAGAAAGACGCGCGGCCGGATCATTCCAGCTTTGAGGCGAGCGCGTCCGAAGTCTGCCGCTCGCGATAACTTTGCAAATTCGCGCGCACTTTTTCGTCGGTCAAAGCAAGGATGCCCGCCGCCAGCAACCCGGCGTTTTTTGCACCGGCTGGCCCGATCGCCATCGTGCCGACAGGGATTCCACCGGGCATTTGCGCGATGGAAAGCAACGAGTCGATCCCTTTCAGCGCGCGGCTTTCCACCGGCACGCCGAGCACCGGCAGCCACGTGTGCGCGGCGATCATTCCCGGCAGGTGCGCCGCGCCGCCCGCGCCCGCGATAATGACTTTGATCCCGCGACTGGCGGCAGTTTTCGCGAACTCCGACATGAAATCCGGCGTGCGATGAGCCGAGACGACGCGGTGCTCGCTCGGCACCTTGAGTTCCTCCAAAATCTCGACCGCAGCGCACATCGTTTCCCAGTCGGACTTGCTGCCCATCACGATGGCGACTTGCGGCGGTTCCATTGGGCTCGGAATTTCGAGAGGCGGTGCGGGGGTGTAAAGCGGAAAGCTTTGACGATGGACGCGGCTGACGAAAGTTTTTCGAAGACAAGTTCGTGCATTCCTTTGGAATCCAAGTGACGGTTTCCAGACTGTGAATGAGCGAGCTGCAAACGATTTTCAACCGGCGATGAATGCGCGCGAAAACATTGCGCTCATCGGTTTCATGGGCACGGGAAAATCCTCGGTCGGGCGGCTCGTCGCGCGGAAACTGCAGTGGCGTTTTGCCGACACCGATCAGATCGTCGAGAAGCGTGCGGGGCGCAGCATCAGCTCGATTTTTGCCGATGACGGAGAGCCGCTCTTCCGCGAGCAGGAACGGGCTGCGCTCGAGGCACTGCGCGATGAAGACGGGCAGGTCATTGCGACCGGCGGCGGAATTGTCACGCGAGCGGAAAACGTGCAACTGCTGCGCGAGATTGCTTTCGTCGTCTGGCTGACCGCGGATGAGGAAACGATCTTCGAGCGAGTGTCGCGCAACGCCAAACGGCCGCTGCTCCAGACGCCAAATCCGCGCGAAACGGTGGCGACGCTGCTCCACGAGCGCCGCCCTTTTTATGCGACGGCGGCGCATTGCACGGTGGACACGACGCATCGAACCCACGGGGAAATCGCGAATTGCATCATCGCGGAATCGAACGCGTTTTTCGCACCATCACGCGCTGCGCGCGGATCTGGGTGAGGAAGAAATGAGCGGGCTTTCCAAAGACGAGCTGAGCACACGGGCGAGAGCGCTCGGCTTCGACGTTTGTCGCGTGGCGCTCTGCACGCCGCCGGCTCACGCGGACGCTTTTCGACAATGGCTCGAACTCGGATGCGCGGGGGAAATGACCTGGCTCGACCGAAACAAAGAGCGCCGCACCGATCCGCAACTCGTGCTGCCCGGCACGCGCTCGGTGGTGGTGCTGGGGATGAGCTATTTCACTCCCGGAACGCGGACGGCAGAGGCGGGAAGAATCGCGCGCTACGCCTGGGGCAATGATTACCACCCGATCATCGAAGGCAAACTGCGCGAGCTCGACGCAATTTTGGCCGGACACGGAGGCGTGCAGAAATGCTACGTCGATACCGGCCCGATCCTCGAGCGAGACATCGCTGCGCAAGCCGGCGCCGGCTGGCACGGCAAGAGCACGATGTTGATCAACCGCCAGCTCGGCACGTGGTTTTTCCTCGCGGAAATCCTGACCACGCTGGCAATCGAGCCCGACGCGCCGGAGCCGGACCGATGCGGCAAATGCACGCGCTGCCTCGATGCGTGCCCGACCGGCGCGCTTACCTCGGCGCACCAACTGGATGCGCGGCGCTGCATTTCCTATCTCACGATCGAACTGAAAGGGAGCATCCCGACCGAGCTCCGCCCGCTGCTCGGCGACCGGATTTACGGATGCGACGACTGCCTCGACGCGTGCCCGTGGAATCGCTTCGCGCAAGTTTCGCGGGAGAGCGCCTTTGCCGCGCGCGAAGCCACCGCCGGGATGTCGCTGGCGGATTACCTCGCGCTGACCGATGAGCAATTCCGCACCCTCTTCCGCCACTCCCCGATCAAACGGATCAAGCGGCGCGGGTTTTTACGCAACGTCTGCGTGGCTCTGGGCAACGTCGGCACACCGCGCGATTTGCCGTCGCTGGAGCATGCGGCGAACGATCCGGAACCGCTGATTGCCGAGCATGCGCAGTGGGCTTTGGAGCGAATTCGGGAGCGGTCGGGACTGGTTCGGTCAAAACCTTGACGCCGCCGCGCTTAATGCTTTCTTACGGGCTGATTTTCTCCTCTTATCGACCTTGCCACTGAACGCACACTCCAATCTGACATGGGAAACAACGAAACGGCGCTGCCGGACAAGGAAATCGTGCTCGATCTGGGCGACGTTCTGCAGCGTGTCCCGCCGCAGTATTTAAAGCCTGGCCCGCACGATCCGAAACAGCCAGTCCGCTTCCGCGTCAGCGAACTTTCGGGCGAAATCGCCAGCGGAAAAACGACGATGCCGCTTTCGCGGCTGGCGAAAGCCTGCCCGGAAGTTTTCAAGGCCGCCGAGAATGAACAAGACGACGTGGACGTGCTGTTTCCGTGGCAGAAAGTTTTCGGACAAATGCCCAAACCCGGCGAGGGTCGCGAGCAGATCAAGCCTCGCCCCATCGGACTCCCGCGTGCGGCGGAAATGTTCCCGCCGCGGAGGCCTTCGCTGAACCCGGAGAATGGAAACGCCGGCGAATCGGCGGAAATCAACGGCGGCTTCGAAGGGGTTGCCCGCGCAGAAATTCAGCTGAATCTCGTCGCCATCCTCGCGGGGCTCCCGGCCGAGCTGCAGAAAAACGTGACGCATCCGGTGAGCGAAGATCTGCAGGTGCGTTTCCCGCTCGAGCTGCTGGAGCCGCAGCTTTCCACGGGCAAGGTCGAGATTTCGATGGGCGAATTTATCGCGGCGCTGCCGCAAGATCTGAAGGGACTTTTCCCGGCCAATGACACGCGCCGCATTCCGCTTCCGCTGACGGAAGTTTTTCAGAATCTGCCGGATCAAAATGCCATCGAGCGCTCGAAGAGTGTTCGCGACCAAATGCTGGCCGTGCAGATGGAGAAAAGCTCGCGCGAAGCCGAGCTGCGGGCCCGGGAGGAGGTCTCGAAGCGGCTGGTCGGCGCGGCGGCGCAGATCGACGCGCTCACGAAGCAGCGCGATGCGGCGCTCAAGCAGCGCGAATCGCTCTTCGGCGAACTCGCGCAGCTCAAGCAGCAGCTCGCGGCGCAAAGCGACGCCTCTCCGCGCGGCGATGAGGAAATGGAACGGGCGCGGCTTGATGCCTTGGTGCACGAAAAAGACGCGCAGCTCAAAGACAAGGAAGACGCGATCGGACTGCTGAACCAGCGGATCGATTCCGAACACGCCGAGCAGGAAAATCTGCGCATCGAACGCGACAACATCGCCCGCGAGCGGGACCAGCTCATCGATCAACTGCATCAGATAAAAGAGACGCACGACAAGGAGCTCCACTCCGCGCTGCAGCGCAGCGACGTGGTGGTGAAAGGAAAGGACGATGCGCTTTCGCGTTACAACGACTCGATCGACGAGCAGAAGAAACAGCTCAAGACTTACACTTGGGAGCGCGACAACGCGATCCGCGAACGCGACGCCGTCACGTCCGAGATGGCGCAGGCGAAGGCGGAATACAAGAAGCAGGGCGAGCTTTTGCGCCAGTCGCACAAGAAGCAGATCGAGACGCTCAGCGAGGACTACAACAAGCAGCTGAAGTCGCTCTCGGGCGAGCACGCGAAACAGATCGAAGCGCTGCGGCTCGAACATAAAAAACGCGTCGAAGCCTTCATGCACGAACGCACCCAGGCACTGCAGGACCGCGATCACATCGGCGCGCAACTCTCGCAGGCACGCGAAGACCAGGCGTTGCACGTGCGGAACCTGACCGCCGATTACAAACGGCAGCTCGACGCGATGTCGCAGGATCACAAAAAGACGCTCGACTCGATCATCCAGCAGCGGGACGCCTTGTCGAAGGATCGCGACGGCTTGAATACGGCGCTGGCGCACGCTCGCGAGCAACACAAACGCCAGCTCGACACGATCACGCAGCAGCGCGACGACGCGGCGCGCGAGCGGGATGTCGCCAGCTCACAGCTCCGCCAGACGCGCGACGAACATAAAAAAGCGATCGAGGCGCTGAATGCCGGTTTTGCCAAACAGCTCTCTGCTTTGCGCGCCGAGCACCAGACCGAGATCGCCTCGCTCAACCGTCTGCGCGACGACGTCAATCGCGAACGCGAAGCGCTCGCCATCGAACTGGTCGAGGCGGAAAAAGATCACCAAAAACAGGTCGAGGCGCTCCTGGTCGATCAGCGCAAGCACATCTCCTCGCTCACCGACGATTATGCCAAGCGCGTGGCCGCGATGAGCGAGCAGCGCGAGGAGGTCGTCCGCCAGCGCGACGCCACCTCGACCGAGCTCGCGCAGACGCGCGAAGATCACAAGCGGCTGCTCGAATCAATCAACGAACAACACCGGCAGCAGATCGAGGCGCTCACCACCGAGCACAAAAAGCAGGCGGACCACCTCAGCACCGAGCGCGACAGCGCATTCGGCGAGCGTGATTCGCTTTCCTTCAAGCTCGCGCAGGAGATTGATTCAAACCAGAAGCAGATCGAATTGCTGACCGCCGACCACGCCCGGCACGTCGAGTCTTTGAACGATCAGCGGGAGCAGGTCATCGCAGAGCGCGAGAAGATCGCCGCGCAGCTCGTGGCGGCCGAGGAGGTTCACAAAAACCACGTCGAAGGCGTGCGGCGCGAGTATCAGCAAAGCCTCGAAGCTCTCGCGGGCGAACATCAAAAACACATCGAGGGCTTGAATGCCGATCACGCGCGGGAGGCCGCCGCGATTCGCGCCGATCATGAAAAGGTGGTCGCGGCGCTGAATCAGGAACGCGCCAACGTTCATTCTGAAAAGGAACGCGTGGTGGCGCAGCTCGGCCAGGCGCGCGAAGAGCACAAGGGAGCGCTCGTGGCGGCCGGCGCGGAAATGAAGCGGCAGCTCGATGCGCTCGGACAGGTGCATCGTGAGAAACTGGCGGCCACCTCTGTCCAGCATGGCCAGGAAATCAATCTCCTGAGGGAAGAGCACCAGCGGCAGCTTCAAACTGCGCGCGACCAGCGTGACGGAATCGTGCGTGAAAAAGAGCACGTGCTTCGCGAGCTTGCACAGTCGCGCGAGGATCACAAAAAAGCGCTGACCGAAGCGCAGGAAAGAGCGCGGTTGCAGGCGGAGGCTCAGACGCAATCGCATCGCCGGCAGATCGAGGCGCTCGCGGCCGACCAGAAGCTGCAGATCGAAGCGCTCACGCAGAAATTTAACGAGCAACGCGAAGCGCTCACGCAGCAGAAGGAAGGCGCTTACGCCCTGCTCGCCCAGACGCGCGAAGAGCACCGCAATGCGCTCTCCGCGGCTGAGGCAGCGGCGCAAAAGCAGCTCGACGAAGTCACGCAAAAACATCGGGAGGAGGTCCAGACCCTGACCTTGGACCACGAGGCCCAGATTGCATCACTGCGGCAGGTTCATCACGAGCAGCGCACCGTGGCGGCGCGGGAAAAGGCGGACGCGCTCGCGCAGTTGGCGCAAGTGCAGTCCGACCATCGTGCCGCCCTTCGCGACGCCGAGCAGCACGCGCATCAGCAGGCGGAAACCCTCACGCAACAACACAGCGAGCAACTCGCGGCGCTCGACGCCAGGCAACGCGAAAGTTTCGAGGCGCTGACGCTGAAGCATGTGCAGGAACGCGAAGCGCTGACGCAGGCGAAAGAGCAGGCGTTCGCGTTGCTCGCCCAGGAACGCGAAGATCACAAAAAAGCGGTCGCCGCCGTGCAGGACGCAGGCCGGCAACAGCTCGGGCAGCTCGCATTTTCCCACAAGAAACAAATCGATTCGCTCGCGAGCGACCAGCGCAGGCAGATGGATGCGCTGGCGCAGAAGCACGCGGAACAAATCGCCCGGGGAGACGCCGAACACGCGACGCAAGTCGAGCAATTGAACGCGCAGCGCGCGCAGGTGGAGCGCGAGAGGGACCAGATCGCCACGCAACTCGCGCAGGTGCGCGAGACGCACAAATCCGAGCTGGGCTTTGCGGCCGAGCAGCAAAAAGTGCGGCTCGATGCGGTGGCGGCGGACTTTGCGAAACAGTCCGAAGCGCTCGCGCAGAAACACGCGCTGGAGATCGAGGCGATGCACTCGAACCTCGCCGCGCAGGCGGAAACTTTTGCCAAGGAACGCGAGACTTTCGGCATTGATAAAGAAGGTCTCAACGCACTGCTCGTGCGCACCCGGGAAGAACACGAGCACGATCTGGCGGCATTGCGCGATGAGCATGCGAAGCACGCGGCCGTGCTCAACGAGCGGCACGAAGCGGCGTTGCGTTCGATGTCCGAAGATTCGCAGGAGCACGTTGCATCGCTGACCCAGCAGCGCGACGACGTGATGCGCGAACGCGACACGGCTTCCTTCCAGCTCAGCCAGGCGCTTGAGACGCACGAGAAACAGCTCGCCGGATTGAAGGCGGATTTCGCGCGCCAGCTCGGGGCGCTTTCCGCCCATCGCGACGAGCTGACTGAGGAGCGCGACAAGCTTTCCGAGAACCTCGAAGCCGCCCGTCTTCAGCACAAGCAGCAGGTCGAGTCGCTCGCCGAGGCGCACCGGAAAATGCTCGGGATGCAGCAGGCCGAGCATCACAAGCAAGCCGAACTTTTTGCGCAGCAGCGCACCGCCTTTGAGCGCGAGCGCGACGATGCGCTGGCGCAACTCGCCCGCACACGCGAGGAGCACAAGAAACAGCTCGGCATGCTGTCGCAGGATCAGCGTGGTCAGCTCGACGCGCTGGACGCAAACCATCAGGCGAAGCTGCGGGCGCTGGCCGCGGAGCACAAAGAACAGGTGGAATTTGTCACCCGTCAGCGCAACGAAGTGACCGCGGAAAAAGGTCAGCTCGTCGAGGCGCTCGCAAAATCCAACGACGAATACCAAAAACATCTGGAGGCATTGCAGCAGGATCATCTCCGCCAGATGGATGCGTTGCGTGCAGAGTCCGGCCGGCAAATGACCATGGTGGCCGGCCAGCGCGACGCGGCGCTGCGCGAGACGGACAAACTTTCCGAGGATCTCGCCCACACGAACGCCGAGCACCAGCAGCAGCGCGAAGCTTTCGCTGCGGAAGCCCAGCGGGCGGCGGATGCAGCCGCCAGTCTGCGCGACCAGCATGACCGGGAGATGAATGCTTTCCGTGACGAGCACGAGGAAATGCTCGCCGCCGCGAGAGAGAGCCGTGAGGCGCTGGTGCGCGAAAACGAGAAATTGACCGCCGAGCTGAAAGCGACGCAGGAGAACGACGAGCATCGTTTCGGCGTGATTATGTCGGAGCGCGACTTGTCGCGGGGCGAATACAATGACCTTCGCGCGCGCTTCGAGAAAGCGACCGCGGAGCACCAGCAGGCTCTCGGAACGGCGCTGTCGGAACGGGAGCAATTCGCCACCGCACTCGCCGAGGAAAAAGCCGAGCACGAGCAACACCTCTCCCTCGCGAATTCACAGAGCGACAAGATCCGCGCGGAACTCGGCCGTGTCCGGAGCGACTACAAAGGCCAGGTGGATCAGCTCAGCCAGCAGCTCTACGCCGTCATTCAAGAGCGCGACGAGACCGCGGCGCGCCACGCGGCGGAAAACGAACGCTTCCAGCAGGAGGCCGACGCGCTGCGGGCCGAGTTGCAATCGCAGCTAAAGGCGCTGGGCGGGCATCGTGAAGATTTCGCGAAACAAATGGCGGCGGTGCGGAACGAGCGCGACGCCCTCGCGCGCGAACGCGAGCAGCTCGCTGCAAGATTTACCCAAACTGCGGAAGCGCATGAGGAGGAACTCGGCGGTCTCGCCCAGCAACTGGAGAATGTCACCAAAGAGCGCGACCGGGCGCGGGCGGAGATGGCCCAGAGCAGCGATGAGCGGGAACGGCAGATTGCGGCGCTGGAAAAGGAGCTGGAATCGCTCGACGATCAGCGGGCTGGAGTTGCGGCCGAGCGCGATCAAGCGGTGGCGCGGCTGGCGAAGGCGCTGGAGGACCACCAAGCGCAGGCTGCAGCCCTCGAGGAACGTCACCACACCGAGCTTGGGGAAGCCTTTGGCGAACGCGAGCAGCTCGCGAAAGAAGCGGACGAATTGAAGCTGCGACTGGCAAATCTGGCGGACGAGCGCGAAGCGCTCACGAAGGCGCGAGACGAAGCCGCTGCGCAGCTCGCGAAAGGGGCTTCGCAATTTGAAATGCAGCTCAAGGCTGCCGCCGATCAACACGCCAAGCGCGCGATCGGATTACAGCATGAGCGGGATGAGCTGCTGCGCGACAAGGAAGCGGCCGTGGCGGCACTCGAGAAGCAACTCAAAGAAATCAGCGATGCGCACGCGACGCGCTCGGCGGCACTTGAAGAAGAGCGCGATGCGATCGCGCAGGCGCACGAGGAAGCCGCGGAGCAGCTGGCAAAGAAATCGGCGCAATTTGAGAAGCAGCTCAAGACGGCGGCTGACGAGCATGCGAAGCGCTTCCTCGCGGTGCAACAGGAGCGCGATGCCATTCTCGGCGAGACGGAAGCGGCCCACGCAGAGGTGCAGCGCGCGCTGGAGGCAGCGCGACAGGAACTGCAGGCGCGAGAGGAAATCCATGAGCGGGAACTTGCGTCGGCGGCGGAAGCCAATGCGGCGCGCGTCGCCGCATTGAAGGAGGAACGCGATACCATCCTGCGCGAGAACGAGGCGGCAGCGGCCGAGGTGCAGCGCGACCTCGACGCCGCGCGGGAAGAGCTGGCTGCGTTTGCCCGGGAAAAAGAAGCGCTCGCCGCGCAACTGCGGGACGAGTCGGACGCGCTGCGCGCAAGGGACGAGAACCTGGAGCTTTTGATGAAGGAGCGCGACACGCTGGCTGCGGAACGCGAGAAGGCGATCAAACAGGTGCGCGAACTGCGGAAGGAGTCGAAGGAACAAGCCGATGCGCTCAGCAAGCAGCTCTACAATGTGTTCGAGGAGCGCAACGCGGTGATGGGCGAGTTGACGGCAACGCGCGACGATTCGGCCGCGCAACGCGCTGCGGCGGCGGAGGAGCAGGAAAAACTGCAGCAGGAGATTTCCGCAGAACGCCAGCGACTTGCCGCGGACTTTGCCCAAGCCGAAGCCGAAGCCGGCGAGCAGAGCGAGGCGTTGCGCGCTGACTTCGAAAAACGAATGGCCGCGCTCGACGCAAACGCAAAACGCATCGAAAGCGAAAAGGAACAGGCGCTGGCCGAAGTGGCGAATTTGCGTGCAGAACAGGAAGCGGCCCAACAGGCGCTGGAAGCGGAGCGCGAAAAGGGAGCGACGGCGCTCGCCCGTTTGCGCGAAGAGCAGAAAAAGCAACTTCAGGCCGCGAAGTCCGAACGCGAAGCGCTCGCTGCCGAACGCGCGCGCATGACGGCAGAGCGCGAGGAATTGCTGGCAGAAATGGCGAAGAATACGGAGGAACAACACGCTGACATGGACGCGTTGACTCACGATTTCAAAAAGCGCGTCGAAGCGCTGAGCGCCACCTCCAGCCAGCTCGCGCGCGAAAAAGAGAAGGCGCTCGGGGAGCTCACCACGCTGCAACAAGACTTCAAGGAAACGGTGGAAAGCGCCGCGAAAGATCATCAGGAGGAAGTCGCCGCCCTTTGGTCGCAGCGGCACGAGAGCGAGCGCGAGCGCGCCGAGGCAGTCGAACGGCTCGCGCAATACAAGAAAGAGCACGACGAGAAACTCGACACGATCAAACAGAATTACATCCAGGAACTCGGCGACCTGCGGGTGCAGCTCGACAAGGTGTCACGCACCAAGGACGACTCGAAGAAAATCGCGCAAGCCGTTTCCGAGAAACAAAAGGAAATCGATGCGCTGATCCGTGCGCGCGATCAATTGATCAGCGAAAAAGAAACTGAGGTCGCCAGGACCCGCGGTGCGCAAACGCAGCAGGAAAGTGCGGTCGCCGCCGAACGGCAGCGCCTCGCGGAATTGCGTGATCAAGTCTCGGCGCTCAAACGGGAGAAGAAGCTCGAGATTCACACCGTGACCGAAAATTTCAACGCGCTGATGCAGGAGCGTGACGCGGAGATCGCGCAGCTGCGTGAAGAACTGGAAGAGCAACGCAGCCACACGGGAGATGTGTCCGAAAGCGGGGCGCGGAAGGGAACCGCGGGCGCGAAAACAAAACACGATTCGCGTGCCAAAGAGCTCGAAGAGCTCTCGAAACGCTATGCGCAAATCGAGCGTGAAAAAGAGGAGGCGCTGGAGAAGCTGGCCGAAGTTTCGCGCGAGCGCGATGAAGCGCGCAGCCTTCCGCGAGTTCGCCCGATGACGGTGCCGCCACCGACGCTCGGCGGAGCGTAACGCGCACTTCGCAGTTGGGCGCCCTGCATCGCGTTCGACCGCCGATGCGCAATTGCAGCGTTGACCGAAAAACGGGCCGTGCTAGTTTTCTGCCCTCAACTTTCGGGCTGTGGCTCAGCTTGGTAGAGCGCCTGCCTCGGGTGCAGGAGGCCGCGGGTTCGAATCCCGCCAGCCCGACCACGTTTTACAGAGACGGGTTTAACGAACTGTTAAACAGCACGTGACAAAAACGTGACAGAATCCGCGGGCTGCGTGTCGCTGCTTTGCCGGGGAGGCGGAAGAATCAAAGCCAAAGCTGCAGCGGATTCGCGCGGATGAGAAACGAGATAACGGGCCAGCGGGTGTCTTTTGGCACGCGACATTTCTTTACGCCGGTTGCAGCGGATACTGCGTGCCGGCAATGGTCACCGCCTGCCCAGGCCAAAGCTCGTATTTAATCACGCACTCTTCCTCGCCACCGTTTCGAGGCGAACTCGGCACTCCGATCGCTTTCGCCGCGGCGATGGAAAGCTCGCCAATTTTGGTTCGCGGTCCGATGTCGGCCACGACGGCCTCGACCGAACGGCCGTTGCGTAGATTGGTCACACGCGCTTTGCAGCCGAGGACCACGCCGGCGGCGCGAGTCCGGATGAGCGGAGAGACGACGATGAAAGGCACATGCTCGGCATCGACTTCGCGCCGCGGATCGCCATTGGCGAAGCCAGGCATTTTCAGCGCGCTCGTGGAAATGTAAAAGCCAGGCGCGGGATCGTCCGGGCCTTGAATGAAAGGCCGGCCGTGAGAATCGAGAGCCAGGCCGCACCATTCGCTTCCGTTGCGAGCGTTGCGCAGATCGTCGAGCCCCGTGTTCTGAGGATTGTAAGCGCGCGCAGCGCCATCGGCATCGATGTCGGCATCGGCCGTAAATTCCACGCGGCCGTCATCGAGCTGGACTACTTCGCTTTGCGCGCCGTGCCCGGAGTTAAGGATGCAGAGCGTCCTCATTTCTTCTCAGTCGCCTCCGTGATCCGGCCGACGCCGTAAGCGGTGCCGGTGGTCAAAAGGGTGGTTTTGGCGAGATCGATCGCGGCGCTATCGAGCCCGCGGTGCGCCACGATGTGACCGGCGGTAAAGGAGAGGCAGCCGGCAACGGAGAGCGCAAAGAGCACTCGTTTCACCGAAGGCGTTCCGTCGCCTTCGCTCAGCATTTTGGAAACCCACGCTTTCATGGGATCGGAATGCCGCACATCGCCCCGAG
>JAXDQV010000319.1:0-4884 GCA_034667645.1 Chthoniobacter sp.
TTTGTCATCCAGAAGCACGACGCGTCGCGACTGCATTACGATTTCCGGCTGGAGCTCGATGGTGTTTTGAAGTCCTGGGCCGTGCCCAAAGGAGTGCCGTTCGCCAAGGGGGATCGCCGTCTCGCGATGCACGTGGAAGATCACCCGCTCGACTATGCGCGCTTCGAGGGGATCATTCCGAAAGGACAGTATGGCGGCGGCACGGTGATGGTGTGGGACATCGGGACGTGGGAGCCGATGGGCAGCCCGAACCCGGCGCGAGACCTGGCGGAAGGCAAGCTCCACTTCGCGTTGCGCGGCAAAAAGCTCGATGGCGAATGGACGCTCATCGCGATCAAAAACGCCCGGGAGGAAAACGCGTGGCTGCTTTTGAAAAGCGGAGAAGCGATTCACGCCATCAGCAAGAAGCGCGACGACGAGTCGGTGCTCTCTGGTCGGACGATGGCGCGAATTGCCGCGGAAAGAGACGCGGAATGGCAGTCGAACCGAAAGCAAGATACGTCCGGGAGACCGTTTAAGGAAAACATTCGCGGGAAAATGAAGGAATTAGGAAAGCCGGAAAGCAGGAAGAAGATTCCACTCGTTCGCGCGAAAAAATCCGCAACTTCGTTTCCTGCCTTCCTGCCTTCTTTATCCAAAAATCTGCCTCGGACGAAACCGGCCTTTGTGGAGCCGATGAAAGCGAAACTCGCCGACGCGCCCCCGGCGGGCGAGGGATGGATTTACGAACTGAAGTTCGACGGCTTCCGCGCACTCGCGATCAAGCGCGGCCAAACGGTCGAGCTTCTCTCGCGCAATAACAAGGATCTCAGCAAGAAGTTTCCCGATCTGATTCCAGCCGTGCAGGGACTCCGGGTGGAGAACGCCGTGATTGATGGCGAAATCGTGGCATTGGATGAGCAGGGCCGATCGAGCTTCCAGTTGCTGCAAGCCTACGAAATGAACGAAGAGCAGCCGCCGATCTGCTTCTACGCCTTCGATCTCATCAACCTCGACGGACGAAACCTTGCCTCGCTGCCGCTGACGGATCGGAAGGCGGCGCTCGAAAAACTGCTGGGCGACGCGCCGGAAAGCATCCGCTTTTCCGCCAGCCTCAGCGGCGACGTGCACAAACTGCTGGCGGAAGTAAAACAACGCGGACTGGAAGGCGTGATCGGAAAACGGAGCGACTCGCTTTACGAAATCGGGAAACGCAGCGGGTCGTGGGTGAAACTAAAAGTGACCAACGAGCAGGAGTTCGTGATCGGAGGTTACACCGCTCCGCAAGGAGCGCGGAAATTCTTCGGCGCTCTGCTCGTCGGCTTTTACGAAAAAAAGCAGCTGGTTTTTACCGCCAAAGTCGGCACTGGCTTCAGCGAGAAACTACTGCGCGAACTGCACCGGCGCTTCGCGAGCGAGCGCCGGGAGAGCTGTCCTTTCGTGAATCTCCCCACGAAACGGAGCGGCCGCTGGGGGCAGGGGATTACGAACGCGGAGATGAAACGCTGCACGTGGATCGAGCCGCGCTTCGTTTGTCAGGTGCGCTTCACGGAATGGACGCGGGACGCCGGTTTGCGCCACCCGGCATTCCTCGGGATGCGCGACGACAAGGATCCGCGCGAAGTGGTGCGCGAGAAGCCGGCAGGGTAGTTGTTTTTGGCCGACGTTTTACAACGTTGTCCGCACGCGACGTCCGGCTAGACTCCGGGCATGCTGATTTTCGCAGCGATCATTTTCGTCGTTCTCCTCTCTGGTCTCCGCGTCGCGCAGGAGTATCAACGCGGTGTCGTCTTTCGACTGGGACGCTTCACCGGGGTGCGCGGGCCGGGTTTGTTCTGGATCATTCCTCTGGGCATCGAGCGTTGGGTGAACATCGACATTCGCACTTCCACCATTTCGGCGGAGCAGCAGGAAACGATCACGCGCGACAGCGTGACCATCAAAGTCAACGCAGTGCTTTGGTATAAAATAACCGACGCCGCGAAGTCGGTGATTGCCGTCAACAACGCGGGCGTGGCGGTGTATCAACTGGCACTGACCAGCCTGCGCAACATTATCGGCCAGCACGATCTCGACGAGGTTTTGCAAAAGCGTGATCAGATCAACGCGCTGCTCCGCGAAGGGATTGCGCCTTCGACGGAGGCGTGGGGCTTGGAGGTTGAGCGGTTTGAGATGAAGGACGTGGAACTACCGGAGGCGATGCAGCAGGTGATGGCGATGCAGGCCGAAGCCATTCGCGAAAAGCGGGCAAGAATCATCAAGGCGGAAGCGGAGCTGGAGGCGTCGGTAAAACTCGCGCAGGCTTCCGAGCAGATGGCGGGAAATCCGGCGGCGCTGGAGTTGCGGCGCATGCAGATGCTTTCAGAAATCGGTGCGGAGAATAACAGCACGACGGTGCTCATGATCCCGTCGGACTTTGTCACGCTCGCAAAAAGCCTCAGCGAATATCTGCACGAGCATCAGCGTCCGGGCTGAGGTCGCTCACGTTTTCGGCAGTTTTTGTTTTTGCGAAAGCACCGGCGCGAACAGGTCGCCATGCTTCTCAATCCTCTTCAGCACTTGATCGGAGGTAAAGGTGAGCAGATCGGCCTTCTTCTTTTTGAGGCAGTTCTCGACCTCGTCCCACGTGACTGGAGTGGAGACCGTGGGCTGCTGTTTCGCTCGCAGCGAATAAACGCAGACGGTGGTTTTGTGCTCATCGTTCTGGCTCCAATCCACGAGGATTTTATTCTTTCGCAGCGTCTTCAGCATTTTTGAAACGACGTCGCCGGGATGCTCGCGTTCGAGCTGTTCGGCGAGATGGCGCGCATATTCCTTCGTCTGGTCGAATGTTACGCTGGTGTTTAACGGAGCGTAAATCTGCAGCCCCTTCGATCCGGAGGTCTTCGCGTAGCTTTCCAATCCATCTGCCGTCAACCGCTCCCGCAGCCAAACCCCGACCTGACAGCATTTTACGATGTCCGCGGGAGCGCCCGGATCGAGATCGAAAACCAGAAACGTCGGGCGCTCTGGTTTGCGCGCGCAGGCGAGCGAAAGATGAAGTTCGAGGTCGGCGAGGTTGGCCGCCCAGACCAGCGTCGGGAGATCCTGCGCGAGGCAGTAATGCATCGTCCGCTGATTTCCCTCGCTCCAGATCGGCGCGGTTTTCACCCACGGTGGACGATGCGCCGGACAATTCTTTTCGTAGAAAAACATCCCGTTCACGCCATTCGGGTAGCGCTTCAAGGTCAGCGCGCGATTCTTCACGTGCGGCAGCAGCACCGGCGCGATCCGGATGTAATAGTTAATCACATCCCCCTTCGTGAAGCCGGCCTCCGGATATAAAACCTTGTCGAGATTCGAGACCGGGATCTTCCGGCCTTCGACGTCGAGCGTGGCAGCTTTTCCCATCGGTATTTAAATCGCGCGACGCTGCGCGATCCGATGCCTGCCTCCTGCGAAGGCGTTCCGCTACGATTTCTTCGCCGTGCTCTGCACGTAAAGCTCGCGAAGCTGCTTGAAATCAACCTCCGCGGGCGATTGCGACATCAGGTCCACGCCGCGATTGTTCTTCGGAAACGCGATCACGTCGCGGATGGATTCCGTCCCGCAGATCAGCATCACGAGGCGATCGAGCCCGAGGGCCACTCCTCCGTGCGGCGGCGCGCCGAAGCTGAAAGCCTTCAGCAAATGCCCGAACATCGCCTTCTGCTGCTCGGCCGAAACGCCGAGCACCTCGAACATCTGCGCCTGCAGCTCCTGCTCGTGAATCCGGATGCTGCCGCCGCCGATCTCCACGCCGTTCAGCACCACGTCGTAAGCCTGCGCGCGCACGCTCGCGTATTGTTTCTCCTCCAGCAGCGATCTGTCATCCGCATGCGGGCGGGTAAAGGGATGATGCACCGCGTTCCATTTGTTCTCCTCGGTGGAGTAGGCGAGCAGCGGGAAATCCACCACCCACAGGAAGTTCAGCTTGTCGTCGAAATCGTCGTGAAGGTGCGCTGGCAAAGCTTCTCCGGGCAAAACGCGGCCGGCGCGTTTCTGCCCCCGCTGCGTTTCCATCACGCGCAGCCGGATGCGGCCGAGCACTTCGCACGCGACCTCCCATTTGTCCGCGCCGAATAAAATCAGGTCGCCTTCCTCGATCTTCAGCCGCGCGGTCAGCGCCGCTTTTTCCGCGTCGGTGAAAAATTTCACGATCGGCGATTTCCATTCGCCGTTCTCGACCTTGATGAAAGCCAGCCCTTTCGCGCCAAAGGTCTTCGCCGTCTCTGTCAGCTCCTCGATCTGTCCCGTTGTGATACTGGCGAATTGCTTCGCGTTGATCGCCTTCACCACGCCGCCCGCGTCGAGCGCGCCGCGAAAGACCTTGAACGCGCTCTGCGCAAACACTTCGCCGAGATCGACGATCTCCATCCCGAAGCGCGTGTCCGGCTTGTCGCTGCCGTAGCGGTTCAGCGCCTCGGCGTAGGTCAGTCGCGGGAACGGCGTCGGGATTTCCACGCCTTTGGCCACCTTGAAAATGTCGCGCAGAAGTCCCTCGACCAGCGTGTAGATATCCTCCGGCTCCACGAACGACGCCTCGATGTCGATCTGCGTAAACTCCGGCTGCCGGTCGGCGCGCAGGTCCTCGTCGCGAAAGCATTTCGCGATCTGGAAATACTTGTCGAGCCCGCCCACCATCAGCAGTTGCTTATACTGCTGTGGCGCCTGCGGCAGCGCGTAAAAGGCGCCCGGCGTGAGCCGTGACGGCACGAGGAAATCCCGCGCCCCTTCCGGCGTGCTCTTGCTCAGGATCGGCGTCTCGATTTCCAGGAACCCCGCTGCATCGAGATAATCCCGCGTTGTCTTCGTGATCCGGTGCCGTGTCTTCAGATTCTGCGCCATTCGCCCGCGGCGCAGGTCGAGATAACGGTGCGTCAGCCG
>JAXDQV010000320.1:0-3248 GCA_034667645.1 Chthoniobacter sp.
AATAACGGCAAGAGTAACGGCGCCGACGTCCGGTGGTGGGACTGGCCTCCCTATGGCTCGGATGTTGCCACCCGCACTGGGGGTGCGAATAAAGTGGCATATACCAATGGCTGGATTGATGCTACCAAAGGGATTACGATGGCTCTGCGCAACGGAACCAGTGACGGATCTTCCTTTATGTGCCCTAAGGGCGTTTTTCCGACCACCATGGGGTGGAATCCAGGATCGCAGGATGCCGGGACCAGCGGGCGTTTTGCCACCTACGACAATGTGACCTTAGGCACTGTCACCGGGAACCACATGTGCCGCCCTGGAGCATTTTCCCAGAACAATCCATTTGCCCGCCGCAACAATAAGATGATCGGAGATGATAACGAGTCGCTCGAGACTAACCTTGGCCTTCCTCCCGGGCCGTCCAATGCCGCGCAGTTTTACACCGACCCTGACGGTGTAGTGCGACGCGCGATGGGCGGGCTGGTGCCTTATGCATCCAATGGGCCGGAAGCAACTTCCAATGAGGGCCTGCCAATGACAGCAGCAAATGCGGGCGGCGTTACCCGTCTTGCCCAAAGCAACAGCCGCCCGATGATTCTGAATCGCCCGTTCCGCACAGTGGGCGAGCTGGGCTACACCTTCTCCGGCACGCCGTGGAAGAACCTGAACTTCAACATGCCTGAAAGCGGCGACTCGGCGCTTCTGGATGTCTTTTGCATCAATGACACCGATGATGCCAACGCTTTGGTAGCCGGCAAAGTGAACTTGAACACCCGCCAGGCGCCAGTGCTCCAGGCGATCATCGCAGGGGCTTACAAGGATGAATGGAATGCTGGCACGACAACGATCGCCGGAGGAGCGAACTCACTGGCGGAAAAGGTTGCGGCGGAATTAGTGAAAAGAACCACAGTCGGACCCGCGGCTGGCATTAACATGGGTAAGCCTCAACCGCTGACGAACGCGAGTGAACTTGTGGGAAAATGGGTGAGTGATGCTGGTCTGACGGGCATCTCCGGCAACGCGAGCAATCCGATCATCAGCCCCAGATCCTACGATGGCTTCATCGCTGATCTTGTTGATAACCGATATACCGCGAGCGGGACTGGCCTCCTCGTTTCGGACACGAATGCCACCATTACTCGCTATGCGGATGCCACCTTGCGCGCGTTGTCAGCTACCGGCCAGACGCGCGTATGGAACCTGATGATAGATGTCATCGCGCAGACTGGACGCTATCCTCAGCTAACCAGCGATCCAAAAAGGTTTGTCGTTGAAGGCGAGCAACGCTACTGGTTGCACGTCGCTATTGATCGCTTCACCGGACAAGTCATCGACAAACAGCTGGAAATCATAAAAGAATAAAACAATCAAAAAGCTCCTTATTTCCTGTGTCGTAAGCGCCGCCTGCGTCTCGCTGCAAGCTCACGCAGCCGCGCCTGATATTGCTGCTGCCAATTCCAGACCAGTGTTGCCACCAGGTCCGTTGTTAAAGCCTATGCCCGATAACACACGGTGCACGATTATCACCACGGGCAAGGCGGCCGCAAATGCCAAGCCTGAAGAAAGTAAGGCAGGGGAAAGTCCCCAGGCTGAGGAAAATGCCAAGCCTGGAGAGAAGGCGAAACCTTCCGCCGCGATAATCATCGAAGAAAAGATGGGAACGATGGTTCATGTGCTAACTGTCCGTGCCAATGGCGCGAGAGAAGAGAAATGGACTAACGGAGGACTTTTAGCCAGCATGAGAGCGGGAGCAAAAGAACTGACCTTTACCACCGGTGGTGTTGAAGCGCTGCCAATGCCCACCTGGGTTTCTGCCGACACCTTCAGCGACATCAAAAAACAAGGCGACAAAAGCTATCTCCTTTTCCAGACTCGAGCATTAGAGACGGGAAGGGAGGTTGTGACAGACATGGAACGCCGACAGAACTATGACAGCTTGAAAGTGGAGGTCATCGCGACGATTGATGAGGCGACTCGCCTGCCGCTTGCCGTAAAGGAAGGGGAGCTAACGACCACCTATAAATACGAGCCGCTCGCGCCCGGCACTCAGATCATCCCTGCAGCGATCCAAGCGGCCATAGCAGAACGCGAACAAAAGTTCAAGGCCACCACACGCAAGTCGGTGACTCCTTGATTTGACGTTTAAGGTAAGCGACGCGCTAGTTCACCTTCCCGGCTAGAGGCGATTCCCGGAAAGGCGCACTCTAGCGAGCGCGGTGGCAATTGAAGCGACATTTCGCGATCCTGTAGCATCCAGCTTATTTGCCGTTGTTACGACGCACAACAAAACTTGTTTGGGCACGATTTGCTGCTAATAATTATGCACTCCCCAATTGTCTCACGAGACTCGCCTGTGACGAGGATCGCGATGTGATCCGAGGGTGGATCCTCCCATATGACTCCGACTTTTCGACCCAAAGCGCTCTCAAGTTTTAGATCATCTGTCGCGTTTTTGTGCGTCATAGGAGCCAGCTGGCTCGGCGCAGGACATGCTTTTGCCTTGAGTTCCTTTCCAGGAGCACTGGGTTTTGGCGGCACAGCCACCGGCGGACGTGGGGGCAGCATTTATCACGTCACGAACTTGA
This sequence comes from Chthoniobacter sp., assembly GCA_034667645.1. Classification (GTDB taxonomy): domain Bacteria; phylum Verrucomicrobiota; class Verrucomicrobiia; order Chthoniobacterales; family Chthoniobacteraceae; genus JAJPJG01. The sequence continues at coordinate 2,580 of JAXDQV010000320.1, forward strand.
ACGATTCCGGCAGCGGATCGTTCCGCGATGCCGTCAGCTCATCGGGACGCACGATCGTGTTCGACGTAGGCGGCACCATTGCTCTCGTCACGGCGGTGAGTGCGAAGGGCAACCTTACCATTGCCGGACAAACTGCTCCCGGCGGAGGAATCGCGTTCACAGGTGGCGAAATTTCATTTGCCGGCCAGTCAAATATCATTTGCCGCTACATTCGCATCCGTCCGGGGAGCGACACCGCGAGCAGCGGGGATGACGCGCTGAGTCTTTACCAGGCGAAAAATGCCATCCTCGATCATTGCTCCTTTGAATTCGCACCGTGGAACAACATTGACGGCGTCGGCGACAGCACGCACGTCGTCGGTAACATAACGTTCCAAAACTGCATCATCGCCAACCCGACCGGCCAGCAGTTTGGCTGTCATTCGGAATCGGTCGGCGGCACATGGTCGTGGTTCTTCAACATCTTCGCCAATTCGCATAACCGGAACCCGCTCGCGAAGACCGAAACCATCTTCATCAACAACGTCGAATACAACAACTCCGCCGGCTACACCACGCATACCAGCACGCCCTTCCACCACGACATCATCAACAACTACTTCATCTGGGGCCCGGCCAGCGGCTCAAACGTCCCATGGTATCAGATAGACAAGAATCAGACCATTTATT